>CAZNYB010000006.1:21061-75587 GCA_964577155.1 uncultured Thermomicrobiales bacterium | reverse complement strand
GCGAGCATCTGTTGCAGCTGCGTCGAAATGGCGTGGAAGTCGAGCGTCATCCGATCTGTTCAATCGGCGGCAACTCGGCTTCGATGCGCAATATCCACTCGCCGGGATGACTGAGTTCTCGCATCGTCGGTAAAGTGTCAGGACTTTCCCAGACCCGACGGGCGAAATCATGACCTTCTCGCTCAACGACCGTATTTATGAATGCCTCGCCGATGCGGTACTGAGCCAGCTTGATGTCAAGACCAGTCAGCCTTGCAAAGAGTTGTTCAACTAGTGATCGACGCTGTTGCCGGGTTTCAAATCTCTTGTGTATCAGCTGGTAGTCAGGCATCAACCCTTCCCCAACCGCGTTCATGACGTGATTGGAGTAGCCTTCTACTACCGCCATCATCGCTTGCATCCGGGCAAACAGACGTCGTTGTTCTGGGCTCATGACCATCTCTATCCAGGAATTTGCGGAGTTGCCGTTTGAGGTTCGAACACGATCCCAGTACATTCGCACCGCTTCAACACCTCGCCGGAGATATTCCATGTCATCCGTGAGGTAGGTGAAATACTCCTCTAGCAAATCGTTCATATACTCGCGTAGCCAGGGGTGAGATTCAAACTCGAATGCGTGCGTCGTTTCATGCAATGCCAGCCAGAGTCTGAACTGGTCCGGCGGCAGCTGCAACGCGCGTTCAGTATTTTGAATGTTCGGCTGGACGAAGTAGAGTTTGCCGCTTTCATCGGTCAACGGTTCGCGCCCGAGCAGAGCAAGGTCGTATTGTCCTAGCACACGCTTGGCGAGGTAGCCGAGCAGCAGTCCGGCCTCCGCACTCAAAACCGACTGATTGAAACTGTGCCAGGCGTTGCTGAGCGGATTGCCAGATTCCTTTCGTTTCACAAGTTCGAGTTTTTCAATTGGAGCGAACATCCGCTCGAAGGACTCGATGTTGGCATTAATCCAGTCGACTCGATCGAATGCATAAATTCCATCCAGATTTCTAGGGAGCGTATCACCGGTATAGTCGGCGACTAGTTCAATAGTTTGCCCAACCAGTCGTTGGTACTCAGCATCGAGTCTGAGTCGTTCCGCAGACGATAACGCTGACTCCTTGTTCATTGAAATCGCGACCGAGCGCACTCTATCCCAGTCAATCAAGCCAGGTTTGCGTTCATTCTGTTGATATTTTCTCGCTTGCCAGACGGTGATCGAGCCGATCAGCGCGCCTGTCAGGACGCCTAATGTCAGTAGTTGTTTATCTCTCGGTATATTTCTTACCACTGTTTATTTTCCTAATTATTCGGTTTTACCGATCGGTAATTGACAGGAATGTCGACGATGTGTACGTTCCCTAATTCTACGAGGTGAGACTAGTTACTCATGGGCGGTTCGACGGCAAGTTCTCTGGTTAGCTTTTTTAATCGCAGAAGTTCTGAAGCGGAAATCGATGGTTTCAAGAACTGCTCAAGCGCAGCCACCGGCACGTTCCTGCTCCGCTGAATCGTATGTCTTTCACATAAACGGGGCAACAGCCTGATCAGCGCTTCAGCTCTCCCGCCCACGATCGGCCAGTTGCGATGGATCGAAGCATACCCACTAGCTAACAGATCATGAAGAACAATTGGAAGCGCGTTGGCTTGGATTAAATCGATCGGCGTGCATCGCACAATAGTCCAGATTCTGTTGCGAGCCAGCAGCCGTTGTTTGAAATTTGACCCCTCGCCAGCCGACGAAGAATAAGCGTGGCTGGCAATGGCTGCTGGCGACCAGACTGAACTCCAGCCGAGTAGTTGCAATCTCCAGGCGAGGTCAACATCCTCGAGGTACATAAAAAAGTGTTCCGGGAACCCGCCAGCTTCGACAAATGCGTCGCGACGAAACGCCGCCGCGCCTCCACTTGCGCCGAATATCAGCTCAAGACTGGCATCCGAATTGAGTTGCTCACCTACCCGGTAGTCCAGAGCAACGCCGTTGCGATGGACAGCAATACCTGCCGATGCAATCGTATCTGGTTGGGACGTAAAGACCAGCGTGCCAGCCACGGAGGCTATCTGAGAGTCATGGGAGAACGGATCCATCAGGCGCTCGACAAAGCCATGATCTGGAATAGTGTCTGGATTGAGCAGGATGAAGTGATTGCACTGTAGTTGAGCGACTCCGATGTTAACCGCCCTGCAGAAACCAGTGTTGCGGCGTAATGGCAAAAATCGAACTCCGGGGAATTCATCGCTGGCGATACGCCCTGAATCATCCGTGGAAGCGTTGTCGACGACGAGAATCTGAAGTGGAACAGACTGATGTACCAGCGCTCCGAGACAGCGAAGGAGATGTTTCCCGCCATTAAAATTGACAATGATGACTGTCGTCTGCTTCCGAGTACCCATTGCTGCAATCTCTGGTTTACGAACGCATCCGGTCAACTAGCCACTGTCGGTTGAAAGCTGGAAGTCGTTAAGAACCGCTTCATGTACCGGGGAACCAGTGTACTCCAATAATGAACGATGGCTGAGAATCACAGATTGCATTGACCGTCTGGTCCCAGGATGGTAAGTAGAATAGTGAGGCCTTCGTGCGTCTTAGCGCGCACGACACCAGTAGTGACAATGGTGATTGAATACGTCAACATAAAGGAGAACGAGTGGCTGGCGAAATAATATCAACTGATAAAGCTCCAGGAGCAATTGGCCCGTATTCACAGGCAATCAAGACTGGCGGCTACCTGTTTACTGCCGGTCAGATTCCACTGGACCCCGGCACCGGCAAGATGGTTGACGGTGGAATTGAAGAACAGACACATCGGGTAATGCAGAATCTTTCAGCAGTACTTGCAGAAGGCGGTTCGTCTTTTGACAACGTTGTGAAAACGACCTGCTTTCTTGCCGATCTCGGAGACTTTGCCGCATTCAACGAAATTTATGCGAGCTACATGGGTGACAGCCGTCCAGCACGTTCAACGGTTCAGGTTGCCGCCTTGCCTGCTGGCGCAATGGTCGAGGTTGAGTGCGTTGCTAAATGTGACTGAGCAGATCGGCGCTGAACACTGAAATCGGAGAGGATTTCCTGGTGACTGGACCACAATCATGGATTGATGAAGTTGATGTTGACAATGCCATGGAAATCAATGCCGGCATTGCCAGGTGGATCAGGCTGACTGGAACTGATGACGAGCGTGAAGCGTTTGACTATATCGATAGTGTTCTCAGCAGTTATGGACTTCAAACCAGGATCCACGAGTCTACTTGCCTGGTTAGCCTGCCGGTTTCAGCTTCCCTTGCGGTAGAGGATGAGTTTTTTCACTGTATTACTCACTCCTTTTCGACCAGCACCTCGGAAGACGGTGTCGCCGGTCAACTTGTCTATGCGGGAGCCGGAGAGAAGGAAGACCTTGGCTCTGTCAACGGCGCTGGCAAGATCGTCGTTACCGAAGGTCTGGCGACCCCGCAAAAAGCCTTTGCGGCTTCGGAAGCTGGTGTGCTTGCGCTTATAAATATCTCTGGTGAGCATCTTCACGAAATGACCGTCTCTCCAGTATGGGGTAGTCCAACTCCAGATGCGCTTGCTGAATTGCCAACTGTTCCAGTCATATCGGTGGATAGTGAAACCGGAGACCGGCTCAAGGAGTTGCTGGCGGACGACGCTGCTGTTCGAGCCAAGGTGGCAACAGTAGTTGACACTCGCTGGCGACCGATTCCGACACTGGTGGCCGACCTTGGCACTGGAGACCGGGAATTCATTCTGTTCAGCGGGCATGTTGATTCGTGGCACTACGGCGCGATGGACAACGGAAGCGCGAACGCTACTATGGTCGAAGTTGCACGGATCCTTGCCAACCACAAAGGTGAGCTTCACCGTGACATCCGTTTTGCCTTCTGGTCGGGACACTCGCACGCTCGCTATGCCGGTTCAACCTGGTTCGCCGATGCGTACTGGTTCGACCTTCGCGAACGTTGTATCGCGCACGTAAATGTCGACTCGCCTGGCGGAGTTGGAGCCACGGATCTCACGTCGGCAAATATGATGGCCGAGACCTATCCTTTTGCGAAAGAAGTTATCGAACGACAGACCGGACAGCAGCTGGTATACAACCGGTTTGGGCGAGCTGGCGACCAGTCTTTCTGGGGCATCGGACTTCCGGCGATGTTCATGTCGATTTCACAGCAAGGTGAATCATCAGAAGTTTCCGACCAGCTTGCCCAACTGGTTGGTTCAAATGTCGCCCGGCGAGGCGGACTAGGCTGGTGGTGGCACACAACCGAGGACACACTGGACAAAATCGATCCGGCAAACCTTGAGCGAGATATTAAGATTTATGTAGAAGTTACCGGACGGTTGCTCACAGATCCTGTGCCACCATTTGATGTGCAGGCGGCCCTGCAGGAAATATCCGACGAAGTCACCGCTGCCGAAGCCCTCTGGGATGGATTGCCGGCTGGGGGCCCTGACGACGATACGACGTTTTCTCTGCTCCGAGCCGACATAGATGCTGGTCTAGCGGCGGCGATAGCCGTTCAGGTGAAGATTGATTCCGATTCTTTGACGGAAGCTGAGGCAGATCAGTTGTCAGCCGCGATCGTTCAGGCGTGCAAGTATTTGATCCCGGTCAACTACACGTCAGGCGGCGAGTTTGCCCATGACTCGGCTCTGGGATCATCTCCTTTGCCTGGATTAAAACCAGTGAAATCCGTCGTAAGCATGTCCGACGACGAGTTGTGGGCGGCAACCCATCAGCTACGGCGTTCAGTTAATCGGGTACGTTTTGGCGTTCGGCAAGCAACTCGAGTACTTGAACAAGCACTGTAATTTTCGCTGAATTACCGGGCTATCGTTCTGTTATACTCGCAGGTGTCACGGGCGCGTAGCTCAGCTGGTTAGAGCGCACGGTTCACATCCGTGAGGTCACTGGTTCGAGTCCAGTCGTGCCCACATCGCTGAATCTAGCGACAATCGAATTTCATGTAGCTGTCCTGATTTCATATGTTGATTAGAAAATGTTTCCAGTAAGGAGCCATGCTCATGGCAGCAAATGAGCAAATTATATTGACTCCAGAAGGTAAGCGTGAACTTGAAGAAGAACGCGAAATGCTTCGCACCAAAAATTTGCCACGGCTGCGGGCGAGAGTGCATGCGCTAAACGAAGCTGGAAACGTCTCCGATGACAGTGATTTTGAAGAGACCAAAGAAGAACTGGTTCAGCTAGAAGCTCGAATACGAGAAATTGAGCACATTCTGAGCGACGCGAAAATCGTGGAACACGAAGACTCTTACAGTGTCGTCGAGTTTGGTTCCTCTGTCCGCGTTGCCGATAAAAGTGGCCAAGAGGACACCTGGACAATAGTCAGCGCGTTCGAAGCCAGTTTGAGCCAGGGCAGAATCTCTGTTGAATCACCAATGGGATCGGCAATGATCGGTAAACAGGTTGGCGATTCGTTTACGGTGGTTGCGCCAGGCGGAGAGCTAGAGTTCGAAGTCAAGGAGATTTACTGAACATCTAACCTGATATTTGGAATCTATCTACGTTCTGCCGCGGCGACTATCTCCGCGGCATTTTGCTGAGTAAGCATGTTCAAACAGGAAGAGGGGGACATGAATCTAAATGAACAACAGGTGGTTAGATTACAGAAGGTCTCAGCACTTCGAGAAGCGGGTATCGATCCTTATCCTGGCCAGTCATTTCGAACACATAGGACTCGTGAGGCTCTTGATCGCTACATCGCCATTGAACCTACCCTTTCTGATGGATATACCGAGGATGAGACCACGGTTACCGGGCGGGTAATAACTGTCAGAAACATGGGGAAGTCTTCATTTACCCACATTGAAGATGGCTCAGGCAGCATCCAACTGTACCTGCGGGCAAACAACCTGGACGATGATGAATACGAGAACTTCATTCAATTTGTTGACCGGGGTGACTTTGTTGAAGCGACCGGTCGGCTATTTCGAACTCGGACCGGTGAGATTAGTGTCGAAGTGCGATCCTGGCGGATGCTTGCGAAAGCCATATCCCCTCCTCCTGAGAAGTGGCACGGTCTGGCAGACGTCGAACAGCGTTATCGAATGCGCTATGTCGACCTGTTTGCCAATCCGGAGGTCAAAGATATCTTTCGAACCCGCACAAAGGTTATATCTTCGCTCCGGTCGTACCTCGACTCGGAGGGATTTCTGGAGGTCGAAACACCGACCCTCCAGCCACTGTATGGCGGTGCGCTTGCACAGCCATTCACCACGCATCACAACGCACTCGATCAGACGTTGTACCTGCGAATTGCTGATGAGCTTTATCTGAAGCGACTCATTGTCGGTGGTTTCGAGCGTGTGTATGAGATTTGTAAAGACTTTCGCAATGAAGGTGTCGACCGAAATCACAACCCGGAATTCACGATGCTCGAGTTCTACATGGCCTATTCGGACTACACTGACGTCATGGAGATTTCTGAAAATATGCTTTCCCGGATGATGCAAGATGTTACCGGAGACTCCACCATTACATATCAAGGCCAGGAGATTGACTTCACGACGCCGTGGCGCAGGCTGGCACTGTCCGACGCCATTTTCGAAGCCTGTGGCATTGACTATGAAAGCGTTCGAGATCAGCAAGAACTGTACCGGCGCGCAAAAGAAGTTGGTGTTGAAATCCATCCTGACACAGTCTGGCCGAAAATAGTGGACGAGTTGTTGAAAACGTTTGTTCGACCAGAACTGATACAACCAACTTTTCTGATCAATTATCCGGTCGAGCTATCTCCGCTTGCCAAGAAGATTTCCGGCCATGACAACACGGTCGAACGATTTCAAATCTTCATCGGTGGATTTGAGATGGGTAACGCCTATACTGAACTCAACGACCCTGTAGATCAGTACCGCAGATTTCTAGCACAGGTAGAACAGCGAGCAGCCGGTGATGAAGACACCATGCCAATCGATATCGACTACGTTGAGGCATTGATGTATGGCATGCCTCCAACCGGTGGCTACGGACTAGGCATTGACCGGCTCGTCATGTTGCTGACGAACCAGACAAATGTGCGTGAAGTCATACTGTTCCCGCCGATGCGTACAAAAGAACAGTTGGAGACGCGAATCGTTGAGTTCGACAAGTACATTTCAGATTAGACCTGCAAGCGATGCGGCTGTGCCGATATCACCAATGATTTCCGCGCATACAGCCTCGAAAGCGCTAGCGTTACCAAGATTTTTTAATCTCATAGCGTAAGCAGGTTGCGCAGTCGCAAGGACATACTTGCCATCCGTTCGATGGCGCTGGATCTTGCCGCGCTCCTTTGACAATTGAAATGACGGATTGATGAGATGTTTTGCCGCAGGCGAGCCAACCGCAAGCAGCACTCTAGGATTTACGAAGTAGATTTCTAAATCAAGCCACGAGTTGCAGGCTTTTACTTCCGCAGCTTTGACCGGGCGATTTTCGGAGCGGCCGTCTCGGCTTCGACCCGCGTAGCACCTGACCAGATTCGTAATCCAGATTCGGTCTCGGCTCAAACCATGGGCAGCTAGCATCTCGTCCAGCAAATCGCCTGCTGGACCGGTGAACGGGTGGCCGGTAACATCGTCGGTCAGGCTCGGTGCTTCGCCAATCAACATCAACTCAGCGTCGGGGTTTCCAGCTCCAAACACGACCTGCTGTCGCGTTTCCGATCTTGAACAGGCGACGCAGTCCCTAGCGAATTTCCTTACTTCATCAATATCTGAGTAGAGGGGTAGCATACGACTTATTCATCTTGCTGGTGTGAAACTACTGGCCCATATGATCGTTGAGACCATTCATCGCATGATAACCCATTACGTTGGAATATAGATGCACAAGTCAACCTGAACTGACACCCATCATATTGAGCGAGTTGCTTTTCTGAGAGATGTTAGTCACCGGCTTGAGATTTCAGGTATTTCGTTAAGAACATCATTGATCATATCAATAAATTGCAGGTGAGTTAGACGTCACATTCGGGCATTCTGAGCCACTCGTACCGTCTGTGAATCCTTATACAATCCACTCGGGCTGTGCTATACTCGCCTTCATCCGCAGGCAGGGGATCAGGCGGATTTGAGACTGGGTCGAGACAGCGAACACAACCGTTCAAACGGCAAATTTCATTCACCTGCTACTTGACCGGAGACCAATCGCAACACTGGTTCGGTGTTTCGTTACCAGGCAGAACGAGATCGGAAATCAACTCCAGAAGCAATTTTCTGAATTGCAGGAAAACCTGGACATTGATGGCTGTGACTCGTGCGAACAGGAGGACGAATGCGACGGGAGTATACGCTCGCAGACCGCATTACGAGTAGCTCGGTATGGCGCGCGGTCGTTCGACATGGTTATCCCGATACACAGCGCAATCAAGCCCTGATCATTGCGTCGAACGTTTTTCTCCACCTTCATCCAGTAAAGATAAAACGATACGCGACCAAAGTCACCTACACGTTCTGCCTGGGTGGACTCTCATTTTTCATGTTCCTGGTGCTTACATTCACCGGTGTGCTGCTGATGTTCTATTACATACCAAGTACCGAGCAGGCCTACCAGAACATGAAAGATATCGAGTCTTCGGTTACTTTTGGTCAGTTGATGCGAAACATGCACCGGTACGCCGCCCACGGGATGGTGATAGCGGTATTTTTGCATATGTGTCGCGTGTTCTATACCGGTTCCTACAAACCGCCGCGAGAATTTAACTGGGTGATTGGTGTCATCCTGCTAACGTTGACATTCCTTCTGTCATTTACCGGTTACCTGCTACCCTGGGATCAGCTCGCATACTGGGCAATCACTGTCGGCACGACGATGGCTGAATCCGCGCCGCTGCTTGGTCCTAAAGCCCAGTTCCTGCTGGTCGGCGATTTCGAGATCGGCCAGAATACCCTCATCCGTTTTTACACATTGCACGTAATATTTTTGCCACTGATTGCCGCTGCAATGATGGCCGTTCACTTCTGGCGAATTCGCAAGGATGGCGGTATCTCGGGTCCACTCTAAAGGCAAGTTACTGCTTCTAATTGCTGACTTAGCCCTTTAGAATGCCGCAACTGTGAGAGGGGTAGCAAGTGGCTGAACTAGCACAACCGACAGGACAGACTGACGCCATTAGCGAAGAAAAGCGACAGCGTCTGCTGGAACTTGTCCGCGGACGGACTGCTGCTCGACCGACTGACCTTGCTGAAGATGAGGTCATGGTATGGCCATCACTGGTGGTGGTTGAAGCTCTTTCAGCCGTCGTTTTCACTCTGATTCTATTGACGGTCTCCCTTCTGATAAATGCACCACTGGCTGCGGTGGCAAATCCTACACAGACGCCAAATCCGTCCAAAGCACCGTGGTATTTTCTGAATCTTCAGGAGCTGTTGCTCCATATGCATCCAGCCCTCGCAGGCGTGATCATCCCGACCGCTGCCCTGGTTGCGATTGCAGCCATTCCATTTGTTGATAGATCTCCCCTCGGTGTCGGAATTCTGTTTACCTCCGACAAAGGCAAGCAGATCACAATCTTTTCTACTATCTACACGACGATCTGTGTACTCGGACTCATCATGCTAGATGAGTACTGGGGCAGAGGTCTTGCGCCGCTCAAGGGTGAAATTCCTGATCTGGCTCAACAGCAGATTGTTCCGGTCATGATCATGGGCGCGCTGATCGTTCTCCTCGGGTTGTTGGTGTGGCGGATATACAAGCCAACAACACGGGAACTTATCATGGCGCTCTTTACCGGATTTGTCGTGAGCTATGTCATTTTGACGATCATTGGAACAGCTTTCCGGGGTACGGGCATGGACCTTTCCTGGCCCTGGAACATCGAAGTACATGAATAGAGTATCTTGCTCAACTTGCAAGAGAGGTAATTGTCAATGGTTCCGTTGATTCGTACAGCAGTAGGGGCCGTACTCGTGCCGCTCATCGGCGCCGTCGTAAACCTGCTCAGTAGAAATCAGCACGTACCAGAAAAAAGAGTGCCGCGTCGAATGTTCTTGAGAAACGTTCTGCTAGGCAGCACGGTTATTGTGGTACTTGAGCTACTCGGCGGATTTGTCTACTTTTTCTGGCCGCTGAAAACAGGCACATTTGGATCCAAAATAACCGTGCCAGCCTCCTCGGTGCCGCCAGATGGCGAAGAGCCCCTTCGTGTACAGGAAGGTAAATTTTTCCTGATTAACAACCCTGACGGGTTGCTTGCGCTCTACTGGAAGTGCCCGCACCTGGGTTGCACCGTCCCCTGGGCAGCTAGCGAAGACAAGTTTCACTGCCCGTGCCATGGCTCCATCTACGACCGCCACGGAGTCTTGACGTCAGGTCCAGCCCCTCGTCCAATGGACCTGATGGCTATCGAGATAAGTGACTCCAATGTAATTGTTGACACTGGCACTATTACCGAGCGTTCCGAATGGACTCCAGAACAGTCAACTCCGTATCCAGGATAGGAAACCGAAGACTTGTTGGACCTTGATGAACCTGCAGCGGTCGACCGGCTCGTTGTAGTCGAGTAGAGGAGAACAGTGACAAGTGGGAGCCGAACGCCGCATCGCTACGATCGTCGCACTGGGTCTGGTTGTAATTGCAACCATTGTGCTGGTGTACGTATTCAACGAGAAGAATCGTAGAGATACAGAAGCCAGTTCACAGGTAGATGTATCCGTGGAACGGGCTGCATCCATTTTTGCGGCGAATTGTGTCGTATGTCACGGTCCGGATGGGCTGGCAGGACCGGAGTACCTGGGTATCCCGTTGAATACACCTCAAAACACTACCCTGGATCCAGTTCTTGGCCAGGAGCGAGAAGACGTCATCCAACTCACCATTGAACGAGGCAGAAACGCCATGCCTGCCTGGCTTGATTCTGAAGGCGGCGTCCTCAATCAGGAGCAGGTCAACGATTTGGTCCTGTTGATCCGGGAAGGCGCCTGGAACCAGGTAGTTGCCGCTGATGAAGAGCACAATCTCGAAGCTCACGGCGTCGCTGCCACTTCAACGCCACCAGAATTACCGACTCCTGCATCGCCCGAAGAAGCTGGCAAGGACCTCTTTGGTCTGAGATGCGCGGGATGCCACATTAGCAATGACTTTCCAGATGGTGGTACTGTCGGACCAGATCTGACCGGTCTGGCGTCGATGGACTGTACGCCAGTATTCTGCGAACCGGTCGAGCGAGATTACCTTGAAGCCTGGGAAACGAATCCTCAAGCAACGAATCCCGCTGCGACGATGCCGAACTTGAACCTCAGCCCTGGCGATGTAACGCTTGTTGTTGACTACCTGCTAACCCTTGAATAGAAACGTGGCAATCAGCCTGCGAATTCAGAATAAGTAGACTCGATTTTCTGGAGAAGAGCGAAGTATGGTATTTGGAAAAGTTAGCGAAGCGACGGAACTGCTAGTTGTTTTCACTGCTTTCGTGCTGGGCATTCTGATAACCCACTTTTTGCAGCGATGGGCAGATCGTAGTGCGGAAGTGGAAGAAGAATAACGAACCTTCATAGGTCTTTTCGTTGTAGCGATCCGCTCCTATTATGCTCCACCGGTAGCCGCGGCTCTGAGAATCAGGCCAAAGGCAGCCGCCGACGCAATTCCCATAATCAGCGCCTCGCGATGCGAACTGGTCGTCCTCTCAGCCAGTGCATAGCCAAATGATGGAAAAACAATAAGACTTATTCCATACAGGTAGTGAAATGACTGCGCTGGCCGTAAATTGTCCAGCAACATCAATACGCCGATAGCGCCCTGAATGACAGCAACTACAATCATCAAGATGTAGGTCGACCGGAATGCTCCGTCGACCGATCGGCCAGTTGCCATAAAAAACAAAGCCCATGCCGTTAATCCTCCTGTCAGGATCAACAGCATGGTGTAAATCGAGGCGTGAATTGCTACCACTGGTCGTCCTATCCCATCACCTGCCGCAGGAAGTATGCTTTGGACGACGCACCGGCATCTGTTGCCAAGATCAAGTCACCGACCAGACGTTACCAGCTTCATAAACAGCGGGCAAGCAGGATTTGAAAGAGGTTATCGAGCGTTTTGGCGCGGACATATTACTGGTGTAACACCTGCAACAGATCTTTCGAACCGGAAGAAGTCCCAAATCGTCGTTGCCTGATTTGTGATTCCAGAATGGAGAAAATTGGCTGGCTCACCGCGATCGGGCGCGGCTTGATTTCACACGAAATGTCAGCATCAGGTATCGCGGTTCGCCACCGGAGACTGGTTCAGGCAATCTGGACAGCCAATGGGATGGGTGAGCGATACTATCAGGCGCTCGATCCAGGTGTTCCCTACAGCAAGTTCGAAAACGCCGTCACCGATCTCGTTTGTCGAGGCGCTCAGGAAGGTTGGATCCGAATCGTGATGCCGGTCAGTCCACTGGGCGCGGAAAATCAGTCGTATCGTCTGGAAATCGACGATGAAGAACGGTTTGTGCGCGAGATGAGTGAGCTCTTTGCTCCACCGGATTCATAGCAAGATTGTTTGAGTCAACTAGCTTGAAACAAGTATTGGAGGATGGTTATGGGCAACGAAGAGATGACACACAAGGAACGGGTGATCGCTGCACTGCATGGCAGCGATGTCGACCGACCGCCGATTAGTCTCTGGCAACATTTTCCGGAACGTGATCAGTCTGCTGGCGATTTGACACGCTCGACCATGGAATGGCAACGAACTTTGAATCTGGATTTCATCAAACTCATGCCACCGGGGGATTACGCAACGATTGATTGGGGCGCCAGGAGTGAATACCAGGGAGCGACAGGCGGTACCCGTGAGACGACGAGATTTCCGATCGAAACTGCAACGGATTGGCAGCGGATCAATCATGTCGACGTTTCTAGCGGATTCAATTTTGAAGTCGTGGATACTTGCCGGCTGGTGCGAGAAGCAGTTGGATCCGATGTGCCGGTGCTACAAACGATTTTTAGCCCGCTAACGATTGCGAATAAACTCTCTGATGGTCGAGTCATAGAACACATGAGAACGGCGCCTGACGCCGTTCATTCAGCTCTCAGCGTTATCAGAGATGTCACGGTCGACATGGTCAATGCATCATTTGCTGCCGGGGCAGATGGCGCATTCTTTGCAAGCCAGTGTGCAACTAGCGATCTCACTACACTTGATGAATATACCGAGTTTGGAGCCGAGTATGACCAACCGGTCATAGCCGCGATTCGAGATGCAGGAAGTATTTTTACCATGATCCACATCCACGGAGCCAACACCTACTTCGACCTGCTTGCCAGTTATGAAGGGCATGCCATCAACTGGCACGATCGGAGGGTAGGACCTGCCATCAGCCAGGTTCTTGAGTCTTATCCCGACCGGGCGGTTGTCGCCGGTCTAGACGAACATGGCATCGCTGGCATGACTCCAAACCAGGTAATTGATCAGGTACATGACGCTCGTCAGCAGGCCAAAGATCGACGATTGCTGGTTGGTCCCGGATGCGTCATTCAAGTAGCCACACCAGACGAAAATTTAATGGCTGCTGTTCAAGCGGTTCGAGATCCTCGGGTCTGACGCTGTTTGACCGGTGATAGTTCGTGCTTGTCAACGTCGTCTGGATAGGTCAGTCTGCGGTAAACATAGATGAACACGTCGCGGCAGACGGCGGCAATCGGGACTATGATGATAACCCCGAGAAACCCCCAGAGCGCGCCGCCAACGACGAGCAACGTCATTATCAGGGCAGGATTCATCTGAACGGCGTTGCCCTGGATTTTTGGCACGAGAAATGTATTTTCCAACTGCTGTATCGCAAGGGATAAAAAGGCTACCCAGATAATTTTTTCTGGATCTGTCGCTAGGACGACGATGGCGACGAAAAAGAACGTTACCCATGGGCCAATGATCGGGACCAGTTCGAGAATACCCGCCAGGATTCCCAGGGCAAAGGGCTGCGGCACGCCAACTATCCAGTATCCAATTCCCGAAGCGACACCGACAACAATGCCTAGAAAAATCTGGCCTCGAATGTACGAAGCGAGAATTCCATCGACAATACCAGTCAATTCTCGAACATCGTCCTGGAGGTGTGCAGGCCAGATTCCGTAGAAAAATCGTTTTGCTTTTTGTTCGTCCTGCAGGAAATAGAAAACCCAGAGCGGCAGAAGCAACATGCTGACCAGCAAGCCTACAAACTGCCACACCGTGCCAATCGAGCGGCCTATAACACTGCTCACCAAATCAGTTGCGGTCGTCGTTACCCCATCCAGATTTTCCTCTATCTGAATTCGAATGTCCTCGGGTATCTCCCGTTCATATCGATCCACCCAGTAGTTGGATTCTTCCCGCACGGATTCCCAGTAGCTCGGGGTGCTGTCGTACAGCTCGACAGTTTCATCAATGAGTTTGGGAACAATCGTTATCGCTGCGATCACTAACAGCAGGAGCGCGACAAAGTAGACGACTAGAATGGCAATCGTTCTTTTGAACCGCGCCAGCAGTCCACGGTCAGGAATGAGGTTTTCAATGCGGTTCACAAATGGAGCCAGTAGATAAACGATGAGCAACCCGATTAAAAATGGAAAAAGTGATCCCCGCACACTCCAGATGACCCAGGCTAAGATGAGACACGTTCCGATGACCAACAGGCGTCGGTACTGCGCTTTTCTCTCACCTGTTGGAAGCGGTTCCACCTGTTGCTCCTTAGGTCAACGTGAGTGTACGTACACACAATACTAGACCACCGGCGCATATTCAAATAACCGGTGGTCTAGCAGAAGAACGAGGAGACGAGTATTTAGTGTTCCTTTAGAGCGACAGTTCCATCGACTTTGATTCGGCAATTCTCAAAACAGAATCAACGAACGAATCTAGTGGAACAGCGCCGAGATTTTCATTTGTCCTGAGCCGAACGGAAACCGAGTTGCTTTCAGCTTCACGGTCGCCAACTACCAGCATGTACGGAACTTTCTGGAGTTGCGCGGCTCGAATTTTGTGCTGCATTCGGTCGCTGCCGCTGTCTACTTCGGATCGAATTCCAGCTCTTTTCAGCGCTTCATGTATCTGGTCAGCGTATTCATTGTGCCGGTCAGCGATGGGTATGACCACGGCTTGTACCGGAGCCAGCCAGACAGGAAACGCCCCGCCATAGTGTTCGATGAGGCCGCCGACAAATCGTTCCATTGACCCGAAAACAGTTCGGTGCAACATAACGACGCGGTGAGGTTCGCCATCCTGACCGATATAGGTGGCGTCAAATCGTTCGGGCAGGTTGAAATCTACCTGGCAAGTTGGGCCAGTCCATTCTCTACCGAGGGAATCGAAAAAGTTAATATCTATCTTGGGACCATAAAATGCGCCGCCGCCTTCATCCATTTTATATGGCTTGCCTCGTCGCTCAACCGCCCGGATGAGTGTTGCTTCAGCTGTCTCCCAGTTTTCATCACTGCCGATAGATTTTTCGGGACGTGTTGCAACGTAAGCAATGTACTGATAGTCAAAGACTCTGGCAAAGTAGTCGGCAAAATCAAGAATTCGGTCAATTTCGCTTTCAAGTTGATCGGGCCGGCAGAAGATATGGGCGTCATCTTGAGTGAATCCACGAACTCGCAACATACCGTGCAGCGTTCCCGATCGCTCGTACCGGTACACCGTGCCCAACTCCGCATATCGAATAGGCAGGTCACGGTAGGAGCGAATCTTTGATGAGAAGATCTTGATATGCCCGGGACAGTTCATCGGTTTCAGGTAATAGTCCACCCCATCGATGTCCATTGGTGAGTACATGTTCTCACCGTACGATTCAAGGTGTCCACTCTGTTTGTATATCTCTTCTGATGCGATGTGCGGTGTATAGACCAGCTCGTAGTCACGCTGGAGGTGTTCTTCCATTTCGAATTTTTCGATCAAATATCGGATCATTGCTCCTTTCGGATGCCAGAGAACCAATCCACTGCCGATCGAATCATCCACGCTAAACAGGTCCAGTTCTCTGCCAAGACGCCGGTGATCTCGCTGAATGGCCTCTTCCCGCTTTTCGAGATACTCGTTGAGTTCCTTTTCACTTGGCCAGGTTGTGCCATAAATACGCTGGAGCATAGGCCGATTTTCATCGCCTCTCCAGTAAGCTCCGGCGAGATTGAGCAACTTGAATGCGCCTATGTCGCCGGTGTTGTCGACGTGCGGACCGCGACATAAATCCAGAAATGGACCATTCTGATAGGCTGTTATCTCTTCATCAGGGTCAAACGCCTCTATGAGTTCGATTTTGTAGGGTTGGTCAGCGAAGGTTTCAAGCGCTTCCACTCGGGAAAGTTCTCGAAGTTCGAAGGTTTCCTTTGCTTTGACGTGCTCAGCCATTCTCGACTCAATCTCATCGAGATCCTCAGGTGTAAGCGATCTTGGCAGATCGAAGTCGTAGTAGAATCCGTCCTGAATAGCCGGTCCGATGGCAAACAACGCGTCAGGGAACATCTCCTGCACAGCTTCAGCCATGACATGAGCGGCAGAATGCCTCATCCTGGCGAGTTTGAAGGCTTGCTCATCGTCGTCGTTTGAAATGCCAATCTCATTCAGTTCTTGTACTGCTTCAGACATGTTCGAATTGCCTTTCGATTTGATTTCAGTGTAGTTCGACGTTTACCTACCTGGAGCGCATATCCCGGGTAGAAGGGTTGTAATACAGGCCGGTCATTACAGATCCTCCAATCAATAACAGGTCGAAAACAAAAACTCCCATCGTCTCGAGGGACGATGGGAGCGGTTCACCCAACGCGGTTCCACCCTGGTTCCAGCAACAGAATCGTCGCTGCTCAGGTGCCAGGTAACGGTGGCGTCCGGAACCGGTTACTCCGTTCATTCACCGGATCTGCTGTCGGGCGGTATAGCAGGGTGTCGAATCTCCAGCGCTTTCAGCCTTTGCGCCGGTCTCTGTCAGTTCGTTCGGTCCCCGCCACAAGTCCCGGTCATAGCGGTATACAATCAAAACTTGTGGGCGATACTGGATTCGAACCAGTGACCTCTACGATGTCAACGTAGCGCTCTAACCAGCTGAGCTAACCGCCCAAAGGTGGCTGCTAGGATAGCATGCCTCGTATCTTGCCGCAATATCAGTAGCGTCGGAATGGATTCCTGGATCTATACAGCCTCGCCAGTTGCGTCGAATCGAAGCCGATTAATTAATTTCTCAGACAGTGTCATCGATGTATACAGTGAACCATAGGTGGTTTCAGCGACCAATTGGTTAATCGGAATGTTGGTTCGCTCGTTCTGACGATGCCGATAACGCAACTCGTCGAATTGTTCGACTGCCTGGCTGATCCACTCTGACTCGTCGGCGCGAAGATATTCTTGATAATTTTGTTGAATTGAAATCAGACGCATCGAGAAGTGGTTAACGGTTCCCCAGAGCTGTTGCCATGCCTGTTCGTCAACCTCGTCGAAAAGCGGGCAAACCTTCGATTTCCAGCGATTCTGCTGGAGAAGACGCGCTGCAAACCGCATATTGAAGACAGCCTGTAAGACATCTTTATACTCAAAAAATTCGAGATCGTACTTTGGTGGCAGTGGATCGGTGTCTCGAGTTATCCACCGTTGTTGCCACCCTGGTTTGAGATTGGAGGCGAGTTCATAAATCGTTGCCAGCCCGGCAAACAACTCATCGTACGCTAGCCAGCGCTGGTCCGGTTTCTTCTCGCGTCGAAACAGGAACGACGATCGAATCAATCCGGACAGGAGCAAGAGAACAGTCAAATACCGCACGTTAAGTTCAAGTTCCTAAATATTCTTCTTCCCTGAAATGCAATGAAAGCTATTTCAGCTATTCTGAATTATCTCTAACCTGGCTAGTGTCCTAGCCAGCGGACGGACTCAGCTCGGGGATGCCATTGAACGCTCTGTTGTCGGAACGCAGATAACAATGACGTCGCCTCCTGATGTAGCGGTCTCAGTTTCTTACTTTTGACCTTGAATTGTCCGTTGAGTTGTTTCACCAGCAGTTCAGAGTCGGATCGAATTTGAATCTCGGTGGAGTTGCTTTCCAAACCTAGTCTGTCAAGTTCTGTTATTATCGCCTTTACAGCTTCGATCAGGGTCATATACTCCGCCTGATTGTTCGTTTTTTGACCTGGAAACTCGATCCTGACCGGCTCTCTGTTTTCGATCAATCCCCAGTACATATAACTGCCGTATGCCTTGCCCGGATTGCCTTTCGAACCGCCGTCAAACATCATTTTTACGACTGGGTTGCCCGGTTCGGCAACAACAGATGCTTGCTCAGTCATTCAATCGGCTTCGACTGGTCGCCTGACTCATACAGCTGCAGCATCCCGTTCGCGACTCTTCGACACTATCCCATCGGTGAGATGCGGGGGAACCTGCTCAAATCGAAGAAACTCGGTCGTGAACGTTCCTCTTCCCTGCGTGAGCGATCGCAGGTCGGTTGCATATCTGAGAATTTCAGCGGCCGGGACGGTGGCCTGAATTGTTGTCTCCCCGTTTTCACCGGGAACCATACCGGTTACATGGGCTCGTTTCGAGGTTAGATCACCCATGACGTCTCCGGTATACGACTCGGGTATAGTCACTTCTATTTCATTGATTGGTTCCAGTATCACCGGGTGGGCTGAGTTCTGAGCCATTCTGAATGCTTGAAATGCCGCTAGTTTAAACGCCATTTCCGACGAATCGACCGTGTGGTACGAGCCGTCTGTTAGCACGACTTTAACGTTTGTTACCGGGAATCCGGCCAGACTGCCGTGCTCCATGGCTTCGACCACGCCTTTTTCCACTGCCGGTATGTACTGTCTCGGGACTGAACCGCCAAAAATCGTCTGCTCGAATACAAAGTCCTCTTCGCAAGGACTGACATCGAGGTAAACATGACCGTACTGGCCATGCCCGCCAGTCTGCTTCCGGTGTCGGTATTCGACGCCGGTGACACTGGTCGTGATCGTCTCACGGTAGGGAATGGTGGGAAGTTCAATCTCGACGTTGACGCCAAATTTTCGAGACATCCGGTCCAAGGTTATCTGTACGTGGGACTCACCGAGACCGCTTATTATTGTCTCGTTGGTTTCGTCATTGCGACTGATGACGATTGATGGATCTTCTTCCATCAGACGCTGAAGCGACTCACCCATTTTGTCCAGGTCCGCGTTTGTTTTCGGGTGTACCGCTGCGGAGAACATCGGCAACGGAAATTCGATGTGTTCGAATCGAACCTGTCGTTTTGGATCGGTCAGTGTGTCATTGGTAGAGGTGACACTGAGCTTGGAGACCGCTCCGATGTCTCCCGCATACAATTCTGGCACCGGCATCTGCTCTTTGCCGTTGAGGACAAACACCTGACCGATCCGCTCATCTTCGCCTTTCTCAACATTCTGCAGGTGGGAGTCGGATTTTACCGTTCCGGACATAACGTAGAAGTAGTTGAGTTTTCCGACAAATGGGTCGGCGATCGACTTCCAGACAAACAAAGCGGTCGGTTCATCCTCTGAACAAGGTATTGTCAATTCACTGTTGTCACGGTCAAATACGGTTGCTTCACCGGGCTGCGGGGTGAGATCAACAATCGCGTTCATCAGATACTTGACACCACGGTTCGTCGTGGCTGCTGTGAGCAGCACTGGCACCAGATCACCGGACGCAACCGCGGATTTCATACCTTGAGTGAGTTCCTCTTTCGTTAACGGCTCGTCCTCAAGATATTTCATCATCAGGTCTTCATCGTTTTCAGCGATCCCTTCGACAATTTGCAGCCGGTAGGTTTCAACCTCATCGAGAAGTTCTTCAGGAATTTCAACTTCCGATTCTTCGCCTTTGTTGCCTTCACCAAACAAATAGGCTTTTTCAGCAAGCAGGTCGATGTATCCGCGAAAGTTTGACTCCTGACCGATCGGCAGGAGCAGCGGCACTACTTTGTTTCCGAAGATTGACTGGGCAGAATCCAGTGCGTTTGAAAAATTCGCGTTTTCTCGGTCCATTTTGTTGACGACGAGAATTCTAGGGATGTTTTGATCGTCTGCGAATCTCCAGGCAAATTCTGTACCAACTTCAACGCCGGCGGAAGCGTCTAAAAGGATGATGGCGGTGTTCGCTATTTTCATGGCGGACTTTACTTCACCGACAAAGTCGGCATAGCCAGGGGAATCCAGTACATTAATTTTGTGATCTTGCCATTCAACGGGCAGCACTGAAGTACTTATTGACATGTTTCGTCGATGCTCTTCAGGATCCCAGTCGGAAGCTGTGTTTCCGTCTTCGACTCTTCCGATTCGGTTTATCGCTCCGCTATTGAACAGCATGGCTTCTGCCAGAGATGTTTTGCCAGCGCCACCGTGTGCAAAGAGTCCGATATTGCGTATGTTGCTGGCTTTGTACTGATTCACGAGCGATCCTTTCAATACGCCGAGCCGATACTCATCGACTTACTGGTGCAATTGTTTGATTTGACCAACCTGCAACGCGGACTGAAACGAGCATACGTATGATCTGGTGATCAAAGCGCGTTAAAAGCTTCCCGTTCTCCTGCACATTTGGTAGGTCTTAGGTCTCACTGTACTGATTCATTATATCCGAACATTGATTGAGACACTGACCGACATTGCTGCAAGTGAATTGCAGTTCACCCTTGTATAGATCGCTGTGCCTGGTGAATTTCACGCTGGACATAGTCGTCAGTCTCAGTTGTGGTCAGTGTTCGCAAACTACTGCGAGCATCTATTCCAAGCAAATTGCCTAAAGCCCAGACAGCGTGTCCTCTGACTAATGGTTCATCATGTTGAGAGGCTGCGTTTTCAACAACCGGCACGGCACGAAGGTCCTGGCTGTTTCCAAGTGCGACTACCGCGTTGCGAGCCATACCACGCCGTTTCGCGCGAACGACCGCTGTTCCGCGAAACAGATCGTAGAATTCAGCTTCGTCGATTGATACCAACGCTTCCAATGATGGGAACGCATTATCCAATCTGGCAGGTTCAAATTCGACATCACGAAAGCGTTTTGCGGCTGCCGTATATGGACAGACGTTCTGGCAAATATCACAGCCGAACACCCAGTCGCTCATTTTTGAACGCAATTCAACCGGTAGTATCCCACGTTCTTCGATTGTCAGGTAACTAATGCAGCGAGGAGCATGGACTCTGTACGGTTCAATAATCGCCTGGGTTGGGCACTTGTCGATGCAGATCGAGCACCGCCCGCAATTGTTGGAAAGCGGCAGGTCGCTTGGGATATGCAAGTCCAGATAGAGTTCACCGAGCATGACCCAGGAACCGTGACCAGGCACAATGATCATCGAATTCTTTCCGAACCACCCAAGACCGCTCCGAGCGGCAACTGCCCGATCGAAGACGCGGGCAGTATCAACCAGAAATCTGTATTCATTTTCTACGCCGGTATGCTCACTAAGTAATTCGCCAAACGTTTTCATACGTCGTTTCATGACACGATGGTAGTCCCGTCCCCATGCGTATCGAGCAATCCGGCCACGCAAAACACCGTCATCTGGCTTGTCTACAGGACCGCTCCAGAATGGGAGTCCTACAGACACGATAGAAAGCACCGATGTTTGCAGCGTTGCAGGATCGGCGGATTGATGTGCCCGCTGAACGGTAAACCAGTCCATCCCGGTGGTGTGACCGGAGCGGATATGGTTTTCAACGTAGTCAGCGGTTTGAAGAAATGGTGACGAGTCGGTCACACCGAGAAGACTCAAACCAGCGTCGGACGCCATAGCGGCCAGAGTTTGCCGGGACAACGATCTCGCTACCATGGTGGATCATGACTTTGCTGCATGAGCGCCACTGCTTCTTCAATACTCGGATGCGCCGTTCTGGCGCCGAGAGCGGTACAGGTTAATCCACCCAGCGCGTTTCCTCTTTTTAAAACTTCAGTGTCAGAAAGAGATTCCACAAGACCCCATACACAGCCTGCCGCAAATGCATCTCCAGCGCCGGTGGTGTCAACAACTGGTACATCAAAGGCCGGCTGAACTGTCACGCCTGCTGAAGAGATTGACCGTGAACCGTTTGATCCGCGACTGATATAGATTTTTCGGCAAGCGGTACCTGGCATCAGTTTAAGTGCGACAGCTGTCGCGGAGTCGATGTCCAGACAGTCAGTCAAATACATAAACTCTGCTTCATTACCAATAACAACATTGCAATGCAGAGCTTGCTCCAAGCCCGTTGTAGGAGTGAGTTCCACGAGATAGGTGAGCAATCCAACTAACTGTGTGCGCGGACTCCGGTGTGCAGGCAGATCCAACCAAAACGATCGCAAGGCTGGATCGTCAACATCTAGGACTAGCCAGCGGCAGTCGAGGAGTTCGTCCACTGGCAACGCGTCTCCAAGCTCTGGTTTTGCGCCTTTGAGCCAGTAAATTGTTCGGTCGATTGAACCTTCTCTTCCAGAGACAACAATATAGGAACTGTCAGTGATCTGTCCTTTTTTCGGAATGACATGCGTTGTATTGCAACCTGATTCCACCAGGGATTCGATCAGTCGCTGCCCGCGCTGATCGTCGCCAACAAAGGATGCAAGTGTTACGTCAATGCCAACCCTGGCGAGAGCAGCGCAGGTATTCGCTGTGGTTCCTCCAGCCTGCTCAAGCGTGCGTTCGACGACAGCATATTCGCCTGGAGCTGGGTAGATGGAGGTCACCAAAAACCGATCCCAGGAACACATTCCGAGCGCAGCGACTGCATTTTTCAACAATAGCTCCCTCAATAGCTGCCAGGATATTGGAACCCTAACATTCCGCTCATCTGTAGATCGTACACTTCACTACGATTTGGAATTGCGTTCATTTATCGTAGAGAAACGAGCAAGATGCAGCAATCGATACTGATCGTTGAAGATGAAGAGAATCTTGCAGACGCTCTGAAGTTTAATCTTGAGCGCCAGGGTTATGAAGTACATGTCGAGCACGACGGGTATCAAGCCGCACGCAATGTTAAACAACACGATCCAGACCTTGTGCTGCTCGATGTTATGCTCCCCGGGCTTGACGGTTTCGAGGTTTGTCGAAGAATACGGAACCACTCCGACGTTCCGATCATGATGCTCACCGCCAAACAGGAGGAAGTTGACAAAGTACTCGGTCTAGAGATTGGCGCTGACGACTATCTTTCCAAGCCGTTTAGCCTGCGAGAGTTAGAAGCCCGTATTCGAGCTCTGCTCCGGCGAGGAAGACTACGTGACGCGCAACCACAGGTCGATATCGTTGAATCAGGAGACTTGAAGATTTCCAGCCAGGCTAGACGAGCCTGGCTGGCTGATAACGAGCTCATACTCCGTCCCCGGGAGTTCGATCTGCTCACCTTCTTTGTTCGAAACAGGCAACTAGCTCTCACCCGTCGCCAGATACTTGACGGCGCCTGGGGTAGCGAATTCGTCGGCGACGAACGCACCGTCGATGTCCACGTCCGTGCGCTCAGGGAGGCGATCGAAACGGATCCAGCCAACCCGGTCAGAATTCAAACAGTTCGGGGAACCGGCTACAGATTCGAGATGTAGCCCCAACATGCCCAGGCTCTACATACAGTTTATTATCCCGATACTCGAAGTCGCTGGCGTGTCGTTTGTAGGTTGGCAAATTGGTCAAACCATCCCCGGCTTGATCATCGGGCTGGTCGGTGGATTGATTATCGGACTCCTGCTCGCCCACCACGCCAGACGACGACTGGCGGCGGTATCGCAAACACTCGATGAGCAGTCAGCCGATCATGGCATCCTGGCATCAAGCAGCGAGACCACAGACGAGATAAATCAGCTTGCCGGTACGATCAGTCACTTTATCGAAATTGAGCGAGCCAAAGCTGAAACTGAACGCCAGGAACATGCCCGTCAATTTCAGCTGCTCGATCGGATGCATGATGGCGTGATGCGGACGGATGCCGAGGGCGTAATTACCTATGCAAATGTAGCTGCTGGAGCCATTTTTGGAGGTAGAAATCCCGTCCAGCGATCGTTTCTTGCTGTAACCCACGATCACGAACTCAATTTGGTGCTTGCAACATGTCTCAACACCGGAGTAGAGCAGCAGCTTACCGTTGATATCCCGATTGGTAATCGGGTAATCAATGCGGTGATCGTTCGCATTAATGACAGCCCACCTGAGGCACTCGTCGTGCTCCGTGACATTACTGAACTCACACGTCTTCAAACGCTGAGACGCGACTTCGTTGCCAATGTGTCCCATGAGCTTCGCACACCGCTTTCAACGATAAAAATTCTCACTGAGACGTCGATCAACCTGTCGAGTGACTCAGAACAACAAAATTTTCTCCATAAAATTGATTATGAAGTCGATGCAATGACCGAACTGGTTGATGAATTGCTGTTGCTTGCCAGGCTTCAATCACGGGCGCCTGATCTCACGCTAAGTATTGTCGAGATACCAACACTCTTTGAACATATTCGAGAACGCACCCTGCCACTTTTTGAACAGCATCAACTTCAGCTTGTCGTCCAGAATCCAGAATCAGAGGATTTGACAATTGAAGTGGACGAAAGGCGAATTCTGCAGGCGATGCTCAATCTCGTTCACAATGCCATACACCACACACCTCCGGGAGGTACGGTAACGCTGTCCGCGGTAGCATGTGACGGCATGGTTCAGCTAGCAGTCACTGATACTGGGATTGGGCTGATGCCAGATGACCTTGGCAGGATTTGGGAACGTTTTTACAAAGCCGACCGGTCAAGATCAAAGTCTGGATCCGGCCTCGGGTTAGCCATTGTCAAATACATCACCCAGGCTCACGGTGGTGATGTTCAGGCAACCAGTGAACCTGGGAAGGGATCAATTTTCATGATCTCGATTCCGGTTCGACAGTCACAGTAGCAAGCGTGTATAGATGCGGCTAATGTTGTCGGTCTAAACCGGCTCCAATTCGCCCACAAGCACGTCTATCTCTTCCCGCAAAGCATCGAACATGTCAGCTTCGTCGACTCTTCGAATGATCTCCCCTTTGCGGAAAATCACCCCTTTACCGCGTCCCGCTGCAAGACCGATGTCGGCATCTCTCGCTTCTCCGGGACCGTTGACAACGCAACCCATGACGGCGACTTTGATCGGGGCTCGGATCTGGGCAAGGTATTCGTCAACCTGTTTGGCAACGGTGAAGAGATCGACTTCAACCCTGCCACAAGTCGGACAGGCAACCATAGTTGGCCCAAACTGCCGCAACCCGAGACTCTTCAGAATCTCATAGCAGACAAAGACTTCTTCGACCGGATCGGTGGCGAGAGAGACGCGCATCGTATCTCCGAGCCCCATCGCCAGCAATGTGCCGAGCCCGACTGCCGAACGAATGCTGCCTGCTTTTGGAACACCAGCCTCGGTGACTCCAATGTGGAACGGGTAGGAATTTCTTGGCGCCATCCGCCGGTAGGCTTCAATCAACACCGGTACTTCGAAGGCTTTTAATGAGATTTTGATGTCATTGAAGTTGAGTTCCTCGAGAATCCTGATGTGCCCCAACCCGGTGCGGACCATATGCTCCGCTACGAGTTCAGTCTGGGTCGCATTTTGCTGTGCCATTTCGTCAACAAATTTTTTGCCCATCGGCGGCACCGAACCAAAATTGACGCCGACGCGGATCGGAATTCTGGCAGTCTTTGCCGCCTCCACAACCTCTCGGACATCTTCTTCTTTGCGTATGTTGCCCGGGTTTAGCCGGAGACCCTGGATTCCAGCGTCGATTGATTTAAGCGCCAGAGTGTGTTCGAAGTGAATATCCGCGATCAGCGGAACCGCTGCAAATGGCACAATTTTCGGCAATGCGGCGGCAGCTTTTCGATTTGGGACGGCTACTCTGACAATTTCACAGCCCGCTTCCGCAAGCTCTTCAATCTGCTTGAGGGTTGCAACTGGATCTTTGGTGTCAGTCGTCGTCATCGATTGCACGACGACAGGCGCGCCACCACCAATTCGAACGTTTCCTACGTAGACAGGACGTGTGACACGACGCGGTGCGAGTAGACTCAAAATATTCCTCCACCAGGATCAAGGCAGCTCGTGAGAGTCGAATACTATCGCTCTAGCACTATTCTACAAATCTATTGCGATCAAAATGTTATTGGATCAGTGAGTTTCCGCTGACAATGCGATCAATGTCAGCCACCGCCACCACAATCATGAATCCCAGTAAGATGATGAGTCCAACAAAGTGGACCATCCCTTCTTTCTCAGGAGCAATTCGCCGTCCCCGGCGGGCAATCTCAAGCAGCACGAACATGAGCCGGCCACCGTCGAGCGCTGGCAACGGCAACAGATTCAGGATAGCGAGATTCAGCGAAAGGAGAATGGTCAGATTTACCAGTGTGACCCAGAGCGGCAGGGAGCTTCTCTCAATAATTTCGGATGTCAACTGTCCCATGCCAATTGGACCAGCGATCTCCGAGATATTTACCTGGCCTCGGATGATCATCAGAAGTCCTTCACCCATGCGGCGCAAGGTGTTGAAAAACTCCTTGATGGTTTCTGGAATAAGACGCAAAAGTGAAACACGCTCGTACTGCACATCCTGAATGATTTCGGAGCCAAGTGGTTCAGCATCGTCCGGGATCACGATGGGAACGACAGCTGAGAGCGTCAATATTTCGCCACCACGATTCACGACAAGATTTGCTGGCTCGCCAGGAATCGCTCGCAATGGGGCTTCGTACGAGATGTAGTCCAGTACCTCATTGCCGTTTGATTTGATGACGATATCCCCCTCCTGTAGCCCAGCTGCGGCTGCGGCTGATCCAGGAGGAACTTCAACAATTCGAACATTGGAACTCAGGGCGCTGCTCAATCGAACTCCAGCGCTGCCCTCACCTTCCGGCGGATTCTCTCGTGGAACGATTGTTGAGGTTATCTCTTCGGAACCTCGCTCAAGGACAACGGTCATTTCGTCCCCAGCGCTACTGCGAGTCATATTGACAATATCTTCAACAGAGTCGACGGACTCGCCGTTAGCGCTGATAAATCTGTCGCCTGGAAGCCAACCAGCGGCGGCAGCTGGAGAATTGTCAACGACGTCAAGAACATAGACATTGTCAGTCGACCGGCCCTGGAAGGCCAGCAAAGCGCCAATCAGCACAAACGCGGTTAGAAAGTTCATTGCGGAGCCGGCTGTTATGAAGACGATGCGTTGCCAGGCGGATTTTGCCTGCATGCTTCGTTCGTCAAAATTCTTGCCATCTTCCCCCAGGACTCTGACAAATCCTCCGAGTGGGATCCAGTTAACTGAGTAGATGGTCTCGCCTTTTTGAATGCCGATAGCGCGGGGAGGCAAGCCGAAACCAAACTCTTCTACCTTCATCCCGGCCCGGCGAGCTGCCATAAAATGACCCAACTCGTGGATAAAAATCAGAAACGTCAGTATGGGAATGATGTAGACCCAGTTAAAATCCAAAATTTGTTCGATTCCTGTTGTACAAACTAATCACGGGTACGGGTTAGGGCAATGAATGCGCATAGATGAAATCGTACCTACCGTGGAAACACATCGTCAACATCTCCAGTTACGGTAGCAGCACCCTTTCTTGCATGGCAGAAAGCGTTTAAAGTTATGTTAGAATCGGCGACTGGTCGAACCTGGTTTCTCAACCCAGACGTTCGAATAAATTTGCTTATTCGGTGATTGAATATCTTCGGTAGTTCGGGAGTGAAGGGCACGGAAAAGGGATGCTCATTGGTATTCCAAAAGAGATCAAAGACAACGAGTATCGCGTTTCGACGACGCCTGCTGGCGTAGCAGAGTACATTGCTCACGGACATCAGGTAATAGTCCAGGATCAGGCCGGTCATGGCAGTGGATTTCACAACGATGAGTACGAAGCCACAGGAGCTGAAATTATTCGCTCGGCTGAGGATGTGTGGGCTAGTGCCGACCTGATCATTAAAGTCAAGGAACCAATCCAACCTGAATACGATCTGATGCGCCCTGGTCAGATCCTTTACACCTATCTTCACCTCGCCGCCGAAGAGGAACTGACGCGGGCGCTTGTCGCACAACAAGTGACGGCAATTGCCTATGAAACTGTGGAACTTCCAGACGGATCATTGCCCCTGCTGGTACCGATGAGTGAAGTTGCCGGTCGAATGTCTTCTCAGATCGCTGCCCACTATCTGGCACGAGTTCAAGGTGGAATTGGGCTACTTATGGGTGGTGTGCCTGGAGTTAAACCAGCTGATGTCACTATCATTGGTGGCGGGATCGTTGGTATAAATGCCGCTCAGATCGCTCTGGGGCTCGGGGCCAATGTCACGATTATCGATGTCTCGATGGAGCGGTTGCGCTATCTGGACCAGGTTCTTCATGGACGAGTCAACACGCTGGCATCGTCGACCCGGAACATTCATGATGCAGCCTGTGCGTCTGACGTTGTCATCGGTGGAGTGCTTATCGCAGGGGCCAAAGCGCCGAAACTGGTCTCTGCGGAAACAGTGACGTCGATGAAAGAGGGATCAGTCATCGTTGACGTCGCTATTGACCAGGGTGGCTGTTTCGAAACGTCGCGTCCAACGAGCCACAGCAATCCGACATACCTGGTTGACGGCGTGTTGCACTATTGTGTTACGAATATGCCAGGGGCGATGCCCAGGACGAGCACGTTTGCATTGTCAAATGTGACACTGCCATGGGGTCTGTTGATTGCCGACAATGGACTAGATGCCGTTCGAGCTAATCCGGCTCTGGCGAAGGGATTGAATGTTTACAAAGCACAGGTGACGTACGAACCAGTGGCTGAGGCCTGTGGAATCCCATATACACCCTTGTCCCACATACTCTAGCTAATTGAGTCCGCGCTAGAATTTCGCCTTCTGGCGTTCTCCCAAGTCCCGGTTCGCATTTGCCTGATACACAGGATGGAAACTATTGTGCACGACGGAATAGAGGAGTTTCTCACCCATCTCCAACAGGAAAACGGATATTCGAACAACACGATATTTGCCTACAAAAATGATCTCTATCAATTTACTGAATTTGTGGAGCAGGTATGTCAGATTCAATCCTGGAGTCAACTCAGTGTCCAGTGTTTGAACCGTTATTCACTTGATTTGCGTGAACGAGACTATGCAACCTCGACGATGGCACGAAAGACCGCCGCCGTTCGAAAGTTTTGCGGATACCTCACCGATTCCGGCGTCCTGCGTGAAGACCCATCCCCAGGATTGACATCGCCTAAAGTTGCCAAGTCGACGCCGAAAGCCCTCACCAGAGACGAAGTGGATCGTTTGATTTCGGAGCCGTTGAATTCGACGGACGAATCTGAAGTGATCCAGCTGAGAGATCGGGCGATGCTGACGTTGCTCTACGGAGCGGGTATGAGAGTCTCAGAACTGGTGAATCTGGATGTATCGGATGTTGAGCTCTCGACGCCGCAGATTTTCTGCCGGGGAAAACAGGATCGGATACGATCGATTCCGATTTCCAGCGAGGTTCAATCCGCGGTTTCCGCCTATCTCTCTGAGTCACGGCCGAGTATTGTGAAAGACCCTTCTGAACAAGCCCTCTTTCTCAATCATCGAGGACAACGACTTACGCGACAGGGATTCTGGTTGATCTTGCGGAGATATGCCGCGGATGTTGGGTTGGAGGATGTAACACCACATACGCTGCGGCACTCCTTCGCAACGCATCAGATCATGGAAGGCAAAGAACTCGAGGATGTTCAGCAAACGCTTGGTCATGTGTCTTCTTCGACAACACAGGTGTATGAGCAGATGGCGCGTGATATGACCATCCAGGAAGACAGTTCCGCGGATACAGATTCTCTCTAGCGGTAGCCTGGAAAATTCTCGACAAGTAGCCGGTTGATCTCTGTCAACATACTTCAACGAAAAGGATGAGCATCTTGTCAGTAACAATGGACAAGCTTGTGTCGCTGAGCAAACGGCGCGGGTTCGTTTTTCCAGGCAGTGAAATGTATGGCGGACTTGCGAACACCTGGGATTACGGTCCGCTTGGGGTAGAGATCCGGAACAACATCAAATCAAAGTGGTGGAACACATTCGTTCACCAGCGTTCTGACATCGTCGGGATGGACGGATCGATTTTGCTTAATCCGCGTGTTTGGGAAGTCAGCGGTCATGTCGATGAATTCAATGACCCTCTGGTTGACTGCCGGCAATGCCGCAGTCGCTATCGTGCAGATCAATTGATTGAGGACAACGTCGGTTTCAATCCCGAAGGTAGACCATTTGAGGAACTTGACGCGATCATTGCCGAACATAACATAGCTTGCCCGAACTGCGGGAATAGAGACTGGACACAGGTTCGATCATTCAACCTCATGTTTCACACCACAATCGGTCCAGTAGATGAGACCGGAAGAACCGTCTATCTGAGACCGGAGACCGCTCAGTCCATTTTTATGCAGTACAAAAACATCATGCAATCGAGCCGGCAAAAAATACCCTTCGGTATTGCACAGATCGGCAAGGCATTCAGAAACGAAGTTACACCAGGAAACTTTATATTCCGAGTACTCGAGATTGAGATGATGGAAATTGAGTACTTCATCGAAGAAGAAGACTGGCAATCGGTGTTTGAAGAGTGGCTCGATGCCATGAAGTCGTTTGTTGGTTCACTCGGAGTAAGAGCAGAGAACATTCGTGAGCGGGAGCACGATGCGGACGAGCTTTCACACTACTCCAACCGCACCGTAGATCTCGAGTACCGATTCCCGTTTGGATGGAAAGAGCTAACTGGTCTGGCGTATCGAACGGACTACGATCTCAGGATGCACCAGGAAGGATCTGGCACTGACCTGACCTGGTTTGATCAGGCTAACAACCGGCGATTCTTACCACACGTGGTCGAACCGACAATGGGTGTAGACCGATTAACCTTGACCGTTCTGCTGGACGCGTACGATGAAGAAGAGACTGTAGACGCAAATGGGAAACCAGCTTCTCGTGTGGTGCTCAGGTTTTCACCGGAGATAGCGCCATTCAAAGTTGCTGTGTTGCCGCTGTCACGCAAACCAGAGCTCGGTTCGGTAGCAAGATCACTGTTCGAAGAGCTTCAGGCACAGTTTGTTGCCGATTATGACGAGACTCAGGCTATCGGGAGAAGATACCGCCGGCAAGACGAGATCGGCACACCTTACTGCATCACGGTGGATTTCGAGAGTCTCGAGGATCACGCGGTTACCGTACGTGAACGCGATTCCATGGAACAGGTTCGGATCTCCATGGAATCAGTTAGTGAGTACTTGAACGATGCGCTTCGATTGGAACGCACTTAATCTTGTAATTGTTCCAGGTTCACGACGACTGAAGTTGGTCTTCGATTCTCACCGTTTATCACTTCCCGATCCCTGTGAAATAGAGATCTGAATGGGTACATCGACGCTCTTTGCGGGCTGCGTGTTCTTGTTCTGACAATTGTCATTCAGCAGACTCAAGGATTTTTGCCGCGAGCGCGCTCAACTCTTCGTCCGAAAAATAGTGGATAATGATGTTCCCCCCCGAGGCTGAAGGATGTATTTGAACGGTCGTGCCAAGCGTTGTGCGTAACTGTCGTTCAAGGTTCTCAATCTCGGGGTTTCTGGCTACAACTTTTCTTGTTTTTGCCGGAGCCGGGCCTGATGATTTGCGAACGTGCTCCTCAGTTTGACGGACGCTGAGTTTCTCTTGTACGACTTTCTCCAACGCCGCAACCTGGAGTTCGTCTGAGTCGAAGCCAAGCAACGCTCTTCCATGACCGGCGCTAATCAATTCATCGACAATAGCCTGTCGGATTTCAGGAGCAGCGTCGAGTAGCCGCAAGGTATTCGCAATTGCCGACCTGCTTTTGCCAACACGCCTGGCAATGTCGGACTGTGTCAACCCGAATTCGTCAACGAGATGCCTGAAGGCAAGCGCTTCCTCAATGGCATTGAGGTCCGAGCGTTGAACGTTTTCGACGATCGCGAGTTCTAGTGTTTGCTGGCTGGTGGCTTCCCGAATCAAGACAGGAACGGTCGACAGGCCCGCCAGTTTCGCTGCCCTCCAACGGCGTTCCCCGGCGATGATCGAGTACGGTGTGTTGCCCATGCTTCTGGTAACGATAAGTGGCTGGATAACGCCGTGTTCGACGATAGAATTCGCAAGTTCTTCCAGTTGCTCACTGTTCCAGCTCGCCCTGGGCTGCATTGGGTTTGGTTCCAGAGCGTCAATATCTACAGCAACAATGCCAGTACCATCGCCGGAACCTCTCCCTCCTGGAATGAGTGCGTCCAGCCCTCTACCTAGTCCCGATTGTCTCCCTGAAGTCAAGATTGTGTTCAACTTTCCATCGGTCAATTTCCATCAGCCAGTATACCGGTCAGCATTTGGATAGATCGTGCATATCGTAACAATCGGTTGATAGATAGCTATAATAGTCGGCTGGACTGGGTCAGGATCGATTAATTTACGCTGGATGCCGGGGTTAATCTATTGGTTGAAGCAGCCTGGAGCGTGCTGGTTGGCGCTATTGTTATCGGGGTTATTGTTTTTCTTGATAAGTGGGCTGTCAGGGCTCAGGCAGAGACCGACAAACGTGCTGTCCGAATGGGTCTCTATCTTACATTCGGCATTTTTGGGTTTTTCATTCTTCTACTAGGCCTTGGATTGTCGCTCCTTTCATCCGTTCGGGACGAAGGAGCTGATCCGCAGGCGATCTGGTTCATCATCGTCGGAGTCCTCACCGGACTGGTGCTCATTCCATCCACACGCCGGGTAATCGGCCGGATTATTCCATTCAACGCGACATCCTATTACGATTCCATCGGTCTGATACTGATTTTCTGGGCGGTCACACTGCGTATTAGCTCGTTTTTCGTAGACGCGGATCAGTCCGATGTAGATGTCACCTATGGAGGACTGGTCGTTCAAGCGTTACTGTTAAGTGCTATCGCCTTTTTCGCGGTGGGAGTTTTTACACGCCGATCTCCCCGCGAGGCTGCGATGCGTTTGGGACTCGTGCGCCCTACTCAACGACAGGTAGTCATCGCTGTTGCGATTGCCGCTGGCATCGTGGTGGCATCGACCCTTGCGACGCTGCTCGTGGACCTTCTCCAACCGGAGCTATTAGACGACCTCAAACAGACGCTTGAAGAAACCACCGAGGGTCTTGATATCATCTGGGCTGCAATTCTCATTGGACTAACCGCTGCGGTCGGTGAAGAGCTCTTGTTTCGTGGAGCCATTCAACCGAGATATGGTCTGGTGTTTACCGCCATCATATTCGCGTTTTTACACGTTCAGTACCACCCGGCGATCATATTAGTCAGCGTGCTTCCAGCCGGGATAATCCTCGGCTTCGAGCGCAAATATTTGAACACAACGGCTTGTATCATCACCCACGCGATATTTAACTTCATCGCGGTTTTACTGTCGTAGGAGATTACGAGGGACCGGAGTAAAGTTCCCAATCCCCAGCATCGTACAGCACGTAGATCATTCCGGTTCTGCTATACACCATCAGTCCATATTCGAATATCTGTGTCTGGCTTTCAATCGATGTTGACGAGTCTTCTAAGGCGTATCCAAGATTTGCCTGAACCGATCCTTCATTTTGCCAGAGGAATCCGAGTGGTCCGCCTGGGATCCAGGTTCCCGATTCCGGACCTGGTTCGAAGTCCGGAGACGAATCGGCAACGTTCGGGAAGGAACTCCAGATTCCATTGCTCTGGATCACATAAATACTATTGATATCCCACCTCAGGAACATCGATCCATGCTGGAAATCGAGTTCAAGTGCGCTGGTCGGCGATGCATAACCAACCGGCGCTCCGAGCCGTGCCTGAACTTGCGTATTGCCCCAGTACACATCTCCGAATGCTCCTGTTACAGGAATCGTGTCAGGAGTTGCTGTCGCAGGCAGAGTCGTTGCAGTCGCTGTGGCGGTCGGTATCGGTGTAGCCGTCGGAAGCGGCGTTGGTGTTGCAGTAGGCTGGCTCGTTGGCGTCGCCGTTGGAGCTGGAGTCGGTGTGCTTGTCGAAGTCGGCGGCACATCAGGTGGTTGAGCTGTCGGTGTTGGAGCTACAGGAGCAGGCTCAGTGGCATCTCCGCCTTGATTCCCTGGAGATACAGGTACAGGAGTCGAAGTCGCCTGGTTCTGAACTGGTGGAACAGAAGACGACGGTGATTGCGAAGTCGGAGCTGGTGACGACGAATCGTTCGCACCGGTCGATGGTTGCTGTGAATTCGTTGCTGTCGGTTTGATTGTAGCCGTAGGCGTGGCGGATGCTGGTGTTGTCGGAGTTGGCTCTTGGTTTGCCGGCGTTTCAAGCGCAACGGTTGAACTTGTTTCAAACTGAACTTTGAAATCCTGATTAATGGGATTTCCCCATTTGTCAACCGCTCCTCGGTCAATCGTTACCGCGTACGTTGAACCGGGTTTGAGAGTCTGATTTTGCCCGATTATTAACGTATTGCCTTCCCAGTCGCGATGCAGTCTATCGAGTTCACTGGCCGGCAAAATTGAAAGCGCTGCTTCGACAGAACTATGGTTCATCGCCTTACTGAACGTTATTTCAATCGGCTGGTGTAGTGGCCAGACGACATCATTTTGTGGGACAGCCGCAACAATTTCTGGATCGACCGAGCGTTCCAACCCGCTAATCAGCAGATAGATTCCGGTAACAAAGAGCAGGAGTATGGCAGCAATGGCTGCGACGGAATATCCGATCTTCGCGGTAAAAAGATAGATCCGGCGTGATCCGGAATCGAGCGTCATTGCGTAGATCGAATCTGCAAGCTCTCTTGGAGGTAGTTCAGGGCGTAGAGACCGCAACTCGGATCCAATTAGACGGTACGCTTCGAGGGTTCGCCTGCACTTTGCGCAAGTAGCGAGATGACCGAGCAAGATATCTCGTTCATTGGGGGAAAGATCACCGTCAATGTACTGCGATATCTGTTCGCGGTAGTCGTTGCAGGGGTCAGAGAAACTCATAGTTGCGTTTCTCCATGCTGTTCAACATACAGACGGCGAAATTCTTCGCGACCTCGAAAGAGCACTGATTTGACGGCGGACCTTGAGATGCCCATGACATCGCTTATCTCACGAGTCGAAAACCCTTCATACTCGCGAAGGACGAGCGCCAGACGATTCCTCGGTGTCATGCAATTCAGAATGTGTTGAACATCGACGGACAATTCTTGAGAGACAGCCATACCGACGGGGTCGTCTGAGGAATGGGAATCGAGCAAATGCTCGTGTTTGCCGGAATCCCAGCGTAGCCAACGAATACGCTTTCGGCGACGCAATTCATCCAGGCACGCATTCGACGCAATGCGGTGCAACCATGCAGACAGGTTTAACTCCGCGTTGGTCTTGTGAAGATTCTTATAGGCGCGTGTAAAACATTCTTGTGTCATGTCGAATGCATCATCAGGATTGCCCATCATGCGATAGACAAAGTTATAAATTTGGCGTTCATACCGCATTACGATATCCTCGAATGCGGTCTGGTCACCGGCTTTCGCCTGACTTACAGATACATCCTCTTCGGATGCCACGTCAGCGCCTTCCACCGAAACCCTCCGACTTAAACAACGAACGAAATGCCGGATGGTTGTGCTTTCTCAGAAAAGTGCTCCAGAGTCGACATGTCGATATCCAGGTGTCGATGCTACAATCCAATGCCTACCTATGTCCACTTTGTGCGGTTGCAATCGATAAATCCGCCTGGAGTAAAAACGATGGAACATCCATTTTTGGAACGGCTGCGACAGGGACCGATGTTGTGCGACGGCGCAATGGGGACGCTGATTTATGAGCGTATCGGCGAAATGGAACGCTGCTTTGACGAACTCAATCTCTCTGATCCGGTTGCCGTCCAGTCTATCCATCGGGACTACATTGCTGCTGGCGCAGATATCATTGAAACCAATACCTTCGGCGCAAACTGGTTCAAACTCGATCGACACGGGCTCGGTGACAAAGTACGGGAGATCAACTTTCGAGCGGCCAAAAATGGAGAGTACGCCCGCGAGATTGCCGGACGGCCGGTCTTTGTTGCCGGATCAGTCGGTCCGACAGGACGGACATTACCTCCCATTGGAATGATGGATCCGGCGGCTATTCGTGCTGCTTTTCGAGACCAGATTGGCGCGCTATTAGAAGGTGGCGTCGATCTTTTGATGATCGAAACCATCGGCTCCATCGAGGAAATGATCGAAGCGGTTACCGCTGCTCAAGAGGTTTGCGATCTTCCGATTGTCGCGCAGATGACGTTTTCAGCCGACGGAAGAACGCTATCAGGGCAAACTGTTGAAGATGTCGCGCAGACGCTTATCGACCTGAACGTAGATGTGATTGGTGTAAATTGCAGTGTCGGTCCGCACGGGGTGTTGCGTGTGGTGCGGGAATACAAAGAATACCTGCCTGAGGGCTTTCCGATTTCAGCTCAACCCAACGCAGGATGGCCAATGCAGGTTGGAGACCGGTTAATTTACCCGTCATCGCCCGATTACATGTCTTCGTTTCTGGCTGACGCAGTTGATTCTGGAGCAGATATCATTGGGGGCTGTTGTGGAACAACACCGGAACACACAATGGCTATGCGAAACGAACTCGATCGAATACTCGGGGGTGAACGTGGGTCAGGAATTTTTGGAGTTCCAGAAATTAGTCGAAGTCGGGAAACTTTGCCTGCAGAAGGGCAATCTGCGTTTGGACGCAAACTCGGTCGTCAATTCGTTGTGTCGGTGGAACTCGACCCGCCGCGAGGACTAAATCCCGAGAAAATGATTCGTGGAGCGCAAACACTCAAGGAGGCTGGAGTCGACGCCGTCAACGTGGCAGATTCACCGATGGCTCGGGTGAGGATGAGCGCTCTTGCCCTTTGCTACATTGTCCAGGACAGGGTGGGAGTTGAGACGATCCTCCACTTCACCACCCGCGATAGAAATCTGATGGGTTTGCAGTCGGATCTGATTGGCGCGCATGCTATCGGCGTACGCAACATTATTGCGCTGACCGGAGACCCACCAAGTCTCGGGGACTACCCTGATGTCACCCCGGTATACGACATCGATTCCATTGGTCTGGTGAAGGTGCTGACTGCCATGAACAGCGGCCTGGATATAGCTGGCGCGTCCATTGGTATGGAAGCGAGTTTCACTATTGCCGTTGCTTGCGATCCTACCCGCGACGATCTGGAACAGGAAGCAGGACGGTTGAACCGGAAAATCACCGCTGGTGGGCATCTGATCATGACGCAACCAATTTACGAAATGTCGACCTGGCACGAATTTATCCGGGTCTATGAACAGCTCTACGGTCCAATTGATATACCAGTACTGCTCGGAATCCTTCCGTTGTACAGTCATCGGCACGCAGAATTCCTCTACAACGAAGTTCCGGGGATCCGACCCACCGATCAGATTCGAGACCGTATGCGGAAAGCTGGGAGCGAGGCGCGTATTGAAGGGGTGAAGATCGCACAGGAGTTGCTCCTTGAAGCACGGGACGAAGTACAAGGAGTTTACATAATGCCCTCGTTTGGACGGTACTCAACAGCGGCTCAGGTGATGGATGTATTGAGAGATCGCACGCTTTCTGTCGCGTTGCCGGCTTCGTAGACGGATGCTATACTCGCTCGGTTCCCGCTCCCCGCGGGTGCTTATGTATGGTGCGCGACAGATTTCGAGCCCATAGTTAGTAGACTTTTCAAGTGCGATTCGCGGCTGCAGCTGGGACTGAGACATTGAGGGCAATACAATGGTTGACGTAATCAGAGAGATCGAACAGGAATTTATTCAGGATGATTTGCCCGAGTTTAGCCCCGGCGATACCGTACGTGTCTGGGTCAGCGTTCGAGAAGGCGCACGTGAACGATTGCAAGCCTTCGAGGGTGTCGTCATCGGACGTCGCGGCGGCGGGATCAATGAGACCTTCACTGTCCGGCGAATTGCTTCGCATGGTATCGGCGTCGAACGTACGTTTATGCTGCATTCACCTCGCATAGACAGAATCGAGATTGTTCGAAACGGTCGGGTCCGTCGCGCCAAACTCTACTATCTGCGCGGTCGAACCGGTCGGGCTGCAAGGATTGTCGAGCGACGTCGTAAATCCGGTTCCTATCTGAACTAACGCATAGCTGATTGTGAAACACTGGCGAACCCCGCAACGGTCGGGTTCGCTACTTCTTCCAGCTCTCCCCACACTTGACTATGAGCGGCATGCCTGGAACCAGGGTTTAATGCGTGTGGCCGGTGTCGATGAAGCTGGACGTGGAGCCTGGGCGGGTCCTCTGGTTGCAGCGGCGGCGATGCTGTCACCAGCGGTCCAGGATTGTGTTTTTCTATTCAAACATTTTTATGATTCGGGTCTGATCATTCAGGATTCGAAACAACTTTCTCCGGTGTCGAGAGAACTTGCCTATAAGCACGCACTCCAATGCGGTGTGATTTTTGAAGTCGTTGAAATTTCAGCCAATGTTATTGATACGATCGGAGTAGGTGTGGCTAATCATCTTGCCCTAAAGATGGCAATTGAGAAGCTACCCTTCGAACCAGATCACGTGCTCATCGACCACTTCAAGCTTGCAGACATACGAATGCAGTCAACGGCAATCACAAAGGGCGATCAGAAATCGATGACGATTGCATTGGCTTCAATTGCCGCGAAAGTGTATCGAGACAAACGAATGGCTGAAATAGGTACTCAGTATCCTGAATATGCTTTTGAACAACACAAGGGCTACGGAACGAAACAACATGCTGAGGCGATGGATCGATGTGGGATCATTGAACATCATCGACAATCTTTTAGACCCGTCCGAGAAATGCTGGAAAATGTACGCTAATCAACGATCTAGCGATGGCAGCGCCGCCGAAAACTTTGTCGAAGGATGTCTCGAACGAAGCGGCTACACTATCATCGAACGAAACTGGCGGGTACGTCAAGGTGAGATCGACATCATTGCGTTGGATGGTGACGTGCTGGTGTTCGTAGAAGTTCGTTCTAGAAAAGGTGACCGATTTGGCACAGCAGAAGAATCGGTCACAGCGGCAAAACTGGATCGAATTGTGGTCGCTGGGCTTGCTTATTTAGAGGAAAATTCGCAGTTTGCCGAACATTACTGGAGAATTGACCTGGTAGCTGTCACGCTTGGTCGCTCCGGCGCCGTCGAACGCTACAATCACTATAAAAATATCATCATCGATTGAACTTCGGACCCGCCAGACTCGTGGCTATATTTGCTTTCAGCAGGTTGGAGAATCTCGTTGGCAGACTCGGTTCAGCAACATAGAGATGACGCTCCAAAACAGGTTGGTTGCGCAGTTGTTACCGTCAGCGACACTCGCACAGTCGAAACGGACCGTAGCGGAACCCTCATGCAGGAGCGGCTGATTGCAGCCGGTCATACAATCGTCGGCTATGAAATCGTGCCGGATGAGCCGCCACGGATACTCGAAATTCTTAACCAATTCACTGGCGATCCAGCGTGCAACGTTATCCTTTTCAACGGCGGCACCGGGATATCTCACCGTGACACAACGTTTGACGTCATAAGTTCGGTGCTTGAAAAAACACTGCCAGGTTTTGGAGAGTTGTTTCGCATGCTCTCCTGGGAGGAGATAGGCCCGGCTGCCATGCTTTCTCGGGCTATAGCTGGCATCTATATGAATCGCCTGATCATATCCACCCCCGGTTCTTCAAATGCCGTGCGGCTGGCGATGGACAAATTAATCGTCCCGGAGATCGGACATCTTGTCTTTGAAATGACGAAGTGATTCGTCAGGATTCTGTAATTATTTCCAACGAACATAGATGTAGTATCCGGGAAAGAACCGGAATTTGACCGTCTGGGAGATCTTGCAACATGCAGACCATACTTGTGGTTGATGACGAACCCAGCATCGTTGAAGTGTTGGCGCTCTATCTTGAGCGTGAAGGCTACTGCGTTATCACGGCTGGCGATGGCGAAGAGGCATTGCGTCAGGCCAGAACGAGCTCACCTGATCTCATCCTGTTAGACATTATGCTGCCATATCGAAGCGGAATGGAAATCACATCAATTCTACGAGCGGAACGGGACGTACCGATTATTCTGCTAACTGCAAGAGGTGAGGAAATTGATCGGATAGCCGGCCTGGAAATCGGCGCAGACGACTATGTCGTCAAACCGTTCAGTCCACGTGAGGTCATTGCGAGGGTAAAAGCGGTGCTGAGAAGAGTTCCTTCGTCGGGTGTTGAACCAGCGCTCCAAACCGTGCTCGAGATAAATGATGTCACGATTGAGCCTGCGGAACGGTCGGTCACGATTGGAAGTAACGCCATCCAACTTACCGCAAAGGAATTCGATCTCCTTCATTTTCTGGCCAGCCATCCACGGCAGGTATTCAGCCGATCTCAGCTCCTGGACAACGTTTGGGGTACCGAATTCATCACTGATGAAAGTACGGTAACCGTGCATGTCCGTCGCTTGAGAGAGAAAATTGAACCGGAACCTTCAAAACCAAAATACGTGCAGACAGTATGGGGAGTCGGGTATAAATTCGATGGCCACGCAGAGTCCTGATTTAGTTCATTCCCAGCGACAGGTACCATCGGTACCGTTCGTTGGTATCCTGGCGGCATTCGCCCTCACCGTTCTCCTGGCGATTATCTGGCTAGGTGTTCCAGCACAGGATCTCAGAGATCTGATGACCTATCTGGTCGTCTCATCTGTGGCTTCGGCGCTTATTGGCTTCGTCGCCTACCGTTGGAGTCAGTCCGGAAGACGATCAATCCGTAGCAAGATTCTCCTGGCGTATGCAGTTGGCGTTCTCATTGTTGTGACCAACATCTTTGTAACTGCTCAGCTCATGTTTCTAAGCTCTCACGATCTCGGATTGTTGATACTGCTGATGATCTTTGGCGCTGTATTCTCGATCTCATTTGGAGCGGCGGTAGCCGGCCGGATGACGCGCGCTGTAAATCAGCTATCCGAAGGCGCAAGACGCGTTTCCAGCGGAGATCTTGAGGCAAGAGTCGAAGTGGCAACCAACGATGAACTGGCCGATCTCGCGCGATCGTTTAATCACATGGTAGAAAATGTCAACGAGTCGGAGGATATCCGGCGACGAGCTGAGGAAGCACGCAAGGAACTGGTAGCGGCAGTATCTCACGACTTGAGAACACCGTTGACCGCCATTCAGGCGATGCTCGAAGCACTGAGTGACGGCATCGTCACTGATGAACGTACAATCCGTCGATACCACGAAACGATGCGCTCTCAAGTGACCCATCTCAGCAGCTTGATCAACGACCTTTTCGAGTTGTCGCAGCTTGATGCTGATCCTCGCCCGTTTGAGCTTTCGGTCATTGATGTAACTGCCTTGGTTCGTACAACGACCGAAGGTGTGGCGATGTCCGGGAGAGAGCGAGACATCGATGTGGTGTTCACCGGAGAAGATCAATACTTCGTGCTGGGAGAACCGATCAAACTGGCTCGAGTCGTCATGAACCTGTTGGACAATGCTGTCCGCCATTCTCCAGACGGCGCTTCCATATCGGTTGCTGTCTACAAAGAAGGCGCCAATATTCGAGTTTCAGTTGCAGACCAGGGTAGCGGGATTACCGAAGAAGAAATCAGTTTGCTGTTTGACCGTTTTTACCGCGGAGAGAAATCACGATCCAGAGACCACGGCGGAGCTGGGCTTGGGCTCTCGATAGCTAAAGGCATCGTTGAGGTCCATGGTGGGCAACTAGTCGCCGAAAACAATGTCGATCGCGGGGCGATGTTTTCGTTTGCCATTCCAGAATACATTCCCTCCTTTCCTTAGCTGACAGTTTGTTGCCATAAACGAGCTATCCGGAACCTGGTCTGTTCTATTCCGGTGTTATCATCCTTGACTGACGCTCAAACTGGAGTTATTGAGTTGAGTCAGGTAAGGATTTCAGTACATGCGAGAACCCCAGTTACTTCGGGGAATGCGTGATTTTACTCCCGAACAGATGATCAAGCGGCAACGAGTGATGGCGCTGTTTCGAGAGATTTTCGAGAGTCACGGCTTTGAACCGATTGATACTCCGGCGCTGGAGTACTACGCCTCATTGACCGACAACTATGGGGACGACGAGAAGCTGATTTACCACTTCCAGGATCATGGTGGTCGAGAAATAGGACTGCGCTACGATCTGACAGTACCGCTCGCTCGCTTTGTCGCGCTAAATATGAACGAGTTGACCTTGCCATTCAAGCGCTATCACATTGCTCCTGTCTGGCGAGCTGACCGGCCTCAGCGAGGACGCTACCGGGAATTCTGGCAGTGCGATGCTGATATTGTCGGCACCGCATCCATGGTGGCTGATGCGGACGTTGTTTCAATCCTTGTTGAAGCGCTGGATGCCATCAACATACCGGATTTTGCAGTCCATATCAACCACAGGCAGCTACTTGATGGCATTGCCCGATTTGCTGGCGTCGATGCCGAACAGTCAGGTTCGGTCTATCGAGCAATTGACAAGCTTGCAAAAATCGGTAGCAGTGGTGTCATTGACGAGTTAGTCGACATGGGAATACGTCCAGATTCGGCTGAACAGATCGTAGAACTTGTTTCTTCGCCGGACAGCGCTGACGTATTGCTTGATACCGTCGAAAGACAACTCGCCGAAATCGAGACGGCACGACAAGCGGTACAGGAGCTTCGTGATCTCTTTGGCTTTCTTGCTGCGATGGGTGTGCCAGAAGAAAATTACGAACTTGATCTGTCGCTAGCCAGAGGGTTGTCCTATTACACAGGTCCGGTCTATGAGGCGATATCCAACAATGCGAACGTTGGATCCCTGGCCGGCGCCGGTCGATACAACGGTCTGGTTGGCACATTCATGAGAGACGACCTGCCTGCGACAGGGATTTCACTTGGCCTGGAGCGAATCATCGATGTTGTGGACGAATTTGGATTGATGGATGTGCCAACAACAGTTTCGGATGTGATGGTGTCCGTGTTCAATAAAGAACTGGCGGGATCATCGCTCTCGGTCACTACTGAACTCCGGCGCAGTGGTCTGAAAGTTGAGTGTTATCTGGAGCCAGGCAGTCCACTCGGACGTCAGTTCAGATATGCCGACCGACGTGGTATACCGTTTGTGGTTGTACTCGGACCTGAAGAAGTCGCACAGAACACGGTGACAATTCGAAACCTAGGAACAGGCGAACAGACCGCAATTTCACGGGATAAGATGGTGGTGTACCTGATGAACCAACGTGGGTAGCCGTAGGTAGTATCAATCAGCTGACACGTTGATGTTTTCAACTTTATCAACAACGGATTGAGTCGTAACTTCATCATAGATGGAGATGAGTTCCTGAACTCTTTGGGACCAGGAGTAGTCTGTGGCGACGCGACGGTAGAGAGCACGGCTCGTTTCAGGTGGATCATCGAGTGCGTCTAGTATCGCCTGCGCAAGCGCTTCGGGATCACCTGGAGGGACATAATGACCGAATGGTCCGGCTATCTGCCGGTTGACCGGGTTGTCAATCGCGACAACCGGCAGACCCATAGCCATATAGTTGAACAATTTTCCATTTCCTTCGGTTACCGAAAGTTTGGGAGCGACTGCGACATCCGCTGCGGATAGTAGAGCCGGCGCAGTTTTGTACGAGATGCGCCCGGGAAACAGTACGTGACCTTCGACAGGCATGTTCACTGCCATTGCCGCATGTCGACTCGTCGCCGGGTATCCAGCGACGACAACATAAAAATCAGAGCGCAGCCGAAGGAGTTCTCTGGCCGCGTCAATGAGCAGTGGCGTTCCCTGATACTCCGCTAGCAGGCCAAGATAGACAGCGACCGGCGCATCTGCTGGAATGCCCAGGCGGCTTCTCATTTGAATTCGGTACCGCTGGATCAGCGATGGGTTGAATCTTTCCAGATCGACCGCATCTGCCAGCAGCTGCACTTTACCGGGATCGCGACTGCTATTGAGCAGGTGTTGCTGACCCTGAATGCTGCTTGGCAATATTTTTTCTGGCATCCGATCAATTATGCCTTCCAGGACACGGAAAAATCGTTCACGCTTGCCACCTGGACGGAGAAACTTATGATCGAGCATTTCTTCTGTCAATGATCCCTGATAGTCAAAGACTACTGGTGTTCTCGTGATTTTTCCGATCACACTGCCGATCAAAGCGCCTTCATGAAGGTGTGCGTGGATTACGTCCGGGTTAAACTCAATGGCCTGTCGTAGCGATTCAATGAAAAGCGCGACATCAAGATAGGCTTTGTGCCTGGACGAACCGACCATTGGTCGTTTGACCACAGGGACGCCGAGACTGCGCCGGATGTCAATGCCCGGCATATTATCTCCATTGTGATACGTGCAAAGCCGTACCTGATGACCGTTGCACTGGAGTGCAAGTATCTCTTCGAGGATACGCACATGACATCCGTAATCAGAAAAGAATGATGTCGGCGCAACCATGAGTATTTTGAAAATCAACAACCCCCAAATGAATCGACCTGATGAACCTGCTTATTCTATCGCCTGGTTGTATTCAGTCAGGACTTTACTTGACGAATACCACCTTCTCGTGAATAGTGCCATGGTCTCTCTGCAAACCGCTGAGACGAAATTGATCTGAGTGAAGGGAATACTATGAACGCGAACACAACAGGAGCTGAACCGGCTCCGCTAGACGTTGACGAGTCGTTTTCGACGGTGATGCTGGTCGTAGCCCATCCTGATGACGCTGAATTTTCCTCTGCTGGCACGGTCGCGCGATTTACCGAAGCAGGCTACAACGTTGTATTTGTCCTCTGCACCTCTGGCGACAAAGGAACTTCACGTCGAGATATCAGTTCTCCGGATCTTGCGGTCTTAAGGGAGAAGGAACAGTTGGAGGCAAGCCGCAGGCTCGGCGTCAGTACGACAGAGTTTTTACGAGGAGGCGACGGAGAACTGGAGCCAAATCTCTGGTTGCGTGAAAAAATCGTACGCATGATTCGCAAGCATCACCCTGATATTGTCATTACCCACGATCCATTTCGGCCGTATTCACTCCATCCAGATCACCGGGCAGTTGGCACGGCAACAGTCGACTCAGTCTATCCAACAGCCCGGGACCCGCTCTACTTCCCGGAACACCTTAACGAGGGGCTTGAACCGCACAAAGTCGCTGAACTCTGGCTTTACGGATCTGAAACTCCAGACAAATACATTGATACTAGTTCGACAATTGATAAGAAAATCTACGCTTTGAAAGCTCACGAAAGTCAGGTCGGCACTGCTGAGACGCTGGATCAGCGGATGCGTGACCGGGCAACCGAACGGGGGCGTGAAGCAGGGCTGCCGATGGCTGAGGCGTTCAAGACCATTAAAATGCGCCGGTAGTTTATAGAAAGACTGTGAGGGCAAAATTATGGATGGCAACATTGTCAAGGAGAAACTCGACCAGGCTGTTGACATACTCAACGAAGAAGACGTTGATTTGTGGATGCTCGTGGCTCGTGAAAGCGATGTCATGGGAGATCCCAGCATGCCGCTCGTCGTTGGCACAAGCGTAACCTGGGAGTCGGCGTTTTTAATCGATCGAACCGGAGACCATGTGGCGCTCGTCGGCACAGGCGATGTCGAAAATGTCAGATCCACTGGCGCCTGGGACAATGTCATTGGATATGTTGAAGGAATTAGCGGACCGCTCCTTGAACAAATCTCGATGCGTGACCCGAACGTCATCGCTCTCAACTATGCAACCGATGACAACATGGCCGATGGCATCACCCACGGTATGTATTTGCTGATCGAAGAGATGCTGACTGACACTCCTTACCTTGATCGGATTCGCCCGGCTGGTGACATCCCAAGAAAAGTCCGGGCACGAAAGTCACCGACTGAATTGCAGCTTATTCGGCAGGCGGTGAAGACGACCGAGACCATCTGGGAACGCACCCGACGTATGCTTAAACCAGGGATCACAGAGCGTGAAATCAGTGATTTTATGCACGGAGAACTGGAGGAGCGGCGTATCGGCTCTTCCTGGGACTGGCGATATTGTCCCACTGTCACGGCAGGACCGGATTCACCAGTTGGCCATGTTGCCCCAACGGATATCCAGGTCAAACCCGGTAGTCTCATTCAGATTGATTTTGGCGTGAACGAAGATGAATACAGTTCTGACATGCAGCGGACGTTTTATGTGTTGGCCGCAGGTGAAACGGAACCCCCGGAGGTCGTCCGGCAGCACTTCCAGATTATTGACCGCTGCATCCAGGAAGCCGCTGCATTTGTACGGCCTGGCGTAGCTGGTTGGGAAGTTGACAATGTGGCGAGACAGATATTTGAAGAGGAAGATCTCCCAGTTTGGAATTTCGCGCTCGGGCATCAGATGGGGAGAGCTTGCCACGATGGCGGAACTGTTCTCGGTCCACGCTGGGAACGGTACGGGCAACGACCGTTTGGTCTGGTCGAAGAGAATGAGGTGTACACCCTCGAAATCGGTTGCCCGGTCGACGGTTACGGATTTGTCAGCCTCGAAGAGGATATTGTTATCACCGAAGATGGATGTGAATTCCTCGCACCTCCTCAACGCGAACTGATAATCATACCGTCGTGAAAATACGCGAGCTAACACGCGCAGCCAGTCGAGGTGTACACAATTTTCTGGTCGATCTGGAAATGTTTGTCTCCATGGATAGTGGAACACACGATCGCGAGTTGTTGCAGCGAGCCAGTGGGTTTGCTGCCTCCTGCTTCCAGCGTGCTGGTAGCTCAATCGAATGGATCGAGTCTCCGGACCCCATGCTTGCCGACACGTTCGTGGCGAGGGTCAGGGGTACCGGCAAACGAAAGATTCTGCTGCTTGGCCACATTGACACGGTCTGGGCGGCTGGAACCGCGGCTATGAGACCGTATCGAGAAGAAGGAACTATCGCGACTGGGCCAGGGATATGCGATATGAAATCAGGAGTGCTCATCGGAGCCTACGCCTTGAACCTGCTTCGAGATCTCGATGTTGCGGATTATCGAGAAGTGACGTTCATCGGCAACCCTGACGAGGAGATCGGTTCACCTGCATCCCGCGAGATCATCGAGCGTGAAGCCCTCGATGCTGATTTTGTGCTTGTTCTTGAACCTGGACGTAGTCCGGGTTCGATTCAGACAACCAGAAAAGGCGTCGGGATGTTCGAGATGGATGTAGCTGGTGTCTCCTCGCATGCTGGAGCAAATCCAGAAGCAGGTCGTAGCGCTGTGCTCGAACTGGCGCACAAGACTATCGCGTTGCACGGCCTAACCGACTTTGAATCGGGAACGACTGTCAATGTTGGCGTCTTGGAAGGTGGCTCGCGTCGAAATGTCGTGCCCGATCACGCCGTCGCGCTCATCGATCTACGTGTCGTCACATCAGCCGAAGCACGACGGGCAACATCGGCGATCCAGGAAATTGCCAGTTCAATCTTCGTTGAAGGCACGACCACGGTGCTGAGTGGTGGTTTGAACCGGCCACCAATGGAAAAGAATGTTGGTACAGAACGAGTTCTCGAGGTTGGGGAACAAATCGTCTCTTTGCTCGGCCTGGAATTCGATGAGGTTTCATCAGGCGGCGGTTCGGATGGGAATTTTACTGCTGCATTGGGTGTGCCGACTCTGGATGGCCTCGGCGCAGTTGGTGGTGGAGCACATGCGAAAGATGAGCACATTGTGATCTCCTCGATAGCCGACAGGATAACTCTGGTTGCCGGGTTGATCGCGTTTGGTCCGGCACGGGCTGAGTAAACCCAAACGCTTTCAAACTTCTTGAGGTGACTAGCGCCGTGATTGCTTCAGCAGCAGTGAGAATTACATCACCATCCGTCTGATACTACAGCATGCTTTTGTGTTTCATCCGTTCATTCAGGTCAACGTCAAACCCTGATTTCTGTGTGGGAAGGTCTATACTTCGACCGAATACGTGCACATTTGGTCTATTCATTGAAGCTTCAACAAGTGGAACAAACAAACCAAAAAAACATAGCAATCCGCCGATTCCGACGTCCAGGATGGAGACCGAACCGCGGCAGAAGTCTGAACATTCCTGCTCCCGAATCATCGATACGTTCAATTGAAAATGACACCATTTCATGGATCGATATTCGGATTCCCACGTCTACTGAGATCGACTACCTCGCAGACCGGTTCGATTTTCATGAGCTCTTGCTCGAGGACATTGGATCGAGAATTCAGCGCCCAAAAATTGATATGTACGACGAATGTATGTTCGTCGTTATGCATTTTCCAATCCACGATGCCGAATCCCGTATCAATATCGCGGCAGAAGTTGACATGATTGTTGGCCCGCACTTTTTCCTAACCTTGCATGACGGCACGCTGAAACCGCTTGTCAATATGATCGACTCCGTTTTTGAGTCACCGGAACTGAGCCGGAAGTTGCTAGAGGGAACGCCGGGACATCTGTTGTATGAGGTTGTCGATCGGCTTGTCGATTACACCGTTCCGATTGTGCCGAAGGTGGAAGAGCAGATTGAGCGAATTGAAGATGCAATCTTTCTCGATCAGGGGCTACAGACCGTGCGCGAAGTGGCGCTCATTCGTCGCGATCTGATCTCGCTTCAACGGATTCTCAAGCCGCAGCTAGCAATTGTGAGACGATTTGAGTCTTCTGATTTCGAACTGCTACACGACGACCTTGACGACTACTGGGGTGACATCTCTGACCATCTTGCCCGGATTCTTGATGCGATCGAAGATTCAAGCGAAGTCCTCGAAGGTCTGAGTGACACGCTCGACAAACTTATGACCCAGCAAATGAACGATGTCATCAAAACGCTGACTATCATCTCGGTGGTGCTCTTGCCGCTCACCTTGATTTCGGGAATCTTTGGGATGAATGTCCCGCTGCCGTACCAGGAATCACTCTGGGCCTATCTCTTCATCCTCATTATCATGCTGGCGTTGATGGTCGTCATGTTGATTTTCTTTAGAAGTCGCAGATGGATCTAGCACTTTCATCAAAAATTTACGCGGTTGTTCATCGAATCGGGTTAGTTGCGATTGCAATTGTCGTCGGCTTGCTTTCCGGTCAATTGATCGTGTCGACAGGACCAACTACCGGTTTTGGATTGCTCGCCGCGATCGTGGCAGCTGCGCTGGTACTGCGATCGATCTGGTCTGCGATCGCGATTGCGCTCTCGGTGGTGTTCCTGGTTCCTTTCATGGTTGTTCCGTTCGCTGATTCACCATTTACCCCTACAATTTTTGAACTGACGATGTTGCTCACGCTTGTGCTTGTCACAGTAGCACTGTTCGTCGACAGGCGAGTCTACCTGCGCTTGACTGGGGAGGAGGCGCTCTGGGTCGCGCTGCTGGGGATTATTGGATTTGCATTTTTGCTTGGACTTGGAAGAGGGTACTCTGCCGAGACGCTTCATAATTTTTTCAAATTCGTACTGGCGCTGTTTGCGTTTCCATTGGCTATACAGTTCATACGTTCGACAGAAAGCGCCAGATTAATGGCGAGACTTTTGATCTGCCTGTCTGCGGCTGCCTCGCTAGTGGCTCTTGTTCTCTACATAGGTGGAGCAAACGTCACTCAGCGAGTGCTGATCCGTTTGACGCCGTATGGTTATCCTTCATCTCGAATTGTTCGGTTCATTGAAGATGATCCTGAAAAAGCCTTGAGAGCCGTTGGAACGAGTGTCGATCCGAATGCGCTCGGCGGGTTGCTGATGGTTGGTTTTGTCATTTCAGCGGGTCAGTTGCTGGTGCGTTCGCGTGTTGTTGCGTGGCCGGTGGCGCTCGTAGTCACTCTGCTGACAGCGGCAACGATATTGCTTACGTTTTCCCGGGGCGCCTGGGTCGGAGCTCTGGCAGGGCTGACAGTCATTGTTTTGCTCAGGAGACCACTGCTATTCCTTCCTGGGCTTGCATTCGGCAGCGCGTTGTTGCTGTTGGGTGCAGGCAGAGACTTTACCGAACGGCTCTGGATGGGGTTTACCCTTCAGGACCCGGCTACCAGGTTGCGCCTTGATGAGTACCGCAACGCATTGCAAATCATTCAGGAGCATCCCTGGTTTGGTGTTGGGTTTGGTGAGGCGCCATCTCTCGAATTGCAAACGGGCGTGTCTAGTATTTATCTAACAGTTGCCGAGCAAGCGGGACTCGTTGGGCTGGCAGCATTTGTCCTCATTATCTGTGTGATCCTGTGGCGGACCGCGATCGACGTAATTAACGGTGAGGACGAGGCAGCCGCTGACTTGCAACTCACTCTCGCGGCGGCATTTGTGGGCGTCTTGACTGTGGGATTGGTCGACCACTACTATTTCAACATTACTTTTCCCCACATGGTAGCGACGTTCTGGCTGCTGGCTGGTACATTGGTTGCGATATATTCGATGCATCGATATTCGAGGCGAATGTCAACAAGTAAGGGGACGAGATCATGAGTGCAAAATTGCCAGAAGGCGTTTTTGCCCCGGTGGCAACGATTTTTGATCAACAGGGTGAACTCGATCTCATGCGATTTCGTAAAAATCTGGAGTGGTACACCTCGACACCACTCGACGGAATCGTGATTATGGGTTCAAATGGTGAGTACGCCTCACTTGATACGGAAGAAAAGCTCCGGCTCATCGACGCCGGGACGAATGCAATCGACGGCAAAAAAACCGTGCTGGCCGGCACCGGTGTTGAATCCACACTCAACACGATAAAGCTAACCCTGTCGGCAGCAGCCATGGGAGTTGACTACGCCCTGGTCGTAACCCCGTATTACTACCGACCGCGATATGACGCGGCAGCATTCTTGCTGCACTACCAGCGGGTTGCTGAGGCATCGCCGATTCCGATCATCATTTACATCATGACCGCTTACACCGGAGTAGATCTGCCGTCAGCTGTCGTCAATGAGCTGTCTAATCACCCGAATATTGTTGGTGTGAAGGACAGCGCAGGCAACGCACCAAAGCTCGCTGAGATGGTTGCTCGCTCGGCTGATGACTTCTCGGTCCTTGCCGGGTCTGCGAACTTTCTTTACCCCGCATTGTGCCTGGGAGCGAAAGGTGGCATTCTCGCGCTTGCGAATGTTGCGCCACGAGAATGCGCCGAGCTTCGCGATTTGTATCTTGCTGGAGAGCATGATGAAGCACGTGCGATGCAATACCGGCTGCTAGCTCCAAATTCAGCTGTTACGACGCAGTTTGGAATCGCCGGGCTAAAAACCGCCATGGGGATGATTGGTCTCGAAAGTGGCGATCCTCGAGCGCCGATGCTGCCGTCAACAGCCGATGAGCGGCAAGCTATTCGTAACATCATGGAGGAAGCCGGGCTTCTTGAACCAGTCGCATCGGGTTGAGATCCCGGCACGGTTGGGACTTGTGGCAGACACGCACCGGTCCAGCAGAAACCCGAAGGCTCTACCCCGGCAACTGCTCACTGGATTGGAAGGCTGTGATCTCATCTTGCACGCCGGAGACATCAATGCTCCTTGGGTGATCGATGTGCTGTGCCGTATCGCTCCGGTACTTGCGGTCCACGGCAACAATGATGAACCGCAACTGATGAGCAGCCTGCCGTCCGAGATCATTCTGGAAGCAGGTGACTATCAGCTTGGTCTTACACACGGGGACGTTGGACGGAACAACGCAATGATGAATGCTCTGGAGCGAATGGGGTCAGATGCGGACATCATTGTCTTCGGGCACAGTCATATGCCGGTCGTTGAAACGACCGGGGGCAAGCTGCTCGTCAACCCTGGATCTCCAACTCAACGCCGAAAAGCGCCGTCTCGAAGTTTCGCTATCATGGACATCGGAAATGAAATTTTCGTCAATTTTGTTGACATTGAAGTTCCGTAGTATCTGGAATGAGGAAAACCATTGTATCTGAAAGACCCGCGCGATCTGCGTATACCTGGACCGACTCCAGTTCCGCCACCTGTCGTCGAAGCAATGAGCCAGCCGATGGTTCCACATCGCGGAGAAGATTTTGCTGATTTGTTTCGAGATCTTCTCGAACGATTGAAACGCATTCATGGCACAAAAGACGATGTCTTTGTCATTGCTGGCACAGGTTCGACAGGCTGGGAAGCAGCTATTGTCAATACGCTGAGTCCAGGGGATATGGTCATCGCTGCCACCAATGGGTTTTTCGGCGAAAGGTTTGTTTCGGTCGCAGAACGTTTCAGAATCAATGTTGTCAACGTCGAGTTTGATTACGGTTCGCCGGTAACAGGTTCGGACATCGAAGAGGTATTGAATCAATATCCAGATGCGAAAGCTGTTCAGGTCGTTCACAATGAGACTTCTACCGGAGTTCTCAATCCCCTCCAGGAGATCGGTCCGGTCGTACGGAACCATGATGCTTTGCTCATCGTCGACTCTGTTTCAGGAGCGGCAGGCGCACCAGTAGCGATGGATGACTGGTGCTGCGATATTGTGTTTTCTGGCTCTCAGAAAGCATTTATGTGTCCACCAGGCCTGTCGATTATCGGAGTTGGGAACCGGATTTGGAACTACACTGAGCGAGCGCCGATTATGCGGTTTATCCTTGATTTTGAACGAATTCGAGATAGTGCCCGGCAGGGAAGCACACCAAGCACAGCGCCGGTAAGTTTGATTTATGGACTCCATGCCGCTTGCGAGTTGCTCGAGGCAGAGGGACTCGAAAATGTTTACAAGCGACACATTGAACTTGGTATCTACACTCGCAACGGGCTGGAACAACTTGGATTGCGGATCCTGGCCGACCCTGGTTACTTTTCGCCGACAGTGACCGTCGCCGAGCTGCCGGGAGGGTATACGGCTGCTGATGTTCAACGCATGATGAGGGAACGGCACGGGATTGCGATCGCAACCGGCATATCAACGATGAGCGAGCGGTACATTCGAATCGGTCATATGGGTTGGACTGATTTCCCTGATCTCGATCGGACGTTTAACGCGCTGGAGGATGTGTTAGAACATCTCCCGGCAACGGTTGGTTGACATATAACTCTAACCTGGTGAGACCCGCGAGAATCGATTTCTCGATTCTGCCGGGTGTTGCGTGCTTTTAAGTTGCCATACTATAATTCCTGAGACGGCAAGTGCCGTAATTGTGTTGTGTCGACTTAATCACACGGGTGACGATAGAGCAGCGCATTCCGATAATGTCCAGGTAGAAGTTACCGTGGGCGGACCCTGAGGGAGATCGAGTAGTTGGAGAACAGTGTAGATCAGCAAGACGCAGGTCGGGCGCTGATGGAGGAGATGTTAGCTGACCCGAAACACGGGTATAAAGCTCCTCAGTTCGGTGACGTAATTGATGGCACGATTATGAGTGTTGACCGCGACGAACTACTCGTTGACATCGGGTCGAAGTCCGAAGGCGTTATCACCGCTCGAGAATTTTCATCTTTAACCGATGACGAAAAATCCCAACTCAGCGTTGGGGATCACGTGCTTGTCTTTGTGACACAACCGGAGAATGCCGACGGCATCATCGGGTTATCAATTGACCGGGCACGACAAGAGAAGTCCTGGAGAAACCTCCAGCAACAGTACGACGATGGCGCCATTCTGGACGCTGAAGTCGTCAACTACAACAAAGGCGGTCTGCTGGTAAACCTTGACGGGGTGCGAGGCTTCGTACCCGCATCGCAGGTGACTGCCATCACAACTGGTGATGAGGTTCAAAAGCAGGCTCAGATGGCCGCGCTCACCGGTACAACTCTCCGATTGAAAATCATCGAAATCAATCGCAACAGAAACCGGCTCATCCTCTCCGAACGGCAGGCGCTGCAAGAAAAGCGCGATGCCATGAAGGAGAAGTTGATCGAGGAGCTGACAGAGGGAGAAGTCCGGCACGGCAAAGTGTCAAGTATCTGCGACTTCGGCGCGTTTGTCGATGTTGGAGGCGCGGACGGACTCGTACACCTTTCGGAACTTTCCTGGAGCCGGGTACGGCACCCGAGCGAAGTGCTTGAAATTGGCGAAGAGATCGATGTTTACGTACTTGGCATCAACGCCGAAGAGCGCAAAATCGCACTCTCGATCAAACGTACGCAGCCGGAGCCATGGAGCTGGGTCGCCACGAAGTATGAGGTAGACCAGCTGGTGGTTGGCACGGTGACACAACTCGCCAACTTCGGTGCGTTTGCCAGGATCGAAGACGGCATCGAAGGATTAGTTCACGTTTCGGAGCTGGCCGAAGAGCGTGTCGGGCATCCAAAACAGCTTGTCACTGAAGGTCAAGAATTGCTGTTGCGGATCATCAGAATCGACCCGGCTCGCCGCCGGATGGGACTGAGCTTGAGGCGCGCACTGGAAGCAACCGATGAGGAAATTGAAGCTGCGCTTGGCGAACATGGTATTGAACTTCGCGATCAGCTCATGAAACTCGAACTTCAACCGGATCCTTCAGAAATCTATGAGTTCGATGAAGTCCGTGAAACGGTATCGTCCTCAGACGAAGATGACGAGGATACGGACGATTCGGTCGAAGGCGAAGAAGTCGTCGTTGAAGCCGACGCTGTTGTCGAGACAGAAGAAGGTGATGCGGAGATTTCGGAAGTCGTCACCAAAACCGAGATCGTTGCCGAATCAGAGGACGGCGAAGAGATCGTCGAAGATGTCACCACCGAAGTAGAAGCTGTTGTCGAAACAGAAGATGGTGATGCGGAGATTTCGGAAGTCGTCACCAAAACCGAGATCGTTGCCGAATCAG
>CAZNYB010000006.1:0-20961 GCA_964577155.1 uncultured Thermomicrobiales bacterium | reverse complement strand
AGGACGGCGAAGAGATCGTCGAAGATGTCACTACCGAAGTAGAAGCTGTCGTCGAAACAGAAGATGGCGAAGCGGTAGTCGATGAAGTCGTGACCGACGAAATCGTTGAAACCGTCGTTACTGATGATGCTGGAGATGCTGTCGCCGTCATCGAAGAAACGGTGACTGACGATACCCTCACCGTTACCGACGAAGGCGCTGAACTTGTTGAAGAGGTCGTATCCGAGACGGTTATTGAAACTGAAGACGGCGACGAAGTCGTCGATGTTTCTGCCAGCGAAATCGTCGTCGATGTCGCAGCCGAATCAGATGATGATTCCGTCGACGAAGAAGCGGATGCTGACGAAGAGTAAACGCAGGAGTAATTCTGCGTTTCAACATACCTGTTCAGTAACATCACTCTAGCCAGGCATGTTCATGACGATACCTTGCTGGTTGGTCATGTCGCCCCTGGTTGGCTCTTGATTAACTGGTAACCCAACGCCCGCTATTCTGACGACGAAGGTCCGATTCAACGATTTTGGATCTGTCCGTTTCTTCGGTGCTATTCAACGCAGCTATAAGTTCAACGAACTGGAACATCAAATGACGGACGCGTTCGAAAAATTCACGATGCGGGCGCGTTCCGCGCTTGCGTTGGCTCAGGAAGAAGCTCAACGTTTTAATCACAATTACATTGGTACCGAACATCTGCTGCTGGGAATCCTGGCTGAACAGGAAAATGTTGCGGCGCGGGTATTGAACAATATGGGTGTAGATCTCTCCAAAGTTCGTTCGGCGGTGGAGTTCATCGTTGGTCAAGGAGAACATATCGTTGCCGATGAGCCTGGTCTTACAGCTCGAGCGAAGAAGGTGGTCCAACTGGCGGTTGATGAGGCTCGCAGGATGAACCATCACTTCATTGGCACCGAGCACTTACTTCTTGGCCTGGTTCGCGAAGGCGAAGGAATAGCCGCAGGCGTGCTTGAAAGTCTCGGTGTGCGACTCGAAGAGGTTCGCAAGCAGGTCGAGCAAGTCGTTGATTGAAGAATGTCTAAAAAATCTCGAACCATTGAGATAACCCTGGTTGTAAACTATGATTTAAACATAGAAATGGCTCGCTTGCATTCGGCGTGTCATTCCCTATAGATCCCAACGCTGCTCGTTTTCGTTCACCTTGATGAGGTGTCGCGTTGTCGAGCTACCTGTACTTCTAAAAACTACAATCAGAATATTGAGTCGAGTATCTGGTTAAATTCCGATTCGACGGAGTGGGTACAATTGACTCAGTAGACATGGTGACCGAACGGTCCGTCGTATACGTACGCTTTCGATACCGTCGTGTGGCACACTCATGGTACGAATGACATCGTCACCGCTGGAGAAATCACAATGGCTGACAAATTTGAAAAATTCACTGAACGAGCCCGCAAAGTTTTGACCTTAGCTCAGGAAGAAGCTCAACGTTTTAATCACAATTACATTGGCACCGAGCATCTGCTCCTGGGACTCGTGCGCGAAGGCGACGGCGTTGCCGCAAGAGTGCTTGGAAACATGGGCGTGCAGCTCACCAAGGTACGTTCGGCGGTCGAGTTCATTATCGGTCGCGGTGAGACCGGAGTCACCGGCGAGATCGGGCTCACTCCCCGGGCGAAAAAAGTTATAGAACTGGCGGTCGACGAAGCCAGACGCCTGAACCATCACTACATTGGCACCGAACATCTCCTGCTCGGCCTGGTGCGTGAAGGCGAAGGCATTGCGGCGGGAGTGCTCGAGAGCCTCGGCGTGAACCTTGAAAAAGTCCGGGCACAGGTCATGCAGGTTGTAAGCCAGAATGCGGGATATCAACAGACCAAACAGTCAGCCAAAACACCGTATCTGGACGCCCTCGGGTTCGACCTCACCGAAGCAGCCCGCACTGACAAACTGGATCCCATCGTTGGACGGCAAACCGAGATAGAACGGGTCATGCAGATCCTCTCCCGGCGTACGAAAAATAATCCAGCATTGATCGGCGAACCTGGCGTAGGTAAGACGGCTATCGTTGAAGGGCTGGCCCAGCGAATTGTTTCTGGCGAAGTCCCCGAACCCCTGCAGAACAAACGATTGGTTGCGCTTGATATCGGCGCTCTGGTTGCCGGCACAAAGTACCGTGGTGAATTCGAAGAACGATTGAAGACGATCGTCGGGGAAGTCAAAGAGACCGGCGCGATGCTCTTCATCGACGAGCTACACACGCTCGTTGGCGCTGGCGCTGCCGAGGGCGCAGTTGACGCCGCGAATATTCTCAAACCGGCTCTTTCACGCGGCGAAGTACAGACCATCGGCGCGACAACGCTAGACGAGTACCGCAAATACATTGAACGTGATGCAGCGTTGGAACGACGATTCCAGCCTATCCAGGTGCCTGAACCAACCGTCGAAGAGACCATTGATATTCTCACTGGCATCCGAGAACGCTACGAAGAGCATCACAAACTTAAAATCAGTGACGAAGCATTGAATGCAGCCGCAACGCTGGCAGCTAGGTACGTTACCGACCGGTTTATGCCAGACAAAGCAATTGATCTGATTGACGAAGCCTCCTCCCGTGTTCGCATGTACCGCTCAGTGTCCCCGCCCAGTTTGAAAGAAGCGATGCGAGGACTTGAGAGCTTGCAAGCTGAACTTGACGCGGCGGTCTCTGGCCAGGAGTTCGAGCTAGCGGCTGAACTGCGTGACCGGGAGCGAAAGCTCAAAGTTCGAATCGCAGAACTTGAGAAAAACTGGAAAGAAGAACAAGGAACCGATATTCCTGAGGTCACCGAGGAAGATATTGCTCAGGTCGTCTCGATGTGGACCGGCATCCCGCTGACACGACTGGCTGCCGAAGAGACCGAACGCCTGTTGCTCATGGAGAGCGCTTTGCACGAACGGATAGTTGGCCAGGATGAAGCGATTACCCAGGTCGCTAAGGCTGTTCGTCGCGCGCGAGCCGGGCTAAAAGATCCACGACGTCCAATTGGTTCGTTCATATTCCTCGGACCGACAGGTGTTGGCAAGAGTGAGCTTGCAAAGACACTGGCCGAGTTCATGTTTGGCTCAGAAGACGCGCTCATCAAGATAGACATGAGCGAGTTTATGGAACGGCACGCGGTAGCCCGGCTAGTGGGTGCTCCTCCCGGCTACGTCGGCTATGAAGAAGGTGGTCAACTGACCGAGGCTGTCCGCCGAAAGAGCTACTCGGTTATCTTGTTGGATGAAATCGAAAAAGCTCACCCTGAAGCCTTCAACATGCTACTTCAGATTCTTGAAGACGGTAGCCTTGCCGACGCCAAAGGTCGCCGGGTTGACTTCAGAAACACGATTGTCATCATGACCTCAAACGTTGGCGCGGAACAGATCAAGCGAGGAGCTAACTTCGGGTTCACAAGCTCAGGAAATGAAGACGAAGTCGCCAAGCAGAACTACGATTCGATGAAAGATCGGGTTCTCGCTCAGCTCAAACAAACCTTCCGACCCGAATTCCTGAACCGGATCGATAGCACAATCGTCTTCCACTCGCTGACTCCCCCTCAGATTCGAGAGATCGTTGATTTGCAGCTCAAACGACTACGCAAACAGCTCGCCGAGCAGGAAATCACACTTGATATCACCAGAAGCGCGCTTGATCTCCTCGGTTCAAGAGGATACGATCCAGAGTATGGTGCCAGACCGTTGCGTCGAATCATCCAGAATCTGATCGAAGACCCAATCGCCGAAGGGTTGCTGGATGGCAGGTACGCCTTTGGGATGACTATCCGGATCGATACTGAAGACGATCTACTACGGATACTGCCAAGCGCCGAAGCGGCAACTCCGCTATAAACTCGATCAGAATGTGGACCACTGAAACCCGGGGGTAGTCGCCTCCGGGTTTTCGCAATTAGAAACACTGCAATGGCAAAAACTCGATCAACCTACGTGTGTCAGCAATGCGGGCACGAGAGCTCTGGATACTTTGGCCGGTGTCCGGATTGCAGCGCCTGGGGTTCGATGGTGGAGACTATCAATCGGTCCAAATCTCAACACACACGATCACCCAAACACGCTCGCGGACAAGTGGCTGAACCAAAACCGATAAGCCAGGTGCAGAGCGCCGGTGTCCGTCGACGGGAAGTACCGATTGGAGAACTTTCCCGCGTTCTCGGAGGCGGCGTCGTTCCAGGGTCGCTCGTCCTGGTCGGCGGCGATCCAGGCATCGGCAAGTCGACGCTCCTGTTGCAATGTGCGGGTGCTCTGGCGACATCTGATTCCACAGTGCTCTACATCACCGCGGAAGAATCTGAGCAGCAGGTCCGGCTCCGTGCCGATCGGCTTGGAATAACGTCAGATTCGCTCTACCTGTTCTCCGAAACGATGATTGATAGCGCGATTGATGCCGCCGACCGGCTGAATCCGGCAATCCTCGTCATCGACTCGATTCAGACGGTCTATGTTGATGAGATAAGTTCTGCTCCGGGAAGCGTCAGTCAGGTGCGGGAATGTACCGCCAGGTTGATGGCGTACGCGAAATCTCGCGACGTTGCCGTCTTCATCGTCGGGCATGTGACGAAGGAAGGTTCCATTGCTGGCCCACGGGTGCTCGAACACATGGTTGACGCCGTCCTCTACCTGGAAGGTGAACGGTTTCATCAGTATCGAATTCTTCGCGCGGTCAAAAACCGGTTTGGCTCAACTGACGAAGTTGGGGTCTTTGAGATGGTTGAGTCTGGTATGGAGGAGGTAGCCAATCCAAGCGCGGCATTCCTCCAGGAGAGAAGTGGCAACGCCGCGGGCTCCGCGGTAACGGTAACGATGGAGGGTTCCCGCCCGATTCTGGTCGAGATTCAGGGACTATGCACCTCCGCCGTTTACGGCAATCCACGCAGAAGCGCGACCGGTGTGGAGCTGAATCGCCTGCAAATGCTCATTGCTGTTTTGACTAAACGTGTTGGATTGGCACTTCACGATCAGGATGTGTTCGTGAATGTTGTCGGTGGACTGAGGATTGGCGAACCAGCGGCGGACATTGGAACGGCAATTGCCATCGCCTCAAGTTACCGTGAGCGCAGGGTTGACCCCGCCACCGTCGTCGTCGGTGAGATTGGACTGTCTGGTGAATTGCGTTCGGTAAGCCAGCTAGATCGCCGCATTCGTGAAGCTAGCAAACTCGGATTCAAGCGAATCGTCGCCCCAGCCGTGCTCGGTAGGGGGATGGCCAAACCGCAGTCAAACATCGAGGTTGTACGAGCTTCAAATCTCCGTGAGGCAATCGATCTCGCAATTCAAGGGTAGTTCACTCCACTCGAAATATTTCAAGTGAGCTGATTCGCGAGCGGCCGGGTCCAGCCGCTCAATTCCGCCAGATCGAGAATTTCATCAAGCAGACGGGCGGAAGGACTTTCGTCTTCCGCAAGAGATGTTGCTGCTTCACGCATTGCGCCTAACTGATCTGCATTGCCGGTCAGGCTCAAGATCTGGGCTGTCAGCCCCGCACTGTTTAGCCGGTCTTGACGCATCAGAATTGCGGCACCCGCTCTGACAAGCACATTTGCATTCTGCTGCTGTTCATTCGCCCCTGGAAGAGGAATGAGGATTGATGGCAGCCCAAGTGCCGCTAGTTCAGCGATAGTGCCAGCGCCAGCTCTGCTGACAACTAGACTTGCGGTTGCGTAGATACTCCGCAATTCCTCACCGACAAGTTCAACCGGGTGATATCGTCGTGCCAGTCCGGGTGGAAGTTCATTTCGAATTGAGACCAATCCACTAAGGTCGTGGTTCTGCGCTTCGGGACCACACTGGTGAACGATCTCGACATGTTCCAGCAGGTCAGGCAACGCATCTCCGACAGCCCTGTTTATCGCGGTGGCTCCCTGCACACCTCCGGTGACGTAAACAAGGGGTCGATCTCCAGCCAATTCAATGAGGCCGTAGCTCACCGGCGCATCTCGAAGTAGCAGCGCGGACCGTACTGGATTGCCCGTGACGACAACCGATCCGTTTTTCCCGGTTACCGGTCTTGGAGCGTAAGCATAGGACAACGCGGTCCGATCGCACATCCGTGCGTTTATCCTGGTCGCAAGCCCCAGACTCGCCGTCTGCTCATGGGTGATCGAACGTGACTTGAACATCCAGCCTGCAGTGACGGTCGGAACGCTCACGAACCCGCCGGTTGAAAAAATAACGTGTGGCTTGAACCGTCGAACGATAGCGCCAGATTGAGCGATCCCTACCGGAATCCGTGCTGCATCCAGGAAGGTGTGAATCGAGATATATCGACGAAGTTTGCCAGTTTTTACCGGATAAAATGGAATTTCAAGCTCGTCCGCTGCCGCAGATTCAAATCCTCCAACCGATCCTATCCAGATTGGTTCAAACGGAATGCCGCGGTTGATAATCTCTTCAACGACAGCAACTGCTGGTGAAATGTGACCGCCTGTTCCGCCTCCAGCGATGACTAATCGTAGCGGATCTGGCTTTTGTTGCGTGGTAGACTCACGGTCCAATTGCGTTCCTCTGCACCACCAAGGATTCCTCAATCATTGCCCAATGATAGTCAAGAAACTGATGAGCGGCATTCGAGAATGAATACTCCCATGCCATACATCATCGCAGCTGCCTGCACAATCGTTGTTATCGTGCTCGACCAGCTTTCGAAAGTTGTGGTCTACAATGAGATCGGTCCCGGCGGTACACGGAGAATTGTCGACGTGCTGCCCGGACTCAAGTTCGTATTCGTTCGAAACACCGGTAGCGCGTTCGGCTTATTTCAAGGGCAATCATCAGCTCTAACAATTCTGACGTTTGTTGCGATTGGTTTCCTGGCAATTTACTTCATCCGAAATGCCCGGAATGACGCCTTGCTTGCCATTGGGCTTGGTCTCATGCTGGGCGGGGCAGTCGGCAATCTCATCGACCGTATTCGCTACGACTATGTCATTGACTTCATCCGCGTTCCCCGCTGGCCAACTTTCAACATCGCTGATAGCGCAATAACAGTCGGTGTCATCATCTTGCTGTACACGATTTTGTTACGCGACATCCGCAACGATTTGAACTCTCCCGCGGAAGCAACGGATGAACCTGATCGGATACCGAAGGCTGCTAGCGAGGATTCGTGAGTACAGACGCGTTTTTCATCCGGTTGACCGTTGAGCCAGACAACGATGGTGAACGCATCGACAGGCTCGTTGTCAGAAGGTTGCCTGACGCCAGCCGATCTTCAATTCAGAAACTCATCACCAGTGGCGAGATCACCGTCAACGATGCGGTAGTCCGTCCAAGTCATCGAGTCAGAGCCGACGATGATGTTGTGATCAACATTCCAGACCAAGAAGATGAGGAGTCCGAACTCGCTCCATATGACCTGGAGATTCCAGTCGCATATGAGGACGATGATGTCATTGTCTTCAATAAACCGCCAGGTCTGGTCGTGCATCCATCACCAGGGCATAAACGTGACACACTGGTGAATGCATTCAGGTGGATGCGGCCTGACGCAGTTGACAACGGCACCGATCGTCCCGGGGTCGTTCAGCGACTGGACAAGGACACATCCGGGCTTATCGTGCTTGCGAAGAATGAACGCGCTCGCCTGGATTTGTTGAAGCAGTGGCAATCACGATCGGTAGTCAAAGGGTATGACGCACTGGTTATCGGACAACTCCCGGAAGCAGAAGCCATTGTGGACGCTCCGATTGGAAGAGATCCACACAACAGGAAGCGAATGGCTGTCGTTGCAAACGGTCGTGAGGCGATAAGCCGGTTAGAAACTGCCGCAACGTATACCGGGTATTCTTTGCTCAATGTCCGGATTGAGACTGGTCGGACGCACCAGATACGTGTTCACTGCGCGTTTACCGGACATCCGGTAGCTGGAGACGTTCTGTACGGCGGAGAATCTCCAGATCTTCCTCTCGAACGGCAGTTCTTGCACGCCAGTTACCTCGTGTTCCGGCTTCCGGATGGCAAAACACTTGAACTACGGTCGCCGCTGCCAACAGACCTCCGAACCGTACTCGAATATCTTTCAGCCCGGTCGTGAGTGAACGACAGCGACACCAAATTGAAGAGATGTATGCCGCCGCGGTCCAGGCAGTTTCACCAGACCACCTGATTCGGAGGTATCTTGGAATCACTTCCGGCGGGCAGATTCGTATCGGGGATTCACTGAACCCGGTACCAGAAGCTGGAATGTATCTCATCGCAATTGGCAAAGCCGCGATTCCGATGGCTTTCGCTGCAGAGGCAATCCTGGCGGATCATTTGAGTGATGGACTGGTGGTGTCAAAGTCGCCTTCTCCCGGGTACAGTCTCCGGTCGAAAGTCATGGTCGGCGGTCACCCGATACCTGATCATCGGTCGATTCAGGCAGGTGAAGCGATGCTCAGGTTCGCAGAGGCCATACCGGCTGGCGCTCTGGTTCTTTGCCTGATTTCAGGTGGCGGCTCCTCTCTTGTCGAAACACTGGAGGAACCGTACGAACTCGAGGAACTGCAGGAGATCACAAAACGGCTGCTATTCAGTGGAGCTACCATCAATGAACTCAACGCAGTTCGGTCGCGTATCAGCAAGATCAAAGCCGGGAAACTACTCGAATATCTTTCGCATACTTCCATTCACAATCTGATTATCTCTGATGTGATTGGTGATGATCCTCGGGTAATTGCAAGCGGGCCAACCGTGCCGTCTGATTCGAATCTGGATGTTGAAGAAATTCTGAAGAGGGCAGGTGTCGAGATCGACCTCCCAGACCGACCGCTGTCGATCGCCATGTCAGTGCAAACATTGATCATCGCGAATGTGTCGAAAGCGATCGATGTGGTAGCACAAATGGCGATCCAGTACGGGTATACGCCAGTCATTCTGACGCGAAAACTGGAGGGTGAAGCCAGCGAGGTCGCAAAGATGTTTGTGGCAATCGCCTCCGATACGGCCGCCTGCCATAATAGTTTTTCCAACTTCACCTGTCTGATTGCAGGTGGTGAAACTACAGTGACGGTTGACGGTGATGGCGTTGGGGGGCGAAATACTGAGGCAGCACTAGCAGCAGCTATTGCAATACGTGGTACAAACGGAGTGACGGCTGGTTTTCTGGCGACCGATGGTGACGACGGCTTGAGCAGAGTTGCAGGCGCAATCGTTGATGGTGCTACGATACAGCAGGATAGCGTCCACGAGGCTCTCAGCTCACTGCAGAACAACGATTCGTATACATTCCTGGAGCGAGTTGGCGCAACTGTTCGTAGCGGTCCGACAGAAACGAATGTAAACGACCTTTGGATTGCATTAATTGACAATTCAGGGTTGATGTCAACATAAATAGCTGACCTTATTTGAATGTGGGGGACAAACGTCGATGAATGTAGCTGAAGCTATAGTTGCTGTGCTTGCTGAAAGTGGAATCAGCACCATATTTGGTCTACCCGGAGATACGGGCATGACCCTTTACGATGCGCTGTATCACAACGAAGGTCGGGTGCAGCACATCATGACGCGAGACGAACGCTCGGCGTCTTTTATGGCTGATGCATACGCCAGGGTAACTGGCAAGATCGGAGTATGCGAAGGACCGAGCGGTGGCGGGGCGACTTATATTCTTCCCGGAGTAGCCGAGGCGCACGGGTCCGCGGTCCCGCTCATCTGTTTGACCTCGGATACGCCGATCAACCAGGCAAGCCGGGGTGTGTTGACGGAACTTGATCAGCCAGCACTGTTTGAGCCAGTTACCAAGTGGTCCAGCCGAATTAGCTCGCCTGACATTGCCGCCGACTACATTCGTCGTGCCATCCGGTTGGCGACGACTGATCGCCCGGGTGCTGTTTTTCTATCCTTGCCTGCTGATATTTTGAAACAGGAAGTCGATCCTGCGAGTGTTTACGGAGTGCCAGCATTCGGTGCTGCGCCGGCTGCTCGCACCAGACCGGATCAGATAGCGGTTGAGCGCGCCGCAGCAATGATCAAACAGGCAGAAAAACCGGTCATCATAGCTGGAGGCGGCGTGATCATCTCAGAAGCCTGGCATGCGCTGACTACGTTTGCTGAAACCTGCCGAATTCCTGTTGGCACATCGATTAACGGAAAAGGCAGCATCGCTGAAACACATCCACTGAGCCTCGGAATCATCGGTGGAAACGGCGCTCGTCCTTATGCCAACGATATCGTTGCTGGCGCTGACCTCATGATTCTGGTTGGCACGCGAACCGACTCGACGACCACCGAACACTGGTCGATTCCTGATCTGAAGCAACCGCCTCGAACCGTCCATATTGACGTCGATGCCTGGCAAATCGGCAATAACTATCCGACTGCCGTTGGACTCATAGCCGATGCACGTAGAGCATTGGAAGATCTCACGGACGCCATTGGGAAAGTTAACCCAGGTATCGATCGAGAGAGCTGGCTCAAGTCGATCGCTCTCCAGAAGGACGACTATTTTGCGTCGCAACAGGCATACATGGTTTCAAATGATCAACCAATCAAACCTCAGCGGGTTGTTGCAACGCTGAAGAAACTGCTTGACCCGGAAACCGTCATCGTTGCCGATCCTGGCACTCCCACGCCCTACATTGGCGCACAGTATCTGTTGGAACAACCAGGCCGCTGGACGGTAATACCGCGGGCGCATGGGGGTTTGGGATATGCGTTGCCAGCGGTCGTTGGCGCACACGCTGGCGCCGCGGAATCTGGACACCGGGCAATTGCTTTGATGGGAGACGGATCATTTGGCATGTCATGTGGGGAGCTCGAGACAATAACCAGGCTCAACCTGCCAGTGACGCTCATTCAATTCAACAATAGAGCATTTGGCTGGATAAAAGAGCTCCAGCATCTCTACCACGACAACCGGTATTTTTCGGTAGATTTCAACGATATTGACTATTCCGGAGTAACTCGCGCGTTCGGTCTACAGTCCTGGCGAGTTGAAGATCCAGCAGATCTTGAGTCAGTGTTGCGGTCCGCTATTGAAGACGACGGACCGACATTTGTCGACATCGTTTCTGAGAGTCAGATTACCGAAACTCCACCTGTTCACGCCTGGCAGCAGGCAGAGGCTGCGCTGGCTGGCAGGGAGTTGGATTAGCGATGCCGGAGCGAAGACCGCTGCTGCTGGATGTTGACACCGGAGTAGACGATGCCATTGCCATAGCTTTGGCTTCGAACCTGCCTACTCATGAAATCGTGGCTATTACGACCGTCGCTGGAAACGTTTCAGTTGAAAAGGCGACCGTCAACACGCTCAAGGTCTGTGAGTGGCTTGATCAATCACACCCGGTCTATCGGGGTATGTCAGCGCCGATGTCGAGATTGCCACATTACGCTGAAGAATTTCACGGTGTCGACGGGCTTGGTGGTTGGGATTTGCCATTAGCACGTCGAGACCCAGAGCGACTTACAGCGCCTGAAGTGATCATTCAAACGGCTTACAGACACCAGAAAGAGATTGACTTTGCATTCGTAGGACCTCTGACCAATCTGGCTGTGGCGCTGAAGCTGGAACCGCGATTGCCTACCTGGGTCCGCCGTCTGGTTATCATGGGTGGAGCGTTCTATGAACCAGGTAACGTTTCCGAGCACGCCGAATTTAACATTTATGCAGATCCAGAAGCAGCGGTCACAGTTGCACTTTCAAGCTTCGACACAACCTGGATTGGTCTGGATGTAACAACCAAGACTGTGCTTACAAAGTCCGCCTGGGCGCAAACGAGCGCAACCGCCCAGAAATCGGCTATGCTCGTGCATCACGTATGTAAACACGCGTTTATTCATCGAAAACGTAGTGAATTTCATTTGCACGATCCGCTGGCAGTTGCCGTGGTAGCTGACGACTCGATGATTTCCGGTGTGAGTGGTGACGTGTACGTTTCAACCGGTCATGAGAACAGAGGACTAACGCGAGTTAATTCCGAGTCAAGAGCACAATCATCACATGCCGTGGCTAGCAATGTAGACTCCGAAAAGTTCTACGATCTGTTTTCGTCATTGCTAGACATCCCTCTTGTTGACAGCATATGATTCAGTGGTCGAACGGGTTGACTGTACGTTCATGTCAAGGCACCATTATCGTTACAACAGGCTGACCTCGTGGATTCGGATCGGAGGCGCAGGTGGGTGAATACGTCTTTGATGATCGCTTTTCCTTACAGGACCGGGATCTTTTTCTACGGCTTACTTACTATTTCGAAAATTTCGAAACACGGCTCCGGTTGGGCGAGGGCTGGCTGATCTTTAATGCCGCAGGCGAACGATCAGGTCGAATCACCCGGTTTTTACTCCACAATCTGCAAATGCAACCTCCTAGAATGAGTTATCAGTTTTTGCCCTGGCGGGATTTCGCACTCACTGCCTATATGGTTGAGGTGGAGTTGCCAGGTACGGAATTTACCGACGGTGACCTTTCGGGAAGAGCCAAACGAGAATTCGATATTGCGACCCGCATTTCCCACCAAACCATGGCTCGTCTTGTTACTGCTGATCTGCTGGTAGTGTCTGGTCTCAAGCCGGCACATACCTATGAGGTCGATTATCTTGATGCGACGATAGAGCGTAGATATCGTCAGCGCCTCTCCACGATAATCATCACGCCTGGCCAACCACATGAACTGGCCGATGCGATTAGCAAGCATTCGCCGCAAGGTGTTGATGCGTGGGACCGAATCTCAAACCGAATGTATGAAACGAGTTTAGTAGCTGTCTGAGCTTGAGGCTGTCGAACTTAGATCGTTCTAGACAATGTGTAGTCGGCGAACGCTTCAAGTTGAGCGGCAATGTGGCCATTACGCATGCATATCAATCTTGACTTCGCCTGATCTACGTATGTTCTTGCTCGCACAAGTGACTCACTAATCGCTGTTGACTCCCGAATGGCGACAACCGCCTGATTAAGTGACTGGTCCGCGGTGTCGTCGCCGGTGATAATGTTCCTGACGAGCTGCGCACTCGGGCTACCGTCAGCGTTTTGCAGAAAGAGCATAGTCGGCAAGGTGACCGTTCCTTCACGCAGGTCCTGACCGGCCGGTTTTCCAATCTCCTCTGTTGATGAGCGGATGTCCATGATATCGTCGACGATTTGGAAAGCCATGCCAACATCAGCTCCAAATGATCGCATTTGCTGGATCTGGTCGTCGTTGGCCTGACCGAGAATAGCTCCCATTTCGGCTGACGCCGCAAACAATGAAGCAGTTTTGCCAAATATTCGCCGTTCGTACTCTTCAATGGTGAGCGATGTTGAACCACTTGAAAAGATCTCATGGAGTTGGCCATCGCAGATATCCGCCAGGGACGATGCAAAAACTGAGACGACTCTTGGATTCATAGTCTCTGTCGCAAGAATCGCCGACTGAGCAAACAGATAGTCTCCAAAGAGGATGACAGTCTCCGGTTTTAAGTGCGAGTTCAACGTTGGAGTGCCACGTCTGAGCAGTGCGTGGTCGATCGTATCGTCGTGAACCAGAGAAGCCGTGTGAAGCATTTCAACACCGGCTGCTGCCGGTATCGCGCCGGCTTCATCCCAGATGAAAGATTTGCACGACAGCATGAGAAGGACCGGTCGTAACCTTTTGCCGCCAGCTCCAATTATCGCCTGTAGCAGTTCTCCAACGAATGGGAACTCAACGTTCGCGGCTTGACTCAATCGCGATTCGACAAGCTCAAGATCGGACCGTAGTCCACTGACGATTTCGTTAAATTCCACTACGGTGTTTGTTCCATTCATTGGCCGAGTTTGAATCAGGCTTTCGTCAAGCCAGGCTTCCTGGTGGAGGCGGGATCGCCCCGTTTCCACACGATATTCGATGAAGTGTACACTTGTGCAGGCTGGGAACGAAGATCTAAATGGTTCCCGCCATATTGGTATGCGGAGTGTAGCGCATGACTTTAAAACTATCGTTGCGTACCGCTTACGGTCAAGCACCAACTAGAGGGAAGTATATGTCCAGCACATCTGGAGCAGGTGCTTGATACCTCATTCAAACTACAATGTTGATCAGCAACCTAAACGCTGGAGTCGGGTTAGTTGGTGGTACAGCTCAATCCTCGCTGTAGCGCTGGTGCTTTTGTTTGCTACCCTGATCGTGAGCGCGTTCGGCGGTGGTGATGATTTCACCGGTGTTGTGCGAGACGCCTACACTGGCAAACCAGTTTCAGGCGCACAGGTATCTGCTGCCGGTACCGCTGTCACTACCAACGGCAGCGGACAGTTCAGTTTTACAACGCCACTTGAAGGCGACCTTTCCGTCCAGCGCGAAGACTACGAGAGTACGCAGATCACTGTAACACCGGGGATGCAGCAGTTTCAGATTGAACTCCGACCGACAACCTTGAGTGGCCAGGTTGTCAATATTCAAACCGGCGATCCGGTTGAAGGAGCCACTGTTGTCGCGGCAGGTCCGGATTCGGTGAGCGTCACGAGTATCACTGATTCCGACGGAAGATATCTGCTTGTCGATGTTCCAGGTAATGCCACCGTGACTGTCATGTCGGAAAATCTGTCCGAAGTCTCCAAACCTGTCGGCCAGAATGTTGTGCTTGATTTCGAGGTCCGGCCAGATCTTGTAACCGGCATGATTGTTGATCAGGATGGCACACCTGTCGCAGGCGCTACCGTTCAGATCGGTACGGCAACCACGACCAGTGCAGACGATGGAACCTACCGCCTGAAAGGTGTTCCTGAATCCGGACAGATTGTTGTTAAAAAGGCGGGTTATCGAGAGGTCATATCGGAATTTCCAACAGATCTGGTCTTCGATGCAACTATCGAGCGATTTGTCGTACGTGCTATCTATTCAACAGCGCTGACCGCAGCCAACGAGGAAGCGTGGAATGACCTGCTGCGTATCGCCGACGAGACGGAAGTCAATGCTATAGTCCTGGACGTAAAAGATAACAATGGACTGGTGCGCTACGATACAAATGTTGCCATGGCTGAAGAAATAGGCGCTGAAGATATCCGTTTCGATCTAAGCACAAAGATCCAACAATTGCATGACCATGGACTGTATGCGATCGCGCGAATCGTCGTCTTTGAGGATCCAGTCCTGGCGCTAGCGAGACCAGATCTCGCGATTCATGACAAATCTACAGGTGAACTATGGACTACCTGGAACGGTCAAGCCTGGGTTAATGCGCACGAACGTGAAGTCTGGCAGTACAACACCGATATAGCAACTGAGGTTGCAAAAGCTGGATTCGATGAAATCCAACTGGACTACATCCGGTTTCCAACCGACGGACTTCTGGAAAATGCCGACTTCTCATCATTTGCCGACGAAACGCGTGTTGAAGCAATAGCTGGCTTTCTCACCGGCGTCCAGGAATCCCTGGCCCCAACTGGCGCTTACCTTGCGGTCGATATCTTCGGGTTCACCCTTTGGGACGAAGGAGACGGCGGCATCGGCCAGAATCTTGAAGTCATCGAGCCGATTGTCGATGTGATCAATCCAATGATCTACCCTTCTCACTTCGCTGAAGGGGAAATGGGTTTCGACTATCCGAACGATCATCCCTATGAAGTCATTTTATGGAGTCTGGAAAGCGGTGAAACCCGAATAGGTGAACAGGCCTACAAATTCCGTCCCTGGCTTCAAGATTTTTCATATGGACCCGGCATCGAGTATGGACCTGCTGAAATTGAGGCGCAGATCAAGGCTTCAGAAGAATTCGGAGCACCCGGGTGGATGCTTTGGAATGCTGCCAATGTCTACAGTGAGTCTGCGCTAAAACCTGAATAATTTACGGCGTCCGGGTGGGAAACGGTGACCAACGAACCAGCCAGCACCGAACATTCTCAACAAGGCACAGAACCCGGATTGGCTAGCTTGACCGTCATTCGAGGTCTGTTGATCTCAATGCGGCCGAGGCAGTGGACAAAAAACCTTATTGTCTTTGCCGCTCTGATTTTTGACCTCAAGCTATTCGATCTGCACGATTTTGTCGTTGTAACGGCGGCTTTCGTCTGTTTCTGTCTCGCCAGCAGTGCGATGTACCTTATCAATGATGTGCTGGATCGCGAAAGGGATCGCGTACATCCCGCAAAACGCCACCGGCCAATTGCCGCAGGTATCGTCAATGAAAAACTGGCGCTTGCTACTTCAATCCTTCTATTGACCGCCGGCGTAGTTGGCGCGTTGTTCCTTCAGCCTCAACTGGCTGCGATCATCGTTCTCTATCTGGCGCTGATGGTTTCCTACTCGGTAACGTTGAAACATCTGGTAATCATTGATGTATTCGCTATTGCGGCAGGATTTGTTCTTCGGGCAGCTGGAGGCGCAGTCGTGGTGGATGTTCCAATAAGCCCCTGGCTCTACGTTTGCACTGTTCTGCTGTCATTGTTCATCGGCTTTGGCAAACGCCGGAGTGAATTGATAGTGCTGGAGCACGTTGCAAGTTCTCATCGTCGGAATCTCGACGAATATTCACTCCCGTTTCTCGATCAGCTACTTGTCGTTACCTCCGCGACAACGTTGATGGCCTATTCCCTCTATACGTTTGTCGCGCCAAACCTTCCGGCTGATCACACAATGATGCTCACCATTCCGTTTGTTGCATATGGAATTTTTCGGTACCTCTTTCTCGTTATTAATCTAGACGAAGGTGGATCTCCCGAGAGGCTTCTGCTGGAAGATCGCCCACTGACGGCAACGGTCGGACTGTGGGCGTTGACTGCGGTCGTCATTCTCTACCACCCCTGGAGTTGACAGTTTTATATACATTAACTTGAGTCAATCCTTGTCATACCTTGTATCATGAGGTAAAATTATCGAGGTTGCTCAACTCGACACAATATGTTGCTGGGCACACCGTAATTCCTTTTCAGATCGCCAAACATCCAACTGACGGAGGTACCGCTAAATGTCCGGCATCAGAAAACAGTCCCCTCGAGATCCGAGGAGCCGGAATGTTGAGCTCGAAAATGTATTTAATTCTATGCTCGTAACCAGGAGGACCGTACAGCTCCGGGGCGGTCACGGACGCAGAACAGGATGGCGCCCGCCAATTGACATGTATGAGACCGAGAGCGGACTGCATGTTATCGCGGAAATCGCCGGTGTGGAGGAAGAGCAGATCGAACTTGCCATCGACGATTCCATCCTCACCATCCGCGGCGAACGACTGCCAATGCGCGGAGACAATTGCAGCAAAATGCACGAACTTGGCATATTGCATGGTCCATTCGCCGCTGACATCTACCTCCCGATTTCCGTAGATAAAGACTCGATTGAGGCTACGTACTCTGATGGCATGTTGCAGGTGAGACTGCATCGAGTCCAGCCAACGCGCATCGCAATCAATCGTGACTCTGGTAGCAAATAATTCTGACTAGCAAGTTGAACAGTATTGAGAACGTTCGAATTGAGCGTAAAGGAGTCATCCATGTCGGATGAACAACAGACATTAATCGATGAAATTACAACCGAATCTGAAGAAACCAACGAATTAAACGAAGAATCAACTTCAGACGAACTGACCCAAGACCGGAGAGTGTACCCAGTGCTCCCACTCCGGGGCACTGTCGTGCTGCCGCAAACGATGGTTCCCCTGGCGGCCGGACAGCCTCGGTCACTTAGACTGATCGATGCCGTCGCCGCGGATGAGCGGAGCGTTGTGCTGGTGATGCAAAACGATCCTGATGACGAGAACGCAGGCCCTGGCGAGACGAGAGATATTGGAACGCTGGCCACCATCCATCAGATGATGCGCGTTCCTGACGGTACCGTGCGCGTGGCGGTTCAGGGTCTCGAAAGAGTTCGTATCGTCGACTGGGTTGCGGAAGATCCGTACCTTCAGGCATCCATTGAAGAACTTCCTGAGGTTTTCGATGAAGCAGACGATGAGACAAGCCTCGAAACTGAAGCAATGATGCGCTCAACCCTCGAGTTGTTTCAACGTCTCGTCAGTCTGGTATCGAATCTCCCTGATGAACTGGTTACCGCTGCGGTCAATATCGACGAACCGCTGCCACTGGTCTACCTGATCGCGACAAATCTGAAAATGGATCCTGATGATCGCCAGGAGCTACTCGAGCTTGATCCGATCAGCGCGAAGTTGCAGAAAATTTCTGCGTTCATGACCAAAGAGCTGGATCTACTTGAGCTAGGCAAGAAAATACAGGGTGAAGTTAACGAGGAGATGAGTAAGACGCAGCGTGAGTATTACCTGCGTGAGCAACTCAAGGCGATTCAGCGAGAACTAGGCGAAACTGACGAGACGCAGGCTGAAGTCGAAGAACTGAGAGAACAGGTCGAAAATTCTGGGATGCCAGAAGAGGCGGAGCGCGAAGCAAACCGCGAGCTGGACCGGTTGTCAAAAATCCCTCCAGCTTCGGCAGAGTACGGCGTGATCAAATCATATCTGGATTGGCTTGTTTCCCTACCCTGGGACGTTTCGACTGAAGGCAATGTCGACGTCGTTGAAGCTCGGAAAGTGCTTGATCGAGATCACTACAACATGGAAAAAGTAAAAGACCGCATTCTCGAGTACCTTGCGGTGCATCGTCTTCGGAAAGATCGTGAAGCAGCCGGGCAAACATTTGAAACCAGAGAGCCAATACTCTGCTTCGTCGGTCCTCCAGGAGTCGGGAAAACGTCATTAGCCCAATCCATCGCTGATGCGCTCGGTCGTGAATACACTCGCATGTCGCTGGGTGGTGTGAGGGATGAAGCAGAGATCCGGGGGCACCGTCGTACTTACATCGGCGCGATGCCTGGCCGAATCATCCAGGCTATTCGGCGTGCGGGAGCCAACGATCCAGTATTTGTTCTGGACGAGGTCGACAAAATCGGCTCTGACTGGCGCGGCGATCCCGCGTCGGCGTTGTTAGAAGTTCTGGACCCGGAACAGAATAGCACCTATCGAGATCACTATCTGGATGTTCCGTTTGATCTCAGCAAGGTCATGTTCATTACCACTGCAAATCTGCTCGATCCAATTCCGGCTCCGCTCCGGGACCGGATGGAGATTATTCAGCTTAGTGGGTACACCGACGAGGAAAAACTGAATATCGCCAAGCGATTTCTGATACCAAAGCAAATGGTCGCACACGCCTTTGAGGAAGATGTTCTCACATGGGAGGATGATGCAGTGCTCGATGTTATCCGGCACTACACTCGTGAATCCGGTGTCAGAAATCTTGAACGTGAAATCGGCACGATGGCTCGCAAGCTGGCAACCGAACAAGTTTCAGGCGGCGACCTGCCGAAAGTTGTGGACCAGCAGCTTGTTCGCGAGTTTCTCGGACGGCCGCGTTTTTACTATGAGGAGCTGGCAACTCGTACTACTGCCCCCGGGGTAGCCATCGGTGTCGGAGTGAGTGCGGTAGGCGGCGATATCATGTTCGTCGAATCGAGCAAATCACCTGGCAAAGGCAGCCTGACGATTACCGGGCAGCTCGGGGATGTCATGCGAGAGTCAGCGCAGGCAGCGGTCTCCTACGTCCGTGCCCGAGCCGACGACTACGGAATTTCGTCAGACGTCTTCAAAAATGATGACATTCACGTTCACGTTCCAGCTGGCGCAACGCCGAAGGATGGGCCATCAGCAGGCGTAGCCCTGACTACTTCACTGGTTTCGCTGCTAACCAATATCCCAGCTCGCGAAGATGTCGCTATGACTGGAGAAGTCACGCTACGTGGCCAGGTGCTTCCGGTCGGCGGCATCAAGGAGAAGGCGCTGGCAGCAGAACGAGCGGGAATCTCTACCTTTATTCTGCCCAGCCGTAACGAAGTTGATCTCGATGACCTCCCTGACGCGTTGCTCGAACATCTCAATTTTGTTCCGGTAGATACCATCGACGAGGCTCTGGCCGTTAGCTTGCCAGACGAATTCCAATCTCGCCTTCACAAGAACGGCTTTACAACTGAGGCGAACAATGTTGATAGTGAGCGGATAGCGGCGGCTCAGTCTTCGATGTAGCGAGTCAAGCTGAAATAGAGACAACTAAAGACCGGCCAATTCTGGCCGGTCTTGATGTATCAACTATATAACTTGTGCCGAACTGATCTTGTTTATTAGCGCTGCTTGAACGAACGCCACGAAAATCTTCAGTTGTTCAGGATGTCGTTGAAACATCATTTCAGGATGCCATTGAACGCCGACAAGCCAGTGGTGCTGAGGATACTCGATTGCTTCAACCAGCCCGTCAGCAGAAGTCGCCGAGATCTCCAGCCCAGCGCCAACCTCCTTGATTGCCTGGTGATGAAACGAGTTGATGTGAAGCTCTCCCGCTCCAAAAACTTCAGCCAGCCGGGATCCAGGTGAAACCTGAACAGCGTGACCGATATCTTCCTTCGGTATTCCTTCGAGATGCTGCTGATGTTGCATTGTCGAGTCAAACTGATCATGCACATCCTGGTACAACGTTCCGCCAAGGGCTACATTGATCAGTTGCGCGCCGCGGCAGATACCGAGAATTGGCAATTCGCGCCGCATAGCCTCGCTGAATAAATCCAGCTCCACGCGGTCTCTCCTGGCGTTTATTCCCCAGTTCATATTGTGAATCTGTTGCTGACCATATTCCAAAGGATCGATATCACCGCCTCCAGTCAAGATAAGTCCATCTAGCAGATTGAGAATGTCGCTGGTTGCGCCTTCTACCAGCGGGATCATGAGTGAGATACCGCCAGCCAGGTTGATGGCATCAAAGTATCCATCGGTGTTCCCAAAGTGATTGAGCGTTCCAATCGATGTGATTTCGCTGAATAGCGAGGCGGATATTCCTATGACTGGTCGAGCCGGCATCTTGAGTTTCTCCTTCACATTCTCGATGATACCTGCTGATTATGCCTTAGCCAGATGGCGAATGGTGATCGTAATTTGTCTCCTCGATCAACGATGTTGACCGTCAAATTGCTTGACAGTTTGTCTCATCATCTGTAAGATACGCAGGCTGTTCGCGAGAGCGAGCAAGGTTCCGGGTGCATAACTCGGGATGCGCACCTTGACAAAAGAGGCGTGGTAGACAGCAGCGAGCGCATGTTTGTTGGAGCT
>CAZNYB010000005.1:0-76777 GCA_964577155.1 uncultured Thermomicrobiales bacterium | reverse complement strand
CGGTAGTAAATCCGTGAGGCTTTGTCCGTCCCAACCGTGACGGTGAGGACGACGAACGAACCGTCATCTGAAGCCTGGGGAAAGAACCGGCGCTCTTTATGTTCGGGCTCTTCGTGTGCCAGCAGGTCCTCAGCCTGATCTGTTGCGAGGTGATGATAGTAGACACGGTTGTACAGGTTTTCATCGGATACCGGGACGGTTCCTGGAGCCGGATGCCGGTTGTAGAAGAAGCCGGAACCATCCGGTTTCCATGCGATCCCGGCGAACTTACACCATCGGAGAACGTCGGGAAGATCCTCGCCGGTGCTGGTTGAGCGAATCCGTATCTCTTGCCAGTCACTGCCACTCTCCGCGATTCCGTACGCGACATAACGTCCGCTCGGGTCTGGATTGAGACTGGTAAGCGCGACGGTGCCGTCCGTGCTCAAGGTGTTTGGATCGATAAACGGCTTGAGATCACTGTCTGGTGAATCCTGAATGTAGACGACAGCTTGATCCTGGAGGCCCTCATTTTTTGCGATCAAATACTTGTCACCGGCTTTTTGCGGTGTCGAGTATCGTGAGAAATTCCACAGTTCTGTCAGGCGCTGTCGAATAGCTGAGCGCTCCCGGACTGCGGCAAGGTGAGCCTCGGTCAGTCGATTTTGGGCTGCTACCCACTCCTCGACTTCAGGGTCATCCATCGCCTCAAGCCAGCGGTATGGGTCGCTCACCAGTGTCCCGTAATAGTTTTCAATGATATTGACTTTTCGGGTATCAATCATGCTGAAATCCCTTCGTCATTAATGCCAGAGTTTTCTACCGGATCACGAGCGCCAAAACCACCACCTCCCGGCGTTGACAGCACCAGGCGATCTCCAGGAGCCACCTGAATTTGAAACTTCGGATTGATCGGCTGGTCGTTGAGCTTTACACTCCCGCGTTCAGCGCTTTCGCCACCAAGCAGTCCGGCTGCAGGATCTCGAAGCCGGTCAGCAAGAAATGCGGCGGTTACCGGTTGTTTGGCGGTAATCCGAATCTCGAGATCCTGGCCATCGCCACCTTTTTGTTTTCCCGCACCACCTGATCCCCGGCGGATTTGCTTTCGTTCGACAACAACAGGCGCAAGTGATTCCATAACCTCGACTGGTGTGTTCGAGACATTGCTTGGGAAGCTCAGACACGGTATCCCATTCCGTTGACTCGATGCGCCCTGACCGCCATTGAGGAAGAATGCAACGGCGAAAGCCCGATCGTTGTGATGACCAGCCAGATTGAGACACCAGAGCGGTGACCCGCTTGGCGCCTGGACGACCTCCGGGATAACCGGCGCAAGGGCCTGGAATACAACCGCAGACAGAAAGTGTCCGATAAGCGCGCGTCCGCCGACCGGGGCCGGGTAGGTAGGGTTCAGGATCGTCCCTGGCGGAGCTTGAACGCGGATAGGTTTGATCGAGCCATCATTATTCGGTATTTCTGGACTGGTGAGGCATTTGATCGGATAGGCAGTATACGCAAAGGTGTAATTGCTCACCGAGTTGACGGCATAACCAACCTGGGCGGAAGTTCCAGTGTAATCAACGTCGATCCCGTCCCCGATGACCGTAAGTTTCATGCGAATTTCCAGCTGTTCATCAACACCGTCCGGGAACACCTCTCCGTAGTATTCTCCATCCGGAATGGCTCTGATTGCCTGCCGGGTAGCCTGCTCAGATTGCAGCTGTATCGCCGATCCGAGGTTGCGGAGGTCACCATTCTGCTCATCCATCAGCTGGACCAGTCGCCGTGATGTCTGCTCGTTGGCGGCGACCTGAGCCATAAGGTCGCCAATGACCTGACCGGGCACACGCACGTTTTGCCGTATCAGGTCGAAGAGCAGATCGTTCGGCTGACCCGCTGAATACAGTTTGGATATCGGAATCTGCAACCCTTCTTCATAGATACTGCGTGCGTCGGCGCTGCGAATACGGCCGCCAATATCCGGCAAGTGAGCGACGCTTGCTGCGAAGGCCACGAGTTCCTGATTGCGAAAGATCGGAACGACGACACTCACATCCGGCAGATGACCGGTCGCCAGCCAGGGATCGTTTGTAATGAAGATGTCCCCTGGCACAAGCGAGTCCGGAGAGTATCGCTTCAGCACATGGCGCACTGTTACTGGCAATGTGCCGATGAAACTCGGTATGGCGGCGCTATTCTGTGCCAGTGAACGCCCGTTCCTGTCGAGCAACATACATGCGAAGTCGTTACTCTCCCTCACCAGTGTCGAAAATGATGTTCTCACGAGCGTGGCTGCCGCTTCGTCCACAATGGCGATGAGCCGGTTCCAGAGGATTTTCAGGGAGACAGGATTATATGTCTCGCTCATGCGCTTGCTCCCAATTCAAGAACGATATTGCCAGATTGATCTACCGAAAAGAAATCAGATGGACCAACAACGGTCGTTGACTCCGCCTCTTGAATAATAGCCGGGCCCTGTGCCCTGTGCCCGGTTGGTAGCAGGTGACGCCGGTAAATCGGGGTATCGGTGAACTCACCGGCTTCTTCAAAATAGACCGATCGAATTGCAAACGGATCAGCAGTTGGAGAAGCAGCGCTGGACCCGGAAAATTCAAGAGTTGGTGTTGGGCCAAGAACTGACAAACGCCAGGTGATGGTTTCAAGTGGAACACCCGGGATTGTGCGACCGAATAGCTCGAGATAGACAGCATCGAAAGCCTGGCTGATTAAGGGCACAGAGGAAGATGTTAACGGACCGTCAGGCAGAGGCACACTTACCTCATGACCCTGATTGACGTATCTCATATCAACGGTGCGACTGGTTCTCACATCGGCATCGGGTACGTCACAGTGCCGCAACAGCTGGCGTCCTTCGGTTTCTAAATTGTCCAGGATTCCGTTGATATGCGGCCAGTTGATTTCATCGAGCAATGCAATAGAAGAATTGCTGAAATCCATCCGAGGCGGTGCGATGAGCAAGCCGCCAGCGGACGCAACGCCGGCAGCTGGCGGGATCAGCACCCGAGGAATCCCGATTTTTCGCGCTACCCCTGCGGCGTGGACCGGGCCAGCGCCGCCAGTGGCGACCAGGGTGCATTGCCGGGGGTCGCGTGCCTTTTCCGCAATGTAGACACTTGCCGCCGTCGCCATATTTTCATTAACGAGTTCATGGATACCACGGGCAATGTCATGAACGGACATTCCCAGGTGGGTTGATAGCCGCTGGTCGATTGATTGAGTAGCAGACGCCCGGTCAAGGGGCATATCACCACCAAGGAAATAGTCAGGATCGAGATAGCCGAGCAATAGATCCGCATCGGTAACCGTAGGATGATCACCGCCGAATCCGTAGCAGGCAGGTCCAGGATCAGATGATGCGCTCTGCGGTCCAACCGCCAGCAGACCTAACGCATCGATGTGTGCGATTGATCCTCCGCCTGCCCCAATCTCAATCAACTCTACGGACGGCGCCTGGATAGGAAGACCGCTGCCTTTACGGAAGCGATGGACACGCGCAACCTCCAGTGTGTAGTTGATTGTTGGCAGTCCATTATCAACCAGACACAGTTTTGCGGTTGTGCCGCCCATATCGAACGCGAGAACGTTGGAGATGCCTGCCTGTGTGCCGATGTGGCCGGCAACAAGCGCGCCAGCGGCTGGTCCCGACTCGACCATGCGGACGGGAAATCTGACCGCGGCGTCCGTCGTCGTGATTCCACCATTGGAGAGCATGACCATAAGCGGAGCATCAATGTCCGTTGCTGATAGCACAGACTGCATCCGGTTCAAATAAGCGCTGGCTATTGGTTGAACATAGGCATTGGCGGCTGTCGTGCTCAGTCTCTCGAATTCACGTATTTCGTTGGCCACTTCCGAGGAGATAGAGAGAGAAATCGCCGGGGCGCTGCCGGCAATGAGCTCGGCAGCTTGCCGTTCGTGCGTATTGTTCGTGTACGCATGCAAAAAGCAGACGGCGATCGACTCAACACCTTGCGCAATGAGTTTTTCAACCGCTTGTCGCAACGCTGTTTCATCCAGGCGGCGACTTGCTGTGCCATCGGCCAGTGTGCGCTCATCTACTTCAAATCGCAAAGAAGCTGGCACAAGCGGAACCGGCATCCGGATGAACAGATCGTAGAGTGAGTACCGCACTTCCCTGCCAATCTCGAGGAGATCGGCGAAGCCTGCCGTCGTGATCAGTCCGGTGCGAACACCGCGCCGTTCGATAATTGCGTTGGTGATCAATGTCGTGGCGTGTATGATCGAGCCGAATTCCGCAGGATTCAGGCTGGAAGAGGCGATCATCTCATTCAACCCCGTTTGCACGCCGACGGCAGGATCATCCGGTGTCGTAAGCGTTTTGAATGTTGTTATCGCGCCGGTTTGCTGATCGACGGCAATAAAATCGGTGAATGTCCCGCCAATATCGATTCCCAACCGGTATCGTTGTCTGGTCGTCACCATGACTCCTGCATTCAGGTTCCTGAAAACAACTAGCATGCGACAGTGTAGCGCAGATGTTCTGTTGGCCGGTTTTTTAACGAACCGATTTGCGGTCGCTCAATATTGGTTGCAGTTGATCGGTTAAGGCAAACAAGACCGTGTTCCCACCGGTATGGAGAAAAATGATCTCATCCTGGGATGAATAGCGGCCAGCCTGGATATCAGCCAGCATGCCGGCAAACGCTTTTGCGGTATAAATCGGCTCCAGAAAGATGCTTTCTGTTCGTGCCAGGAATTGGATGGCATCGATGCACTCTCTGGTTGGCACGGCGTAGGCTGGACCCACATGCGCATCATTGAGCAGCAGCTCTATCCTGTCGAGCGGGAAATCTATACCCAAACGATTGATCGTCTCTTCAATGATCGGCCAGATCCTGCTTGCAATAGTCCCCGCATCGTCTTCGATTGCAATACCAATGGCGTCAAACGGGTTGTCAAACAGCGCGGCTCCCAGCGCGATGCCTGCCTGTGTCCCGCCACCTCCGGAAGCGAAATACATGGCTCTCGGTTGGATGGACATTTCCCAGATCTGGTTGTTGAGTTCCAGCATTGCAGCCACGTAGCCGCAAGCTCCAACTTCATTTGATCCACCTCCCGGGATGATGTAGGGGTGATGGCCCGCGGCTCGTAGCTCACCGGCGATGGCGTCCATCTTCTCCCCGCGTTCTGACTCGGTTTCTACCTGGTGGTAAGTGATGCCGAAGATGCTGTCTAGCAGGAAATTTCCCTGCATATCTGGCTCAGGATCGATTGGGTTTTGAACGATGATAACCGGCAGACTGGCAATGTGGCCGGCTGCGAGTGTCTGCCGCACATGATTCGATTGCGGCCCGCCTTCGGTAATCAGGTGAGTCGCCTCTTGCTCCAGCGCATCGCCGATCAGGTATTCCAGCATTCGAGCTTTATTGCCGCCGAACGCGAGTCCGGTCAGATCATCACGTTTGATGAAGATTTTCGGTCCGCCGAGTTCGGCTGTTAGCCGTTTCGCAAACTGCAATGGGGTGGGGAGAGTTGCCAGGCGGTAGCGAGGAAGATTGGTCAGATTCATTCTACCCCTTTTTCGGGTTGTTTTCGGTCTTCCAGATCAGCTTGCCAGTGTCCGAACGATGCAAACTCTTGCTCCTCCGGCTCAGGGACGGTTTGTGTTTGCTCTTCTGGAACAACAATACCGATTATGGTGTCGCCGACTTCGGGTGTGAGTTCCCGATCTGTCGTGAACACCCGGGCTGTGCCAGAGCCGCGAATTAACATAACGGGTGTTGCCCTGGATTCATACTGTCGCTGATAGTCCACAAAGTGAAACTCGTCCGTGAGCGGCGTTGAACGAATGTCTGCTCCGATCTCAAATTTACTCAATAGATCGTCGTAGGTCACATCTTCATCAACGATAATTCGACCTGGCACATCAAGCTGCGTTGGTCCATCAAGTCCGGGCTGCTCTTCCTCACGAGGCGCCACCCGATAGAGATACTGCCGGTCGAATACTTCACGCATACTCAGGACGGCCAGTGAATTGACACTATCAAAGGAGGTGACTGCGAACAACTTGCCGATCCCATTGAGATCTATTTCAAAGAGTGTTTCTTCAATCAGCAAGTTTCCGTAGTAGGTCGGCAAACCTTTCAGCCGTGCTTGCTGAATGCTTTCCTGGTCGGTGTCAATGAGTAAGACTGGCAGTTTATGTTTCTGCAGTTCCGCCGCAAGCTCCATGGTGAATGAGTTAATTCCGAGCATGAGAAAACCATTCGGTTCCGGACCTTTCACTCCGAGTAGACCAGCTACCGGACCGGCGGTTGTGCCATAGATAACCACGGTTGTGATGATGATGAAAAACGTAAACGGCACGACGAGATCGGCATCCTCGACGCCCAGATCCTCAAGTTGAAGACCGAAAATCGAAGCGACTGAGGCGGCGACAATACCTCGCGGCGCCATCCAGGCGATGAAGCCGCGCTCGTGCCAGTTTAGCGATGAACGGGCAGTTGAAAGGGCTGTTGCAATCGGTCGAGCAAGCAATACGATGATCGCCAGAAAAACGAACGAATGCCAGGTAAGCACTGCTCGAATGTCATCACGGGTCAGCTGTGCTGACAGGAGAATGAACAGGAGTGAGATGATAAGGACACGCAGGTTCTCTTTAAATTCGATGATCTCCCGGATCGAAACCCAGGTCTGGTTTGTCATGACAACGCCCATGATCGTCACCGCAAAAAGACCTGACTCGCTGCGTACCGCATCGGAAATTGCAAAGACACCGACGACCATTGCCAGGGATACTGGATTCAACAAATAGTCCGGAATCTGATAGCTCTTCATCAGAAAAGCAAGTGCGACTGCCGCAATTGCGCCGAGGACCCCGCCGACAATGATGGTTACAGACACGCCAAAGAGTACATCCAGACCAAAGACAGATGGTCTGCGCAACCCCTCGGTAATCGTGTGCACGGTGACGACCGCGGCGATCGCGCCAATCGGATCGATGAAGATCCCTTCCCATTTCAAGACCGATCCGACGGCGTCGGTTGGCCGGATATGAAGCAGGAGCGGCTGAACGACAGTGGGACCTGAGACGATGAGAATCGCGCCGAGCAGGATGGCGATTGGCTCGTTGAGACCGAGGACAGCCCAGGCGAACAGCGAGAGGAGAACCCAGGTGGCAAATGCGCCAATTGTCACCAGACCGATAACTGGTCCCCGTAACCCGCTCAACTCCCTGAAATTGAGTGACAACCCTCCTTCATAGAGGATCACGGCAACGGAAATCGAAACCAGAGGAATGAAATCAGCGCCAATCATTTTTTCGGGGTCGAGAATCCCCAGCCCTGGTCCTGCCAGCAGCCCGGCAAAGAGCAGCAGGAGAATTGATGGTAGATTGAACCTCCAGGCCAGCCACTGAGCCAGCACACCGGCGACGAGAACAGCCGCTAGTCCGGCGATGATTTCATCTGTCGTCAACGACGGTCATCCTTCGCTGTGTTGTGCCTCAGTACTTCCCGGCCACCCGAATACTGATTTTCAACAGAAACTCTATCAACCATCTCATCTATTGTAGGATGCCGTCTGGGAAGATGGTTGAAAGACGAATGGGAAAGGGTAAATCCTGTGAGTATTCTTGGCTGGATTGTGCTGGGAGGCATTGCTGGTTGGCTGGCCAGCATATTGACTGGACGCAATGAAGGCATGGGGTGTTTTGCTAACATCGCTGCCGGAATCGTTGGCGCATTTATCGGCGGGTTTCTTGTTGCGTTAATCGGTGGCGATGGTGTCACCGGGTTCAACCTGTTCAGTCTCATCGTCGCCACCTTCGGCGCCGTCGTATTGTTGTTCATCATCGGCCTCATCCGGCGGTGAAAATTCGCATCCTGTTAATTGGCATTTTTCTCCGGGCGGCGGTGGGTATCGCCGGTTACGGATCAAGATTAGAAAACAGCCGGTCTCACTCTGAGACCGGCTGTTGGTTACAAACAGTGAAACTCAGTTCGGCAGAAACTCGTGATTCGAGATTGTAGTGAGATCCTGACCACCGCCAACAGCCGAATAGTCGGCGACAGCCGTATTATTTTGACCACCACTGACGCTGGAAACATGGCCGCCGGCTTCATTCAGTTCCCCGCCACTGACACTGGACCAAGGGCCGCTGGCTTTGTTTCCTCCTCCACCATTGACACTCGATCGAAGACCAATGGCTTCGTTGCTACTCCCGCCATTCACGGTTGAGAGTCCACCTTTTGCCTTGTTCACTTGTCCGCCGGTAATACTGGAACCAACGCCGCTCGCTTCATTCAGATTCCCGCCACTGATACTGGAGAAGTTGGCGAGGGATTTATTCTGACTACCGCCACTGACACTGGACCCAGTGCCGCTTGCTACGTTAAAAAATCCGCTGGTGACGCTGGAGTACTCACCGATGATCTGGTTCTGATGACCAGCCACAATTCCACCCCAGCTGCTGTAGCCATGGTCCATTCCCACCACCAGATTGTGCGAGCCAGTGCGATCATATTCGAGGGTGTTCTCGTTGTAGCCGATGATCAGATTACCGGTTCCGTCTTCCGTCTCGGTTCCATCTTTCGTTGCCGTGCTGCCTTCACCGTTGTTGATCTGGACATTGCAGCCACTGAAGACCGCGTCATCGTCGACCTGTGACAGGCAGTCTGGCACCTGTGCAGCGAGTGCGCTCAGGTCTGTCTCCAGGTTACTAATCTGAGTTTCCTGGCTGGCTACTGTTGTCTCTAATGCTTCGATGCGCGCTTCCAGATCAGCGGTGCTGGAGGAGCTTTGCCACTCGACCAGGAACTGGTTGCTGCGGCAGTTGGGAGTGACGCCTGGCGGCATGATCTGGGTGTAACCACTACTGGTATAGACACAGGCATGGATGGTGTTCGGGTCGTCATGCGTGGCCAGGACTCCGGTTGCGGAGAGTGTGAGCCCAATGCCAATGCCAAGGACGATAAAAGCTCCGAAAAGCAAGACAACGGTAGAGTTTATCAGTCGATGACGAGCAGCTTCGATGACAGGTGACATCAAGAGATTCCCTTTCCCCTTCTCTGGTGCTTCGTTGGTTTATGGTGGGGATTCTAGCATTGGGGTACATGGGGTAGGGGAATGAATAGATGAGTAGATTAGCTGAGAGGATCATCGCGGTGCTGAGTGCTGGACTGGTTGTTCTGATCAGGCAACGGAGGTAATGCGTACCCCGGCGGCTAGCGTTGCGACCGCTTGTTGCGGAAGACCATCAATCCAGCGCTACCGGCAACGATCGTCATCATCGCACCGATGGCAAGGAGTCCAACCGGTGCGCCACGGCCGGATGGATCGTCGGAAGCGAAATCCGGCACCTTGGGCGGAGTTGCGCCAAGGTAGGCGGCCAGATTGGTCAGTTCCCGGTCTCCGTACCGCTCACTCGGTTCGATCTGGGTGCCTTCGCTGAATTCGTTCCAGCTGATGATGCCGATCGCATCGGGGTTGGATGCCATCGCTCCGTTCAGCTGCCTGCGCAGCATGTCCCCTGATGCGCGGTCGACCACCCGCTCGCTACCGAGGATGCGTCCATCGTAGCCTGGCGCGGCAGGTGGAATCCAGATGCCGCCGGTTTCGTGGACAGCATCACCCATGGCAATTAATTTGTCCGGGTAGCCCGGAAAGGTATCTGGATTGACCGACGACCAGTAGTAGGCGTTGCCTTCTACATAATCAGCGAGACGCTCATATCCGTCAACGGCTTTTTCGGACGCCAGGATCAACAACCGGTCCCTCAGATCAAGCGTTGTCGTCGAGATCTCAGCGGCACTGAATTCCCAGGTACCGGACCAAATGACGAGCGGTTTGCCAAAGAGATCGAATGCCGGGTTCGACCCCCAGCGTTCGGCGACGTAATCGAAATCGAATGCGACCTGATCGACCGGGAGTGGATCCCGGTCGAAATCAAGCCCCTGGTAGATGATGGCGAGCTTGAAGCTGCGTTCATTCGCCACCTCGATGAGTTGCTCGAGCCGGCGATTCAGAGCAGGAGTACTCTTCCAGCTGACGATGAAGCCGTCAATCCCTGCCTCTTTGGCCCACTCGATATGCCGTTCCATAACCAGCCGGTCGTCGCTGGAGTAGTGGCCGAGGAGCGGATAGTCATCCTTGGCGCGATCCCATGACGTTGGATCAAACCAGATGTAGTAGTAAGCGAGCACTGGTATCGGATCAGCGTCCGATTGTGCCTGAGCTGGCTGTGTGGATGACAGCGCTGCCACTCCGACCAGAATGAGCATGGCAATATGAAGAAACCGGATGAGGGAGCTCAATGAAAACGGAGGTTGGATTGGCTTCACGGGTTCCGATTTTCCTCTGAAACTGGTGTCGTGATGACTATTTCAGAGGTAGTTCTGTCCGGTTGGCGGTTGTGGGTGATCAAAATACTAAAGATAAGAGCTGCTGCCAGCAGGCAAACGACAAACGTCATTCCTCTAATTTTCCAACCTTGTCTTGGGGCAGTTTGCACTGTTGACGCACGCCGCAGGCTCCGATGCATCAGCCATGGTCTGCCAGCGAGAATCGGAACGATAACGATAAGAGCAGCAATGCTGGCGATCACAAGCAGATCAAGATAGCTCAGGAGTTGCAGGTTGACCTCCTGCGACCGGGTCATCGCAAGTGGCCGTGAGAGATTCAGCCCCCAGCCTTCGACGGAGATGTCATAGTCGCCACGCGGGAGAAGCAGAGATGTTTCTCCTTGATCCAGTTCATGTCTCTGCCGGGAGCCATCCGGGTACTCCAGCACGATTGCCGACCCCTGGCGAAACCCAAAGAGGGCATCGCGAACCTGAAAAGTGGCCGGGAAGAAGAGCAACTCAATCTCCCAGGATTGTTGTTCAGACGGTAAGAATTTCTGTTGTGAACGATTGACAACATTCTGTCCATCGATCACGACACTCTGCACCGTGTAGTAGACCTCTTTTTCGAGGAGTTCTCCCTGTCCGGGAACGACGCGACGCCCTTTCAGCCAGATGTCTGATGCAAAGGAATCCTGGTTAAACTCGTTGATGGCTCCAATACTGCTTTTTATCGTCATGCTATCGATTTCCGATAGCTGTATTGGTATGCCTTCAGGATCGACGAATTGCCAGTTAATCCGGTAGTCAGTCTCAACTGCCATTCTCGCGAAATCGCTTCGACGCCAGTAGAGTTTGCCGGTTTCATACCGTATGTTCTTATCGCCAGGATCGAAATTGAATGTCAGGTGTTCCCGGTAATCCTCCCGAAGGTAGTCGACCGTCAATCTACCGATGCCATCAACATCGGTCTGCGTTTCGCAGCCATCGAGTGTCATATTGAGACCTTCAACCGGCGGCACAGTCTGAATCGCAAGACTCGCGGGTTCGTTGTTCAGTTGTTCCGTGGTGTGCAGGCCAAGCTTCACATTGTCGATGGCGAATTTACCTGACTGATCACTCAGGCTATCTCCAAACACGACGTTGCTCACTCTTCCGTATGGCTCGGGATGGTAGACGTTGATAGCTGGTGTTTCCTCGTGATCGATCCAGAGTTGCGTTTTCCCCGCATGTTGATTCGTAGGCCGGTAGTCGAGCTGTATCGTGTGCCACGCCGAATCATCAATTGGTTTGTTGGAATTCAGCACCAGATTTTTCCGCGTTTTAACCGCTGCGGTTCCGTCCAGATGCAGGATGATGCTGAGGATGGGAGTGTCTTCGATGTCTTTGATTTCAAGAATCGTCATCGGTTGACCGAGGGCAGGCGAGAGAATTTTGATAGCTACTTCAAGCCGGATCGATCTCTGGTCAGCTTCCAAATCCAGCTGAAGAAGCCTGGCGCTATCGCTATCCGACGGTTCAGCGGACATCCTGCCTGAGGCTGTACTGTTACTGCGGATTTCAAATCCACTGAACTGACTCCACTTGTCGAGAGTTCCGCTTTCAAATCCGTCCTCGAACAATACTTCTCTAGGTAGGATCGGAATCCATACATCGGCTATCCTGGTGCCTGGTACGTAGCAACCTGTAGCCCCGGCTTCAGTTGGCGCGAACCAAACGATGAGCAGCATCGCAAGGGATGATATGAATGCCAGTTGCAATTGTTTCACCGCTGATACCTGAAGTTACCGCGGTTCCGTTTCCTCGAATGCAAAACCGCCCAAGACATGACCGACAGCGGAATCAGAATGGCGAATCCGTAAGCAACATAGATAATTTCTCGCTGAGGCGGGTCATCGGTCCCTGATAATCGTTCCCCCGGGATGATCTCCGCCGCCCTTGAGGGTTGATCAAATGCAAATGCAGTAGCAATGCTGTTCGCGTTAGCGTCCCGGCTAGCCAGGGGTTGCAGCCCCCAGTTATCTTCAATGAACTTCAGGATGGATGTGTAATCGAGCGTTGTGTTGTCGATGTGCCCCCGTTTTGCATAGGGGCTCACTAGAAACGCAGGAACACGAAATCCATATCCGTACTCATCCACGACCGGTGGCGCTACGTGGTCATACCAACCTCCCCAGTCGTCGTATGTGATCATGAAGGCAGAGCTTTCCCAGACAGATGAGCGCATCAGCGCATTGATCATATTTTTGGTAAACCGTTGCCCGGCACGGATGCTGCCGGGTGGATGTTCGCTGGCGCCGGACGGGACGATATAGGCGACTGCCGGCAACGTATCGTTTGCGAGGTCGTCATAATATTCGTCCAGGTGCACGATGTGGCTGAACAACTCCGGATCTTCGATATATCGGGGGTAGGCAAGCAGTGGAACCCAGACGACCTGAGCGCCTCGATCACCAAGGACGCGGTTGAGAATCGTTATTGTCGGATCATAATTCTCCACATAGAACTTCCAGGAGATTCCTGCCTCCTCAAGCCTGTCGAATATGGTTGGAATGCCAGTCCAGCCTCCAGGCGGAATCTCATCTTCCAGGTTTCCGGGTTGGCCAGAGACCCAATACAGATGATTATTGACACTTCCACCTGCCGCTGAACTGAAAAAACGGTCAAACAGCACGTATTGATCAGCAAGATTCCAGTAAAACGGGATGTCGCGATCGTCGTAGTAGCCCATTGCCAGATCCGTATAGCGGCCGTTCTGGGACAGGGCATGGATGAACCCATCCATCGCGCCTTCTCGGAATTGTCCGTAATGTGTCTGCACATTGTGGCTGAGGTCTTCGACTGGCATATCGCCAATGTGGAACGGTTCTACACAGTCGTCGTTTGACGCATCTTCCGGATCGATGGGCATGCAAGTTCCTGGCGGAATGCCGTCCGCACCTGGATAGGTGCCAAAGTAGTTGTCGAAGCTATGGTTCTCCTGCATGACAACGATGAGATGTTCGATCGGCGTCGTCGGCGTCTGGAGTTTCGCGATCCCCGGTTGCTGAATCATTACAAACAGTGTGATGACGACGATCATCTTCTTCACGGGCGCACCTCATACACAACAATAACCGGTGTTTCAACGCTGCCGTTCGCGGTGCTGGTCAGCACCGTTTCTGTGTGAACAACCCGTCCGTTGTATCGCCGTGAATAGGTAAGCAGCTTCTCGGAAAAGAAGCTCGAACGGCTTGCGGAATAGGTATCCCAAATGAGGTACTGAAACTCGCCACTTCTCAGCTCAAAATCAGGGTTATCTATCGGGTCGTATGACGGGTTCCGGTGAAGCGGGTTCGGGCTAACCGAGATGCCGTAGGCTCTGCGATGTCCGTAAAACTGAATGATGTTTGCCATCGAAGGTCCGATAGTCATAACGGTTGAAGCTGCAGGCGTATGATCCCGGATCCACTCGCCGGTTTCGCGTCCGCCAGGCACACCACCAGAACCCGCAAGCAAGTGTTCTCCAGCTGCGGGTTGTGTCCAGATCCAGCTTGGGATGATCAGGCTGAAAACCAAGATAGTCATCAACAATGCTATGCCGGTACGCTGCAAAGAGCGATTGTTCGCTGAAGAATAGATCTGTGTGAGTACCCAGCCGCAAAGCACCGCGATCGGCACGACAATCGGCAGGAGATACTGAAACCCTTTGACTGGCCAGAGCTGGAAGAAGATGATCGGGGTTAGCATCCAGCTCAGCAACAGTCGCTCTCGCCAGCCAATCTCTTTCCTGAAGTAGAGCAGCCCGGCGATTAGTAGGAGAAATACCAGCGGGCCGATCGCTTTCGGCGTCTCGATCAAGTAGAAGGTCCAGTCGTGGTTTGGCCGCCGGAATAGCTGCCAGCTCAGGTACTGTTCGGCGGTCGATTGCCCGCCGCCACCAGCCAGCAGGAGCGCCAGCGGGAAGAATGCCAGGGTCAGGAACATGAGCGCGGCGGCTATGGACAGATCCTTGAACCTGACACCGATTTCTGGTGATGTCGCGAAGAATCCGAAGATCGCCGCTATGAGCACGATGGCGGGCTCCTTCGCCAGTACGGTCAGGCCCATGGCTGCACCAGCCGCGTAGAGCCACTCGGATTGGCGTTCAACCCCATACCGTGCGATAAAGTACAGAGTGAGCGAGGCCAGCAAGGTCATAGGGCCGTCGAGCAACGCTTGCCGCGATACGATGACATGGTACGGGGTCAATGCGACGATGGCAGCTGCGACCAGACCCGCGTTGCGGTTGTAGAGCAGCGTCCCGATCTTATAGGTGATGATGACCGTAAGTAGACCGGCTATCACTGCGAGAATCCGCGCAACCGTGTCATAGCTTGTAGTGCTAAAAAAAGGAAATATGATCGCCATTGCGAATTGAAAGAGCAGCGGGTGCGCTCGAAAGATGGGGAAGAGCGGAGTCAGAAGGTTATCGCCGGCAATTGCCGCGCCCTGGCCGGTATACACGGCCTCGTCACTGTTGAAACCGGTTGCGTTGAGATTCTGGAGTCGCAAGAGCGCACCGGCTATGATGACAGCTGCAAGTGCCGCCCAGTGTGCATGCACGAACCTGAATTGACGTCGTAAATCCACGAAAGGCATCGTCACATTAGACACGATTTCTGTCAATATCTATAAAGAGATCATCCAGCTATGTAGGCTTTGACAATGATTTTGGGATCAGATGATTGAGAAGGTGTAGTTGATGTCCGCAGAGAAGCATGATTTGTTGATCGCTGGTGGAAAGATCGTCGACGGGTCCGGTAACCCGTGGTTTTACGGTGATGTGCTGGTCACCGGTGACCGCATAGCCGGAATCCTGCCGGCAGGCAAAGTTAATCCTGAACATGCTCATACGGTCGTTGACGCAACCGGCATGGTGGTCAGTCCCGGCTTCATTGATATCCAGAGCCATTCGATTCGTCCGCTGATGCGCGACGGTCGTTGTCTATCGAAAATCACCCAGGGCGTGACGACTGAGGTTATGGGCGAAGGCTGGACGCCAGCCCCGTTCGGAGGCCGGCTTGAGTCTCCAATTCCAGGTGCGAATGCACCAGACATGAATGAGTGGGAGGAGCAAGCCAGGAGCTGGGGGCGGTTTCGCGACTGGCTGGAGGCGATGGTGACGTCTGGCGTTTCGCCAAATGTCGGCTCGTTTCTTGGCGGCGGCACCTTGCGCGGCTTTAGCAAAGGATTGGAGATGGGACCGGCGAATGCTGATGAGCTCGATACGATGCGCCGGGTCATGGCTGAGGCCATGGAAGATGGCGCATTTGGCGTTTCCTACGCGTTGATTTACCCGCCTGAAGCCTATGTCGATACAGACGAAATCGTCGAAATTTGCAAGGTGGTTGCCGAACATCACGGTGTCTACATCACCCATATGCGCTCCGAAGCCGAGACACTGATTGAGGCGTTGGAGGAGACGATTGAGATAGGCCGCCGCTCCGGCGTCGCGATCGAGATCTACCACTTGAAGGCCGCCGGGCGAACGAACTGGCACAAGATCCCGAAGGTTATCGAGATGATCGATGCTGCTCGTGCCGAGGGTCTCGATATCACCAGCGATATGTATCCCTATGTCGCCAGCGGCACCGGCTTGTCGTCGTGTCTGCCGCCGTGGGCGGAGGCGGATGGCAAGCTCTACGAGAACCTAGCTGACCCGGATATGCGAATGAAGATCCGTGAAGAGGTGCTGAACCCGAGCGGCGGTTGGGAAACGATGCTGGATGAAGCTGGCGCGGAAGGCGTGATGCCGGTCGGGTTTGAACAAGAGGAGAACAAACAGTACACCGGCATGCGGCTGGCGGAAATTGCCCGGCTGCGGGAGCAGGAACCGGTTGATGCGATCATCGATCTGCTGCTGAGTGAACGGCAGCGGATCTTTACTGTCTATTTCGGGATGACGGAGGAGAATATCGCTCTTCAACTGCAACAGCCATGGATCAAAGTTTCCACCGACGCCGGAGGATTGGATCCGGAGTGGGCTGCTCCACAGGGACCGACACATCCTAGAGCCTATGGCACGTACCCACGGGTGTTAGGGAAATATGTGCGGGATGAGGGAGTGCTGACGTTAGAGGACGCGGTTCGGAAAATGAGCTCGTCGGTTGCTGACCGGCTGAGCATGCGTGATCGCGGCAGTTTGCGAGCCGGGAACTTCGCTGACATCATCATTTTCGATCCGCAGACGATCGGGGACAATTCGACGTTTGACGAGCCGCATCAGCTCTCGAGCGGTGTGCGTGATGTCTGGGTAAATGGCGTACGGGTGCTGGACAACAGCAGGCACACTGGCGCAACACCGGGGCGGTTCGTGACCGGTCCTGGTTGGGCAGGCTAGATACTCAGGTAGTGCGCCTGGCGGCTGCGGCAGCAAGTAGCCTCTGGACTCCCGGGCTATTGAGTGCATAGGCAAAGGTGCGGTGTTTCGTCAAACCATGTTCAATCGTCGGGCTAATGCCGGTGACGGTGAGAAGACTTACGAACTCGGTAACGACAACGTTTTCCGCAGCCATCCGGTCCAGTTCGTATCCGAGCGCACGCAGGAAATCTTCGTATCCGGTCGGCAGAAGGTCTGAATGCGCTCCTGGTTGGTGGTGTTCGCCTCGCCGGGGAATCGATTCTCTGACTCGTGCCGGAAATTCTTCGTCTTTGAACTCAATGACGCTCGGCGCCGGGTGACCAACAGAACGAACTTTCACCAGGAATCCGCCGGCAACTTCCATGATCGCGGCATTAGAACATGTCTGTCTGTCAAGTTGCCGTCCTATTACCCCTAGCCGGTCTTGCAAGCTCAACTCCACTGGACGAGGTGGGGTAGATTCGATTGGCCCATGGCCGGCTGATCCGACGTTGGATGTCACCGGAATGTTCCGATCTTCAGAGCAATGGTGCTTGTGTATGATGCGGCGAAGTTCCTCTTGTGCTTGCACAGGGAACTGCATCGAATACAGTTAAGTTTATCGTCACGCATCGGGACTTTGGGCAGGATGGGAACTGGACGGCATTGCAAACACATCCTGGAACGGTCGATATATGGCTTGTCTCTGATCCGTTGTCAAAACATCCGGTTGTGACGTAAGCTCCAATCCTCCGGTGACAACATTTCGGCCTACGACTGCCAGTTGAACGGTTGTTGCCCGGCGCTGGTCGAACACACCGCCAATGCCACCCAGCAAGGTGCTGGAAAATCCTGGTTTGACATCAATCGTTAGCGACGCTTCCGCGAGTGAATTCAGCTGGAGATTGGATACCTTTAAATAGTCAATCTGAGAAGAACCGGCACGGACGGTCTGAAGCAGGTAGCCATCGCTGAGTTCCCAGATGGCGGTGAACGTTCGTTGCTGCCGGTCGAGGTATGCGCCAAGGACTGCAAGTTTCTTCTGGTACGAAATCTGTTGGGAAGAAAGCGATGTTGATTGAGTGGTGTATGCAGGAACGTTTCGTGGCAACGTGTGTCTGGCAGAGGACGCCCGCTCCGTCGCCACTTTCGTATTCTCAGGCGATGCTGGAGTAAAAGATAGCAGCCTGGAAATTTCCTGGAGCAATGGTGACTGGGCTTTCGCCACTGTGACAACAAGCAGAACAATGACTATCGAGAGCCAAACGATGATGCTGATAGCGACAAACAGTTGAAAGCTCATTGATGAGCGTCAAACTGGCGCGTCTGGCAAGCGTGGTGGGTTGAGGCGCATGCTGGGTCAACTGGATTTTCAGTGGCTGGACAGGAATTCAAACGCTGCATTGAGGAGTTCTTCGATGATTTTAGTAGGCAACATCAACTCAAACAAAACGCAATTATACCGGCCAGCAGAGCCAATTTCGTGCAGACCGGTGCATCCGCCAACGCTCATGAACGTTGAAATGACGATTGCCTCCGAGGATTCGGCATCGAATCTGGCTCGGCTGGCTTGAAGAAGAGCTTCATTTGACTTTCTTTTACAGTATGACAGCGAACCGGATAGCGGTGAACTTCCCGGATCGGATTTGGTACCTTCATCCTGTGATGAAGCTGATCAGCGCTGCCTGAGCCTGTGCCGGGCGCACAGTATCGACGGAGGTGGACATTGAAGCCATCCGAAGATAAGAATCTTGAGCCTGACGAGATTGAAGCCGGGCGGTTGCGCTGGCTCAAGTGGATTACGATTCTTGCCCCTCTGCTTTTCCTCGGTTTGCTGGAGATCCTTCGGAGGACCTGGCTGCATACTTTTTTCGATACCTGGCAAGGCAAACTGGTTCTCGGAGGGCTGATCGTGGTGGCCGTGCTTGGCTTCAGCCAGGTCATATTTTCAGTCGTAGGCGCTATGCAAACCCGACTCGCCAGGCAGAATCAGGAACTGCAAGCTTTGCAGGAGGCCGGCATTGCAATTACCAGCGCACTGGATCTCGAGACCGTCCTTCAGCGCGTTGTCGAAGAAGCTCGAGACCTGGGAAATGCACGCTACGGAGCACTGGCGCTTGTTGGCGACGACGGGCAAGTCGAATCGTTCCTTACCTCAGGGCTTCGTCCAGAGGAGCGAGCGCGGATTGGCTCGGAACCGGTTGGCAAGGGTTTGCTTGGCGTGCCGATCCAGAACGGCACCTCGATCCGATTGGATGAGATGCAGAAAGATCCGCGTTCGATAGGTTTTCCTGAGAACCATCCTCCTATGCGTTCGCTGCTAGCAGTGCCTGTTGTGGGCGAAGACAGGATTACTGGCAGTCTCTATTTAACTGATAGCCGGTCCGGGCGCACCTTCACGCTCGCCGATCAGGCCAGGTTGGAACGGTTTGCCACGCAAGCGGCGCTGGCGATAGACAATGCCAGGTTGCATCGTCAGGTGCACGCGTTTGCGGTGGCTGAGGAGAGAGATCGCATCGCAAGGGAAATGCACGACAGCCTCGCGCAAGTTCTCGGGTACGTCAACATGAAAGCCCAGGCGATTCACGAATTTTTACGGTCTGGCCAACTGGAACCTGCTCAGGAACAGCTCACGCAACTTGCCCGGGCAGCGCGTGAAGCGTATACCGATGTCCGAGAGAACATTCTGGGTCTGCGACTGGCACAAGAGCGTTCTGGTAACAGTATTGATTTGCTGCAGCTCTTTGCGGAGCAGTGGCAGGATCAGACCGGAATCGTGGCCAGATTTACGGCAACCGAGGATAGCAAGCGGGTCAAGCTCTCCCCGATGGCTGAACTACAGTTACTGCGAATCGTTCAGGAATCGCTGACCAACGTTCGTAAACATGCTCAAGCAGAACATGCGAATGTGACGGTATCCAGAGAGGATCAACAACTGGTCGTTACTATTCAAGATGATGGTGTTGGTTTTGGTCCGCAGGTCTCATCTCGTAGCGATGGACCGCAGTTTGGATTGAAAATTATGGAAGAACGCGCGGAATCAGCCGGCGGCACGCTACAGGTAGAGAGTGTCGTTGGCCAGGGAACGCGGATATCTATCCGGTTACCAACACTGGAACATTCGAATCAGGAGATTCAAGCCGCGTCATGAGAGTGATTATTGCCGACGATCATGCCCTGTTTCGTGATGGCATGGTGAGTCTGTTGCAGGCACGGGGCATTGAGGTCGTTGCCGAGGCGTCAAATGGCAGTGACGCCATTGCCTATGCTCGTATCTACAAACCGGATATTGTGCTTATGGACCTGAGGATGCCTGGACTCAATGGCCTTGATGCAACGCGACTGCTGAGCGCCGAACTGCCGGAGGTGAAAGTTGTTGTCGTCACCGCCTCGGAAGATGATGCTGATCTCTTCGAGGCGATTAAATCTGGCGCTGAAGGATTTATTTCGAAGAATCTTGAATCTGACAGGTTTTTCGAACTACTCGAAGGCGTCACTCATGGCGAACCGGCACTAACGCCTGGACTGGCAAGGAAATTGCTCCGTGAATTTGCGCAGCCGGCTCAACACTCCGCGGATCAAGATTTCGAACCGCTGACAGAACGTGAAACGGATGTACTTGACCAGCTGGTTCAAGGTGTGACAACAAACCGTGAGCTGGCCGCTCAGCTGAATATCAGCGAAAACACCGTGAAGTATCACTTGCGAAACATCCTCTACAAGCTGCACCTGCACAACCGTGCGGAAGTCATCGCCTACGCTGTTCGGCATGGCCTGGTCGAGCCGCCCGAGGCCCATCCGAACGGGTAGGAACCGCCTACCCGCCCGCGCCCTGCAAAACCATCCTTCTAACCGTGTTGCAATTTCCCGCGACGCCATATCCTCCTGCTGTGTTGGATGAATGAAACAGCAAAATCAGATATGCGATGGGAGAACTATCATGCAGGGCCAGCAAACACTAGAACAGCTCAACAGGACGAAAATGAACCGGCGTTCACTACTGCGCAGGGCGGGAGCTATCGGGCTAGCCTTGCCAGTTGGCGGAATGTTGCTCAATGCCTGCTCATCGAGCGGGAATGATGATGAAAATCCTACGAATACCATTGATCTGGCAAGCGCGACCGGTACGACGATGCCCGCTGAGACAGCAGATCTGACTGTTTCGGCATTTGATCTTGGATTTGATCCGGACTCGCTCACCGTCGAAGCCGGTCAGAAAGTGCGGCTCACCTTTGTCAATGATGGAGCTATGGAACATGACTGGGAAGTTACCGGTCTTACAGCTAGCGACTTCACTGTCATATCTCAACCTGAACCGTTCTCTGAACGCCTGACTGAGCTTCTGGCTGAAAAGCAAGCCGCTAATATCCCGTATGCCGGTGGAGCGGCAGGTCAGGAGATGGTTATCGAATTCACTCCGGATGAATCAGGAGAGTATGAAATGGTCTGCCTGGTTCCGGGGCACAAAGAAGCGGGTATGGCAGGGCCGTTCATTGTGACTGGCGAGAGCGCCAGCAGCGAAATGGAGCATTCGACCAGTGAAGCTGGTTCGGGTATGGCTGCCGCAGCCAGTGAACCGTACGAAGCTGAACGTTTGCCAAATCCGGTTGTTGCCCCGCCAGTCGGCAACCGTGAGCCGGAGCTGGTAACGGTTGATATTGAAGTGCGTGAGACGATTGCCGCCGTTGATGAAGGCGTCGCCTTCGAGTTCTGGACGTTTGGTGGCACAGTTCCCGGCCCGATGGTCAGAGCTAGAGTCGGTGACACCATTGAAGTGACGCTGACGAACCCGCCTGATAGTGTCGCAACTCATAACATCGATTTCCATGCTGCAACAGGACCGGGTGGTGGTGGTCATGCTTCGGTTGTAGCTCCCGGGGAATCCGCTACCTTCAGGTTCAAAGCGACTGCGCCAGGTGCGTACGTCTACCACTGCGCGACTGCCCCGGTGCCACACCATATCTCCGCTGGCATGTATGGACTTGCGATCATTGAACCTGAAGGAGGTCTTCCGCCAGTAGACAAAGAGTTCTATGTGATGCAAGGGGATCTCTATCTGGAAGGCACGTTTGGTGACAAAGGCTTGCGGCCGTTCTCGATGGAGAAGATGCTTGATGAGCGGCCCGACTACGTTATCTTCAACGGCAGTGTTGGATCGTTGATGGACGATCGCGCACTCCAGGCCGAAGTCGGCGACACGGTCCGCATATTCTTCGGTGTCGGCGGGCCCAATATCACTTCCAGTTTCCATGTGATCGGCGAGATATTTGACCGGGTAGCCATGGAGAGTGCGTCGGAGTGGTCGACAAATGTCCAAACAACGATGGTTCCCGCCGGCGGGGCAACGATCGTCGAGTTTGAGTGCGACTACCCTGGCACGTTTGTTCTGGTCGACCACAGTCTCGGGCGACTCCTCAAGGGCGCAGCTGGACACCTGGTTGTTGAAGGTGAAGTCGACCCGGATATATTCGAGGTCGTCGATACTCCCACCAGCTAGCTTACCGCTGTTTCATCCATCCACAAGAACCCGCCATTATCAGGCGGGTTCTCAATTTGCTATTCATCGCAACCTGTCGGCTCGAATGGTCCCGGGGTGGTGAGCAGGCTTTCAAAGTCAGCGAGGATCAAATCGATTTCATGATCATCCTCAGCGTCCAGCGCCGGTCCTGGCATCCGAACGGCGCTATGCTGGATCACCCCGCGGCGTTTCAACACCTGCTTGGCCCACTGGATACCGTAGAGCTGCTCCCACACCAGCGCTTGAACCAGTTTGCCGTGAATATTTCGAGCTTCTGCCTCATCTCCCGAGCGGAGCAGGTCGTAGATGCGGACAGTTACTTCCAGGAACTCCGGCGCTGGCATCCATCCTGTTGCGCCGCGACGGTGTTCGGTGACCATATATCGTCCCCCATGCCCGCCGAAGATTCCTTTTACCCGGTCACCGAGCGCAGCGGTTGCCGACGAGATACTATGCGGGTTCGGAGGGACCTCCTCTTTCAGATACTGAAGGTTGCCGATCTCACTAAACATCCGATTTAACTGTGCTGGCGCAACAGGGGCTCCTATGAAATCACCTGCATTCTGGAGAATGACCGGAACACTACAGGCGTTGCCAATGGCATCGAAATAGTCGAATACTCCATCAGCTGAAAGTTGAGCGAAGTACGGTGGCATTGCCATGACTCCATCAACACCTGCTTCGCAGACGTTGCGGGTTAGTTCAACCGCGTGAGCTTTGCTTACTCCAGATGTAGTGGCAATGACCGGTACTTCACCTGCGGCTGCTTCTACTGTTAGTTGGGCTAACCGGACCCGTTCGCTATCGGTCAAGGTGAAGAACTCGCCGAAGACGGCCGTCGAAATAACGCCGGTCGCTCCGGCTTCGATACAGAAGCGCACTTGAGCGCGGTGGCTTTCTTCGTCGATGTGCTGATCAGGCGTGAGTGGTGTCACGAGTATCGCAAGAATTCCCGCGAAACGCTCCTCTTTCATTGGCAACTCCAACTACGTTGACGATGATCGGATACAATCGCCTTGATTATTCACGATTCTTTTTCGCGTTTCTTCAAAAGGAGGAATCGATATGCCAACGACAGAACGGTCGTCGGAACTCGGTGGCGTAGATCAGGAAGCATTGTCTAACAATCCCCAGATCGAACGACTTGATGGAATTTCAGTTATTCGCGGCAACGCGGATGGCGGAGACTGGAATGGCATCTCATACACCCTTGGAATCAACCAGTGGACGGTAGGCTCAAAAGAGTTAGCGTTCAATGTTGCAAGTGTCCCCCCGGGCGGCGTCGCATTCCGGCACATCCATGTCGATTTTGAAGTCGGTCTTTACATCCTTCAGGGAACCTTAAAACATACTTATGGACCTGGACTCAAAAAGGAAGTGTATAACCAGGCTGGCGACATCATCTTTATTGAGCCAGGCGTTCCTCACGAGGTCTACAACTTGTCGGACACTGAGCCGGTTGTCGCTGTCGTCGCGCGAACCGATAGCGCTCAATGGGAGAACATCATCCCCTACGATCCCGACGAAGATCCCGACGCCTGAGCGCAACGAAGGGTGATCTGCAACGGTTGAACAATGCTGGCTCAGTGTTGCAATTGCTGGTGGCGTCCTGTGTTGATGCGTTACTGATTTGGCTTCTGCTTAGGGTCCGCTATCTCTCCCGGGTACAATGTTCGGTCGGGAGGGTTCAATGACCGAGGAGCGCGTAGATCCGGTAGAGAACGATCATCACCCTGAACCACCGGTCCGGCATTTGAAAGATGTGCCACCGGAGGAGTGGGAATACTCCAACCGGCAGGCATTTGCCGGCTGCGGGATAGTCATCGCCGTATTTCTCGGTATTTTTCTTCCACCGACATTGCGCTTCTTCATTGACGATCGCACGGCGAATCTGATCGGTTTTGGCTTTACCGCGGTGCTGGCGGTGGTCAGCATCGCAGTGATAGCGGTGTTGACTCGCCGCAAACACCGTCAGCGTCGAGAACTGGACGCTAAGGAAGCCCAGGAACCGGAATATTAGCCCTGCGAAAAGTCATTCACATAACTTTCAGGTTTGGGTTCTATGCTTTGTCTGGCGTAACAACCACGGTTGGTCGACGCTTTACATTCTAGCGAGGTCAACACTACAATCACACTTAGACCGCCTGAAGTATCGAGTTTAAGTGCTACGACTGGCAGTTCCAGGAATCTAATGCAACTGATTAAATTGAATGCGTACATCCCACCAACGCCTCCCGGGCGTATATTGATGTGTAAGGCTCATGTTTCTGTAGAAGAGACGATATGAGCAGTACACGGGCTAAAGTCAGGCGGCTTCCGATCCTTCGTCGGGCTGAACCGCCGGTAGATGTGCTTGATAACGACGAGATTACCGACGCTGAACTGATGAAACGGGTCAGCCAGGGTGACACCGCCGCCTTAGAAGCGCTCTACAGCAGATATGCCCGGGTGGTTTATTCGTTTGCCGTTCGGATTGTTCAGGACGGTCCGCTGGCTGAAGAGATCCAGGCAGAGGTATTCGTCCGGACCTGGAAACAGGCCGACCGGTTTAAAAAGTCCCGAGGGAATTTCGCCAGCTGGTTGTTGAGCATCACGCACAATCTGGCGATTGACGAGATTCGCAAGCGGAAACGAAGACCGCAACGCTCGGATTCAGTAGACATTAGTGATGCACTGTACGGCCTGATCGATGAGGCGACGAATGTTGAGGAGGCAGCCCAGGCGAGCGTGCTCCGAGAGCGGATCACTGAGGCAATGGAGAACCTGCCGGAAGCCCAGCGAGTCGCAATTGAGTACGCATTCTTTCGCGGTTACTCACAACGGGAGATTTCCGCGCAGTTGGATGTACCGCTCGGGACCATAAAAACGCGTATGCGGCTTGGCCTCAAGAAACTGAAGGTTGATCTCGAGTCCGATGAATTGTTGGCAGACCCGTAGAAAGGCTTAATGGTAGGTGAATCACCTTCCGGATAAACCTACTCAGGAGATCTCCGAGCTCCTTTCTGGCTACGCGCTTGGCGCGCTAGAGCCGGATGAGATGGAGTTTATTCGGCGTAATCTGCCACGCCGTCCGGAGTGGCAACGAGAGCTGGCCGAATATCAGACCGTCACTGATGCGTTGCCATATTTTGCCGAACCAAAACAGGTTCCGGTGCGTGTGCGCGCAAGGATCATTCAAGAGATCGACGCTATCGAGTCGGCAAATCCGCTGAATCCATGGGTCGCCCCGCCACAGAAACCTCTGGATCCTCGCGCCAAACGACAAAAGATCTGGGCCAAACGCCTGCCGAAGGTTGCCTGGGCGGCAGCCATACCGGTAACCATCGTGCTGGTCGTTTTCGCAATGTACACGGTCATCATGCAAAATCAGATCAATGAGCAGCAGGGTGACATCGCAATCTACCAGGAAACGCAAGGCGGGCTTGTCGATGTGCTTACGCCACTCGACGGAGATTCGCAACGAACAGTGACGCTGACGGAATCGCCAAACGCACCGTTGGCTCGAGGCACGGTCCTCATCGATCACCAGGAGAATACCGTTGCTATCCTGCTGCGGGACGTGCCGGTGCCGGCTGAGGACGAATATTATGCCGTCTGGGTGACCATGGATGTCTTTGTGAACGAGTGGGTCAAGATCGGGACGGTCGACGTCGATGAATTCGGCCGAGGCGTGCTGGTGCTCGACGCTCCCGACGCCCTGGAACGATACAGCAATATCTTTATCACTCGAGAGTCTTCCGAGGACGTGTCCGTCCCGACCGGTCCCGACGTCCTGTTTGGTGAATTCTAGCCAGTTCCCTTACCCAACCACGAAATCCATACCCGACTTCTGCAGTTGCTCGTTTAACGCTGGGATTGTTGCATCTATGCGCAATCTCAACTGCTTGCATTGTTCTTCAAGATCTTCGCCGATGAGCTGAAACGCCTCTACCGCCTGAGTGGTCGGAGCATAGTCGGCTTCATCGATCATGAAACTGAGCCCACTGAGCCGTTCATTCAATGTGTGCCGGCCGCGATCCTTTCCTGACGGGTCCAACTGAATCAACGCTTTTTCTATGTCCTGCAGGGACTCAAGCAACTCAGCGCAGGTCTCCCGAACCGAGCCATCAACCTCTCCACGCTTAAGCCAGAAATCTAACCGGGCTTGCAGGGCGTGAATGTCATTGACCATGTCATGGAGTTTAGAAAGACTGTCGCGGATGTCGAGCTGCAGATCTCGCAACGCTTTGAGATCTGTCAGTGAGACTGGCAGGCGAGGATCCGGCAGCAAATCAAACTGGCAGGTTTGAGTTGCGGTTCCTGACTCCAGTCGTACCGTATATGTTCCCGGGATCGCCCGCGGTGGAACAACGTCTGGTAGTTCCGGCTGGTTATCAGCCGGGGTTGCTCCTGCATATCGAAAGTCCCAGACGACCCGATTCATGCCCTGATGAGCTGGCAACCAGGGCGCATTGTTCTGGTCGTTGGTGAAAATGCGGACAATGTCCCCCGACGCATCGGAGATTGTCAGTGTCAAATCCCCACTCTGTTTCTCTCGCAGCCAGTAGTGGATGATGACCCCTTCTGGAGGGTTGGAGCCGGCATCCAGAAAGTCAAATCTGTAGGTGCCCATCGGAGTTTCAACCGGATCAAGCGCCACTGTCACCGAACCGGTCATCTGGTAGTTCAGGCCAGGCAGCGGTTTTTCAAACATCCGGCCAGCCTGCCGGAATAACGTCGTCGGGTGGGGCTTGAAGAGATGAATAGCGTTGTCCAGCAAGTCAACGGAGAACTGCCGCAACGGCGATAGATCATCAAGAATCCAGAATGACCGGCCGTGTGTGGCAACGACAAGGTTGTTGCCTTTAACCTGGAGATCGTACATTGGCGCGACCGGTAGCTGGCGAATCTTTCCGCTTGTTGTTCCGGATGGCAGCCTGTGCCAGGTTCCCCCATCATCGAACGAGACATAGATCCCGGTTTCGGTGCCAACGTACAACAGACCACGCCGGTGTGTATCTTCACGGATCACCCGGGTAAACTCACCGTCTGGCAAACCGTCATCAATTCGTGTCCAGGTCCGACCGAAATCAGTGGTCTTGAAGAGATACGGACTGGTGTCATCGAGCATATACCGGAATGCCGCAAGGTAGGCTCCGCCTTCAACGTGAGGTGAAGGTTCGAGCATGTTGACGGTGCACCATTCCGGCAGCTCAACAGGTGTGATATCCAACCATGAGTTTCCTCCGTCTCTTGACAGATGGACTAACCCATCGTCAGAACCAGCCCAGAACACTCCTTCTTGATGTGGCGACTCCCGGAAGCTGGAAATCGTGCAGTAGACATCCGACGCGCCCCATTCTGGAGTGATCGGCCCGCCGCCCGGCAACATCTTCGATGCATCATTCCGGGTAAGGTCCGGGCTAATCTCAGTCCAGTTGGCCCCTTCGTTGTCCGATCGATGAACATACTGAGAACAGGCATAGACCATCTCGGGGTTGTGCGGTGAGATCTCGATGGGAAATGTCCACTGGAAGCGGTGTTTGAGCCAGGATGTTGCCCAGCGGCTGTAGAGATGCTGATTGATGCTGACGTTCCGCGCCTGCCGGGTAGCAGGGTTCCAGGCCAGCATCCGTCCGTCGCCCGGACCGGTTCCCGTTCCTCCTCCGTACACCGTATACGGCGGAGTTGGCTTCACCGCTATGTAGCCGCTCTCGCCACCTCCCGGTTCAACATAATCAGCCCAGGTTATCGCGCCAGCCGGGCTACATGACGGCAGCCGCATTGCCCAGTTGTCCTGCTGAGAGCCGTAGACAAAGTAGGGATCGCGCTGATCGGTCGTGACACGGTAGAACTGGGCTGTTGGCTGATTCAAGACGGTGGACCAGGTCTCGCCACCATCGAATGAGACACAAGCCCCACCGTCGTTACCCTGAATCATCCGCTGTGAGTCATTCGGATCGATCCAGAGCGCGTGATTATCAGCGTGCGGTGACGGAACTTGGAAGAAGCTAATCCCACCGTCGATTGACTTCCAGTACTGTCGGTTCAGCACCCAGAGGGTGTTTTCGTCTCCCGGATCGGCGACGACATGAATGTAGTACCAGGCTCGGGTGCGAAGCGCCGCATCTTCACAGAGCCGTATCCACGATTCGCCATAGTCGTCCGATCGAAACAGGGCGCCATCCTCAGCTTCCACGAGCGCCCATACCCGGCCTGGTCTGGCTTTCGTCGTCGTTACGCTGATTTTTCCAAGCATCCCCTGTGGGAGTCCGTGGTTGTGGGAGATGTCGTCCCAGGTGTCCCCGCCATCGACGCTGCGCCAGAGGCCGCTATCTCCGCCGCCGCTGTCGATTTTCCAGGGGTATCGCCTGGCTTGCAGAATCGACGCGTAGATAATTCTTGGATTAGTGCCGTCGAAGGCGAGATCTATTGCGCCTGCTTTGTCGCTCTTGTAGAGGACTCGTTGCCACGAGTTGCCGCCATCCTGAGATCGGAAGACGCCACGTTCGTCGTTCGGACCAAATGCATGACCCAGGGCGGCCACGAAGACAATATCTGGATTTGTCGGATGGACGATAATAGCTCCGATGTGTTTGGTGTCGTTTAGCCCGACCTGTTCCCAGGTGCGTCCTCCGTCGACCGTGCGGTAGACGCCATCCCCGTGTGAGACATCGCTCCGGATCGTGGCTTCGCCGGTACCGGCATAGATGACATTTGGGTTGCCAGGCGCGACCGCCAGCGCGCCGACTGCCGCCGTGTTGAAATAACCGTCGCTGATGTTCCGCCAGTGGGATCCGCCGTTTGTAGTCTTCCAGACACCGCCGCCAACCGCTCCGAAGTAGAACGTCGCCCGATCGGCCGGGTGGCCGGCAACTGCCACGACCCGACCACCCCGGTGAGGACCGATGCAGCGCCACTCAAGTGACGCGAATAGTCCGTCGGGTACGTTTTGCTCATGCTCCATCGTGAATGCCAATCTGTTGGGAACTCTGATCGTCAAAAAGACACGCCGGGACATGCTAGTCCGGCAAGAATTACGTTGTCGATAGCAAAATGCCAAAATATACCCCTATAGGGTATAATAGATATACTCTCAATTGATGGGAGTGTAGGAGCGCTGTACGACGCAACTCGTGATGGAAGCAATAACATGACTGTAACCGAACCCCGGAACGATTCGCTGACAAATGAAATCTCATTCCCAGTTGAGGGAATGTTTTGTGCTTCCTGTGTCAGTCGTGTTGAGCGCAAACTCCTGAAAGTCCCTGGTGTCAAGTCGGCAAATGTCAACCTGGCGACCGAACAGGCGACCGTGAGCTATGAACCTGACACAGCGACAATCGCTCATTTGCACGATGCGGTTGAAAGCGCTGGTTACAGTGTGCCAGCGTCAGAGATAACTCTGGATATTGACGGGATGTTCTGTGCTTCCTGTGTTCAGCGGGTTGAGCGCAAACTCCAGAAAACTCCAGGAGTTGAAAGCGCGCCGGTCAATCTTGCGACCGAGCAGGCGACCGTTCGTTTTGATCCTGCTCAGGCAAGTGTTGCCGACCTCATTACCGCCGTCGAGAGCGCAGGATATAGCGCCAGCGTTCACAGTAGTGAGCAGTCCCTCAGCGATGAGGCGGATGCGCTGACAACTCGTCACCTGGCAGAAATGCGCGATCTGAAGATCAAATCGATCGTCTCGATCAGCGCGGCCGCCATCATGATGTTACTGATGTGGTGGCCCTCCTGGCTGGACGCCATCAAACCGTACAACACGCACCAGCAGCTGTTTTACATCCTCTTTATCATCGCGACGCCGATCCAGTTCTGGGCAGGTCAGGTCTTCTACCGGCAAGCCTGGGCAGCCGGAAAACATTTGCAGGCGAATATGGCGACACTTGTGGTGCTTGGCACTACCGCCGCCTACGGCTACAGCGTTCTGGTGACCTTCTTCCCGTCCGTCGTCACCCAGACCGGAATTGAGCCTGAGGTCTACTATGACGGCGCAGCCATCATCATGGGCCTGATCCTGTTTGGTCGGTGGCTCGAACTACGGGCCAAACTCCAGACGGGCGGCGCAATCAAGAAGCTGATGGGAATGACGCCAAAAACCGCCCGGGTGATCCGCAGCGGCACGGAAAAAGATCTGCCGGTCGAACAGGTAGTCACCGGGGACACCGTCCGTGTCCGGCCGGGTGAGCGTGTGCCCGTTGATGGGATCGTGCTGGAAGGCCGTTCAACGATCGACGAGAGTATGCTGACCGGGGAAAGCCTGCCGGTGACAAAAGAACAGGGCGACGAGGTCATCGGGGCAACGATCAATAAAACAGGATCGTTCACCTTTCGGGCGACCAAAGTCGGTAAAGATACCGCGCTGTCGCAGATCATTCGGATGGTTCAGGAAGCCCAGGGCTCAAAAGCGCCTATCCAGCGAATGGCCGATCAGATCGCGCTCTACTTCGTCCCAGCCGTCATCGTGGTGGCGCTCATCACCTTTGCCGGGTGGATGCTGCTCGGTCCGGAACCAGAGTTCAACTTCGCGCTGAAGGCGACCATTGCCGTCCTGATCGTGGCCTGCCCCTGCGCGATGGGTCTGGCAACTCCAACAGCCATTATGGTTGGAACCGGTCAGGGCGCTGAGAAAGGCGTGCTGATTCGCGGCGGTGAGTCGTTAGAACAGGCACACAAAGTCCGAGCGATTGTTCTGGACAAGACCGGCACAATAACAAAAGGACAGCCGGCCGTAACCGATATCGTCTCTTCGCCTGGCTTCAGCGAAGATGATCTCCTTCGCATGGCCGCCTCGGCGGAAGTGGGTTCCGAACACCCACTTGGCGAAGCGATTGTCGAACGTGCCCGTTCGCAAGGGCTGGAGCTATCCTCCGCAACAGCATTTGAAGCGACAGCCGGACATGGCATCAGCAGTACCGTCGATGGATACACCGTCCTGATTGGCAACCTGAAATTGATGCAGGCGTCTTCGGTGCGGGTTGGCGATCTGGAACGCCAGGCGGCAACCTTTGCGTCGTCCGGTAAAACACCGGTCTACATGTCGATTGATGGCCAGGCGGCCGGTCTCATCGCGATCGCCGATCCGGTGAAAGAAGAATCAATCGACGCTATTCAGCAGTTGCAGGCGCTTGAGCTGGATGTCTGGATGTTGACCGGTGACAACCGTGCGACGGCGCTTGCCGTCGCAAAGCAGGTCGGTATTCCAGCGGCGAACGTCCTGGCTGAAGTGTTGCCGGGAGAGAAGGCGTCCAAAGTTCGTGAGCTGCAGGAGCAAGGCTATGCAGTCGCGATGGTCGGTGACGGGATCAATGATGCGCCGGCGTTAGCGCAGGCTAATCTGGGTATTGCCATTGGCACTGGAACCGATGTTGCCATGGAAGCCAGCGACATCACCCTGATGAGTGGCGACCTGCGCGGTGTTGTCACCGCGATTGGCTTGTCACGCAGAACAGTCCAAACCATCAAACAGAATCTCTTCTGGGCATTCGGCTACAACGTCGCGCTGATCCCGGTTGCCGCCGGAATTCTGTACCCGATTACCGGCACGCTGCTCAACCCGGCGCTGGCGGCCGGCGCGATGGCGCTGTCGAGTGTGAGCGTTGTCACCAATTCTCTCCGATTACGGAAGTTTCACGTGCCGGAGAGCGCCGAGGAAATTTCTCACCCGCCGGTGCGAGTCCGGCTCGCTGAAGCCGGATATCTGGCAGGTATCGCGACACTCGCTCTGGCCGTTGGCGTAAGCTGGATGTTGTTCTCCTGACAATTTATTTTGACGTTTGACAGTAGGGCGACGTATCGCTAGTATATGGGCAACAGACGTCACGATTTGGCGTTGATTGGAAGAGCCTGTGCCGGTTACGGCGCAAAGAGAGCTGACGGTAGCTGTGAAGTCAGCGCGTTGATAAGCACGGGGTGGATCCAGGAGCCGCGTTCCGAAACATCGAGATGATCAAGTAGGCGACGCCGGAACGCTCCGCCGTTATCAGGAGCGGCATGTACATCCTCGTATGTTTATGCACAGAGTGAGTCGCCACTGGCGGCTAATCTGGGTGGCACCACGGGCTTTTATCGAGCTTCGTCCCGGTTGGGATGAAGCTTTTTTGTTGCCAGCGTTTGATGAGCAGTTGTTTACAAGGAGGTGAACAGAGATGGTAACAGAGACGATGCCGGACGCCAGTTCGCTGGCCGATGGTAAGACAAAACCGAGAATTTTTTCAGGGATTCAGCCGAGCGGGATTCCCCATATCGGCAATTATCTGGGCGCGATCCGGCACTGGGTCATCCAGCAACACGAAGCGGTCAGTGTTCACGCCATCGTCAACCTGCATGCCATGACTCTGCCGTATGAGCCGGCGGATCTGCGTCAGCGTACGCTGGATCTTGGCGCTTCCCTGCTCGCCTGCGGTCTCGACCCTGAGCTAGCCATTATATTCGCTCAGTCGGAAGTGCCGGAGCATACCGAGCTCACCTGGGTGCTTGCGACCCAGACGATGTTTGGCGAGCTGAGCAGGATGACCCAGTTCAAAGACCGGTCACAGGGTAAAACCGACGAGCGCATCGGCGCGGGATTGTTCTTCTACCCGGTACTGATGGCGGCTGACATATTGCTCTATGACACCGATCTCGTTCCGGTTGGAGAAGATCAGCGGCAGCATGTCGAACTTGCCAGGGATGTCGGGCAGCGTTTCAACTCAACCTTTGGAGACACTTTCGTCATCCCGAAGGCGGACATCAAGGAAGAGGGTGCTCGGATCATGAGTCTGGATGATCCAACCAGCAAAATGAGCAAGAGCTCCCAGCGAGAACCGAGCTTCATCGGGTTGAATGACGATCCCGATACGATTCGCCGAAAAATCCGCCGGGCAGTGACCGATTCAGGTTCTGAAATCGTCGCCCGGGACGATAAACCGGCGATGACGAATCTGCTAACGATCTTCTCACAGGTGACGGACAGGCCGATTGCGGACCTTGAGGTCGAATTTGAAGGCAAAGGCTACGGGGATTTCAAAAATGCCCTCGCCGATGCGATCATCGATCACCTCACGCCGATCCGGCTCGCGATCGACGAATACCTGAAAGACCCCGATGAGCTAACCAGCATTCTGGATCGGGGAACCGAACGGGCGCGAGAGTATGCAACGCCGAAGATGACTGAGGTTCGTGAAGTGACTGGAATGAGTTTTTCATAGGGACAGAATCGACCCTTACCTCCTCCCCTCTCCCTTTTCCAGGGAGAGGGGAGGAAGAAAGCACGCATTCGACGGGAAGGCATTTTCCCACTTCTCCTCTCCCACGAAGCCGGGGAGAGGAGATCGAGTGGTGAGGGGCGTTTTTACGGCAACAACCGCTGAACCGCCGTCGCTTGTTGTTCGATCTGCTGCCAGTCATAGAGCATCGGGATCGAATCGACATCGGACCAGCGCTCCATCTGATCTTCATGATGTGGGCTGCCCGGGTGACCGGAGCAACCAAACGGGACAATCCAACGACTCTTGGACCAGTCGTCCAGGTCAAAGATATAGCGGGTGACGGATGTACCGGCGACGTTGTAGTTCAGCAACGGATTGATACCGGATGCCTGCGGCGTGTCGGCGTCGCCTCCGAGCGCGATCCTCGGCGGGTTGAGCAGTTCTCCGAGCGAAGGTTCTGCCAATGCAAGGGTGTGTATCGGATTCGTCCGGTGAATGACCTCCCAGCGCCAGCCATCAATATCGTCGCCGTAGTTTGAACTCAGCCAGCTGACGGCCCTGCCAAGCGCCTGCTCAGCTATCGATTGCCAGGATTCGCCAGTTGCCAGGATGCTCGTGTCATCTCTCCGAACGAAATCCGTCAACATAAACCAGAGGTAAAATCCTGGTCCGACCCCCGGCGGCTCACTAGCGGCAAAGGGATTTGTGATGATCGGTGACAACGCCGGGCTTTCGGCGACAATCCGGCAGATCTGATCTCGCATAACGATATAGATCGCGGCTGCAACCGAAGACTTATCCATGACCCCGTCCCACGCGCGCAAGCGGTCGAGCGCCTCAGACGTTCGCGGATCGGATGACTCACTGTTTTCGAGACAGCGAATGTAAATCGGGCTGACCAGGGATAGCCGGTCACCATGAATTGACTGCATATCGTCGACTACTGCCTGATCGCCGATTTCTTCGATTCGTGTGATGATGCGCTGCGCCCGGCTAGGCGGCGCGAAATCCAGCGCGAGATAGTGCGGGTAGTCACGGCCTACGATCCGATTGTTGGCGGTGACGAGCCAGCCAGTCTCCGGATTGCGTGAGCGTGGCATCTCTTCAAACGGGATATAGCCTTGCCAGTCATGTTCCCCGCTCCAGCCTGGCACCGGAAGCCAAGCATTTGCCATCGAGCGGATCGGAACTTTACCGCGGGTGAGATAGGAGATATTTCCGTGGACATCTGCGGTGATCAGATTGTTACAGGGATCTACCCAGTCTCTCATCGAGGTTTCGAACTCATCAACGCTGCTGGTCGTCAACATAGTGTGCAACGATCGAAATCCGGTGACTGGCTCAACCAGTGCGCTGTACCGGAACGAGATTGCGTACTCGTCGTCAGGCGAACCGATGACAACCGGACCATTCCGGGTGACGGAAACATCGATCTCAACTGGATCAGCGTCCCGGACTTCAATCGTTTCAGTGTGCCGCTCTGTCTCAAGCCAGGCGTTCATGTACTCGTACTGATTGGAGTTGTCAGGGTTGAAATGCTCAACATAGAGATCCTGGTAGTCCGCCGCAGCATGGGTGATGCACCATGCGACGCTTTCATTGTGCCCGAAGTGTGGGAACCCGGGAACGCCGCAGAATGAATAGCCAACGACATCAAACTCCGGGCAAGCGACGTGATTCTGGTAGTAGACATTCGGCACATCTAGCGCCCGGTGAGGGTCGCCAGCTACGAGCGGTTTCCCGGAAGCCGTCCGGCTACCGTCGAGCGCCCAGTTGTTGCTGCCAGAATCGAACTCGGAAAGCCGGGTAATAGCCTCCTGGCCGGGATCAAGCTGACAAAGGTCAACCAGTGCGCTGGCATATTGTTCGCCGGGCGGCACGATCAGGATTTCATCGCCAAGACCTTCGGATCGGAACTTTGAGGCAAGCTCAGGACCCTGAGCATTGAGAATGCGGGCCCGAAGGAGTTTGCCAAGCCCGGTTCCCATGAAGATGTGACGGACTTTGTACACGGCACTGGATTGCCATGCTTCCCAGGGTTCTGGTTCGATGCCGGTGATGGTGTATTCGATCGGCAACCGGTCAGTTGAAGTGATAAACGCGTTAATGCCTGCTGTATAGGCGTCGACCATTGCGCGAGTTTCGTCGTCAACGTGTTCATAATCCAGCTGTGCGCTCCGGGTAATCCCGACCCGGCGGACGAACGTGTCAAGCAGGACACCGCTTGTCCCGACGACTTCGGACCAGCGACCTGTCGCTCTTCGGCGGTCGAACTCCATCTGCCAGAGCCGATCCTGTGCGTGTACGAACCCTTGCCCGAAGAACGCGTCAGCTGTTGTCCGGGCTTTTACGTGCGGAATGCCATGGCCGTCTCTCCAGATCATGATTTCGTTTTCAATTCCGGAAACAGTTAGCGTGCCGTCAAGTTTTGGAACGGCAGCCTGAAGATCCGCTCCGTTGATATTCAGTTTCATGCTCACCATTAACACCCCTCATGCTATCGATCAGCTTATGGAGGTGCATCTTACCGCGTATCCAACGTGCGTAGGTTCTCATGCCGGCAATACGAAGCCGGAATCGCCGAGCGGAATAGTACCCGGGAAGGCGGACTTTTAAGAGTATGTTTACCGGCTTGCTACTATTACCGGTGAAGGCAAGCTGTCTAGATGGCCGCCCTTGAAAAATGAACGAAACTGGTTATCGGAATCATGCATGGAGAATACAAGACCCCGGGAGGAAAGCTTGTTGCTGTTGACTTTGACGTACAGGATGAAAAATTGACAAACGTACTGATCTCGGGTGATTTTTTCCTGTATCCGGATGAGGCGATCGAGCCGATACGAGCTGCGCTGGATGGGTTGCCCCTACGATCAACGGAGCAGGAGATTGTCGCCGCTGTCGTTCAAGCCATTGAACCGGGAGTATCGCTGGTTGGTTTTTCTCCTGAAGCAATCGCGATCGCAGTGAGACGTGGAGTAGCAAGCTATGAGTGAACACCCGCTACTGTTTCCGGCGAGCGCTGAAACACGCTGGCGAAACCTGGAGTGGGAGATCATTCCACAAATTCCCCAGGATCCCGCCATGAACCTGGCTCTCGATGAGATCCTGACAATGCTTGTTGGCGCTGGACGGCGCGGACCAACATTGCGAATCTGGGGTTGGTCTAAACCGTGCATCGTGATTGGCAGATTTCAGTCGGTGCAAAACGAGATCCATATCGAGCGGGCAGCTCAGCTAGATATTCAGGTCGTCCGGCGCATGAGCGGCGGAGGCGCGATGCTGATTGAGCCAGAGAGCGCGATCACCTGGTCTATCTATACCCCGCCGGACTTTGTCGACGATCTGTCCTTCCCGGAGTCATATGCGTTTTTCGACAACTGGGCAATAGACACGCTGCGCGAACTCGGCATCGATGCCTGGTATGAACCGCTCAACGACATTACATCTTCCGGAGGGAAAATTGGCGGGGCAGCCCAGGCTCGCCGGTACAAAGCAATACTGCACCACACAACCATGGCATATGACATGACTGATGGGTTGCTGACACAGGTGCTGCGCATTGGCGAAGAGAAGCTCAGCGACAAAGGTATTCGCAGTGCCGACAAGCGGGTTGGCCCACTCCGGCAGCAAACCGATCTTTCCCGGCAGGCGATCATCGACCGGCTAGTCGAAAACTTCTCGGTTCGGACCGGCGCGCTTCCCGGATCGCTCACCCCGGAGGAAACCGGAATGGCTGAAGAGTTGGTCGAGAAAAAGTTTACGAACGACGAATGGACGTATGTTCTTCCGTAACTTCCAGGATTGACGAGAAAACCTCCCATCAATCCTGGCGGTTGTATCTGACTGGGTTACTGGCAGCTTTCAATCCAGCGATCCTGGAGGTCGCTGGTAGTTCTACGGCTCGACGACATGCTGTGAGTGCGACAGTAGTAGCGCCTTCGATATGACATAATGTATGAATGGTATACTTTACTCTTCAGTGAGTGTCTCAGACAGGGATATCTGGGAGAGTCTCAGGTTGTGCCTGGCATGAGCGAAGAAACAACTAAATTCATCGAGCGCCGGTAGTCATTCTCCACCTGGAACGTATTCTGGACCGTTGAGGACGTCACCTGATGGCTGACGACAGATATTTACGTCCAACATCAATCCAGGGTCGGAACGGTCGGTGCTCGACACATGGTAAGGACAGGCATGGAAACGCTTCGGATCAAAGGGTTGGACGGTCAGGTCTATCGGATTCTCCCTCGGGAGGGACATGCAGGAGGCCGCAACCCGGGTTATGCGATCTGGGAGCGAACGTCAGGCGGCGCGCTGATCTTTCGGGGTTCGGCGGCTACTCTGGCTGAGGCAAAGCGGATGATCAATAGCGGCTTTCTGGTGTCGACGACGTAGCACGGATCAACCGCAGCATTTTCTGCAATTTCACTGACGCTCAGACAGGTTTTAGCTGAGCGGGTTCCCGCCAGCGGTTAAAATCGCTCGCCAGAATTTGCCAAATTCGAAGGCATTTTCCGGCTCAACGGAAAATGTGCGCCAGCCAATGCGATTGGTTCCCGGCAAACGGCAAACCTGATCGACGCGCGACTGGTGATCGAGATCGATCTCAATCGTCACGTTTTCGGTCAGGGCATACACCTTCATACTGCTCAGGTTTTGCATTGCTTCCACCGCGCCAGCGCGGATTCGATTCCGGGCTTCCTCTGGGTGTACGTGGGTAGCAGATGTTGTTGAATGCCCATCTTTGGTAGTGACCCCGACGACCTGATTGCCAAGCAGTTCTCTGGTTTGCGCGACAGCAAGGTTGTCACCGGTAACCAGGGCAACCGGGATGCCGAAGTGACCGGCGATAAGCGCATTCATGCCGTATTCGCCCATCGAGATGCCATCGACACGCACGTCCTGTATCCAACCGGTTGAAGTGTGCGCCAGCGGCCCGCCAGGCGTTCCTGCCCGGGCGTGGTAGCCGGTGAAAAACACCGCACCGATGTCTGGTTCGTTGATCGCCTGCATCATGCCAAGATCGTTCTCTGATCCGCTGACAAAGCGCACCCGCCTGTCCAGCTCATCTGGCAACAGATTGCGCTTACTGCCGTGTGCGTCGGTGACGATGACACTTTCAGCTCCCGCTTCGTAAGCTCCTTCGACAGCCGCGTTCACTTCCCAGGTCATTCGTAGACGGGCACGGTCGTACTCCACCTGAGAGACGTTCCGGCCCAGCTCCGGCGTCGTCACCTGAACCCAGCTGCTGACCCCGCAAGTGCCTTCCATGTCGGCCGATATAAGTACCCGCATGGTTACAGGCTGCTTGCCGCGCGAGTTATCGCACGGAACATCTCATGAAATTCGAGTGCGTCGCTCGGTTGATAGCTGAGAGTCCGCCAACCAACTCGCTCGACTCCCGGTATCTGGCAAGCGTAACTAACGCGGTTCTGGTGGTCCGTGTCGATTTCGATGGTTGCATTCTCCGGTAGCCGGTAGACCCTCATTCGGTCGAGGTTGCTGATCGCTTCTTCCGCGCCAGCACGGATCATCTCCAGGGCTTCATCGGGGTGGACGTGTATCGCTGACGTCTCCGAATACCCATCCTTGACGGTGACGCCGACGACCTGCTCGCCGAGCAATTCCCGGGTCTGCGCGACGGCGAGATTGTCGCCGGAGACCATAGTTACCGGCACGTCGTAGTAGCCAGCGACGACGGCGTTCAAGCCGTACTCGCCAACGGAGACTCCGTTGATCCGGATGTCGTTGAGCCAGAGTGACCAGGTGTGGGCCAGTGGTCCTCCAGGAGTTCCCGCACGCGCATGGTAGCCCGTATAGAACACTGCCTCGACGCCAGGCTCATCGATACCTTGCATCATGACCAGTGGTTTATCATTCCCCGTGGTATACCGGACACTTGGATGCAGCTCTTCCGGCACCAGATTTCTCATGCCGCCGTGTGCATCATTGACGATAACCTCTTCCGCTCCGGCTGCCAGCGCGCCTTCGACCGCCGCATTCACTTCCCGGGTCATGCGAGATCTGGCTCGCTCGTACTCGGCCACTGAAGATGCCCGGCCTGGACCGGCGGTTTCAGGTGCGCCAACGTGCACCCAGGAGGAGACCCCACAGGTGCCTTCCATATCGGCTGATATCAGCACTTTCATTCGATGTCCTGTCTACTCATTCCTTGCTGGCTTCGATTACAGAGCTGGCGCAGCCGCGGCGGTGATGGCGGCATGAAGATAGCGGGATAGTTCGACCGCATCAGCCGGATTGAAGGCGAATGATCGCCAACCCAGTCTGGTGATGCCGGGAATCTTGACAACTTTGTCGACCCGTGACTGGTGGTCCAGGTCGATCTCCACCGTCGCGCCAGCTTCCATACGATAAGGCTGCATCTGACTCAAATTTCGCACAGCCTCTTCCGCGCCGTCTCGTATCAGCTTTTCAGCCTTATCCGGGTGATAGTTGATCGCGGCGGTCGTGGAATAGCCTCTTTTTACGGCTATGCCAACAACCTGATCGCCGAGCAGATCACGTGTCTGTTCGATAGCCCGGTTGTCACCTGTCACCATGGCGACCGGCACACCAAAGTGACCGCCGACAATGGCATTGACACCGTATTCACCCATCGAAACGCCATCGACCCGGACATCATGGACGAATCCGGTGAATGTATGGGCCAGCGGGCCATCCGGCGTTCCTGCCCGGGCATGGTAACCGGTAAAGAAGACGGCGCTTATTCCGTCTTCATCCACCCCCTGCATCATCAACAGTTCTTTGTCAAAACCGGTGACAAATCGTAGTTTCGGATGCAGTTCATCGGGTAATAGATTTCGCATACCGTCATGAGAGTCATTGACGATCACTTCGTCAGCCCCGCCAGCGAATGCGCCTTCAGCAGCGGCATTCACTTCCCGGGTCATTCGCAATCTGGCTCGCTCATATTCGACGGTCGACGAAGGCTGGCCTGGGCCGGCGATTTCCGGCGGTATCACCTGCACCCAGTTGACGACGCCGCTGGTGCCTTCCATGTCGGCGGAGATGAGTATTTTCAAGAGTTATCCCTCCCTGAATCGTTCTCAAGTCGAACTATTCTAACCTCAGTTTCCAAGTTGTTACCGGTGCATATTGAGAATGACTGACTGCTATCGGGGAGATGGTGTAGAGAATTCAGATAGACCTTGACAAGAGATGCCATCGTTCCATATCCTAATTCCGACTTATCTAGTCGGAATTATCAGGTGGTGATGAACCATGTGTGAAGGAGGAAGAACATGCCGACCATTGTAGAGTCGGTTAGTGACGATCCGGCGGCACACGATTTGCTGGGCCAGGCACATAATGCAGCCTACCGGTTTCCAGAAGGTTTTGGAGGTTTTGAGGCCGATCTCGAGTTCAACTGTGACGGATTCGTAGCCACAGGTACGGTCTGCGTAACGTCACCGCGGTCAATCAATCTCGATCTGGATGTCCCGGAAGATGATCAGAAGTGGCTCCGTCAAGAGCTAGGTTCGATCGCAGGGCATCGTTGGAACTTGCCATACGAGCGGGCTGATGGTGGAAACACGCTGACGCTGTCAGCAGAAGATGGCGACCCATCCGGTCGGGTCATACAGGTTCATGGCGATAGATTCGACTCCAGCTACCGGGTCCAGCAGGGCGAGATTTCGCAGGTCAATCGAGCGATGGGCCAGATGGGATTTTCGATCCAGATCCAGAACCGGGTGGCGGCGTCGGATGGACGGACGTTGCCTTCCGACTTCACGGTGCTCTACTGGAACACCGATGATGGACGCTTTAGCCGGGCTGATGTCTACAAAGACACCTATGAGGATGTCGAGGGTGTGTACCTACCGGTTTCACGGCGCATCATCTCGGCGGATGACGAAGGCGTGACCGTCCGGCAACTCCGCCTCAGCAGGCATGCATTACTGGAAAGCGGTGAGATGAAAGAAAGCGGGCAACTTGAATATCGAGATCGTGAGCAAAGCTCGACACAGTAACGGGCTGGAGTAGAAGCCAGCCCGTCTATCACTGACGCGGCAACAACCTGGCTCCATTCGTCGCGGTAACGGCGAAGGAGCGTTCAGCCTCTAGATTGAGGCGACGGTGTCGCTCTGTCTGTCACAGAGTATAGCAACTCTGCCGGCCAGAGCGGCCCCGTTCCAGAGAGGGATAACGAGATGATGAAGCAGATCGTCAGCTTCACTATGGTGGGGCTGGCTTCCCTGTTGATCCTGGTCGCTTGCGGCGGTTCGGAGGCGGTAGAGCCAACTGAAACGCCGATCTCATCTAGCGCCCAGCAACCGACAGCCACTCAGACGGCAACTGTGACTGAAACTGTCGAACCAACGGCGACGGGAACACCGACTGCCGAGGAGACCGAACCTACAGCTAGTCCTACCGAGGAGGTACAACCTGCTGAAACGCCAACGTTGGCGAATACCGCGCCAATACCAGTTTTGCCGGTCACGATCGTGGATTTCGAAGGCAACGAAGTGACGGTGAGCGACGTAAGTCGAATCGTCCCGCTCAACGGCGACTTTGCCGAGATCATCTACGCGCTTGGTCTCGGCGACAATGTCGTCGCCACCGATACTTCAGCTAGCTATCCGCCCGAGGCAGTCGATACACCGAAGATCGGATACCAGCGCCAGTTGGCAGCGGAGGGCATCCTGGCGGTCGAACCGACGGTCCTTATAGGTAATGATTCAGCCGGTCCGCCAGAGGTGCTCCAGCAGATTCGCGACGCCGGTGTTCCGGTCGTCATTCTTCCCAGTGTGACGACGATAGAAGGCGTTCCAGACAAGATCCAGGCTGTTGCGGATGCACTCGGCGTATCCGAAGCTGGTCAGGCTCTGGCTGCTCAAACGCAGCAGGAGATTGACGAAGCCGTAGCACTTGCGGAACAAGCGGACAGCCAGCCCCGGGTTGCCTATCTCTATGTGCGCGGAGCCAACACCCAGCTGATCGCCGGGTCCGCCTCCGAGGCGCATGTCATGATCGAGGCTGCTGGTGGAATCAACACTGGTGCGGAGTTAGGATTCGAGGACTACCAGCCGATCACCGCCGAAGCGTTGGTCGAGGCTGCTCCAGATGTCTATATCATCCAAACGACCGGCCTGGAGTCGATCGGTGGAATCGAAGGATTGTTGAAAATCCCCGGTATTGCCCAGACGCCTGGCGGTGAAAATCAGGCGATCTACGACTACGACGCACTCTATTTTCTGGGGTTAGGCCCGCGTACCGGTCAAGCCTTGCTCGAACTGGTGCAAGTCCTCCATCCGGAGTTAGATCAATAGGATGACAATCGCGATGGCCCAAAAACTGACCGCGAGTTGGCGTGCTCGCTGGTCCGTCAGGCGGTCGTTCCGCGCTGCTATGGTGATCCCGGTTTTACTCTTGCTGCTCATCGTTGCGCTGCTGGTCAATGTTGGTTACGGAGCGGTCAGCATCTCACCTGATCAGGTGGTCGCGATGACACTGGACCGGATCGGTATCCATATCGGGATTGAGTACACCAGTCAGCAGTGGGCGGTCTTCTGGTCAATCCGGATGCCGCGAGTGATCCTGGCGGTGTTGATCGGCGCAGGCCTGGCGACGGCCGGTGCGGTCCTACAAGGGGTGTTTCGCAATCCGCTGGCGGAGCCAGCGCTGATCGGGGTATCTAGCGGCGCATCTTTCGGAGCGGTTGCAGCTATCGTGCTGGGATTTTCTCTACTCGGACGGGCTTCACTACCGATTGCCGCCTTCGCGGGAGCGCTCGTCGCAACGCTAGCTGTCTATGCCGTCTCACGTTCCGAAGGTCGTGCACATGTCGAAACACTCATTCTCATGGGCATCGCAGTCAGCGCCATTGCCGGTGCGGCTACCGGCTACCTGACCTACCGTGCCGATGATCAGCAGTTGCGTGACATTGTCTTCTGGTCCCTCGGCAGCCTTGGCGGCGCGACCTGGGAGGCGGTGACGGCGGTGCTGCCGTTCATCCTGCTTGGCTTGTTATTCGTCCCGCGCTGGGGTCGTCACCTGAATCTGATGGTGCTGGGTGACGCTGAGGCGCGGCACCTGGGGATAAATACGGAACTCGTGAGAGCAGTGATAATTGGTCTGGCGGCATTGATGACCGGCGCTGCTGTCGCGGTCGCCGGGATCATTGGCTTTGTCGGTCTGGTCGTGCCGCATCTTATACGCATTATCGCTGGTCCCGACCACCGCCTGTTGCTACCAGCCAGCGCGCTCGGTGGTGCTGTGTTAGTCCTCTTTGCTGATCTGGCGGCTCGCACCCTCGTTGTGCCGGGGGAGTTGCCACTTGGAGTCGTCACCGCGCTCATTGGCGGTCCGTTCTTTATGTGGCTGCTCTACCGCTCAAAGAAGCAGCAAACTGGATGGTAGCCCTAAGTTGACCGACCAAACACCGGTACTCGAAGCGGACTCCATCACCGTCGAAGTAGGAGACAGAAAACTTCTCTCCGAGGTTTCGGCCTGCGTTTACCCCGGCGAGATCCTGGCGGTGATCGGACCTAACGGCGCAGGAAAGTCAACCCTGCTCCAGGTGTTGTCAGGCGATCTACGGCCAGATAGTGGCCAGGTGCTTCTCGGTGGCCAGCCAATTGACAGCATCAAAGCCGATAAACTGGCGCTTGGAAGAGCGGTACTCCCGCAACAATCCCTGCTACGCTTTGCGTTCACCGTCGAGGATGTCGTCATGATGGGCCGGCATCCACACCGGCGGCAGAGCTCGGCAGCTCAGGATCGCGACATCGCCGAACGAGCGATGCGCCAGACAGAGGTGCGCGTCCTGGCGGAGCGCACCTATCCAACTCTCTCCGGCGGTGAGCAGGCACGGACGATGCTGGCCCGCATCCTGGCTCAGGAGGCTGGTTGTCTGTTGCTCGATGAACCGACCGCGGCACTGGACATTCGTCACCAGGAACTGGTGTTGGAGATTGCCCGTGAGTTAGCCTCCCAGGGCGTCGCGATTCTCGCTATCCTTCATGACCTCAACCTGGCGGCAGCCTATGCCGACCGAGTCCTCATTCTAAAGAATGGCCGGGTCGACTCCTGTGGTCCACCGTGGGAAGCGCTCACCCCGGCTCGCCTAAGCGACGTCTTCGACCACCCGATCGCCGTGACGCCGCATCCGGTCCGTGACTGCCCGATGATCGTCCCGTTGCCGCGCGGATCGTCGCACGTCCTGAATACCTGCGTCCATTGTGGAGCGGTTCATTTCGCGAGTCTGCGCGCGTGTCGCTAGCGTTCGTCAAGATCAAGTGACAGGCTATTCATACACCAGCGTTCACCACCTGCTTCACGCGGGCCATCATTGAAGACATGACCGAGGTGGGAGTGGCAGCGTGAACAACGCACTTCAGTACGGACCATTCCGTAGGAGCGGTCTTCGACCACTTCGACGGCGTCTGGTGAAACTATTTCGGTGAAGCTGGGCCAGCCGCTTCCGGAGTGGTACTTCTTGCTGCTGTCGAAGAGCGGATTACCGCACCCGGCACAACGATAGATACCATCTTCTTCAGTGTCGACGTATTCACCGGCAAACGGTGGCTCGGTCCCAGCCTGTCGCAACACATGGTACTGCTCTGGCGTGAGCCGCTGCCGCCACTCCTCGTCCGTCGTCGGGATGCTGTCGAGTCCTTCGTCCGCTGTTACGCCAAGCCCAATCGCGCAGCTAACGCCGGTTCCACCAGAGCCGCAGTATCCATCAGGCACCTTGTGCAGGTACTGCTGATGCTGCGGTTCCGCGAAATAGTAGCTGTCTGCGGGAAGAATTTCGGTTACTATCGAACCATAACCCTTGCTGGCCAACGCGGTCTGGTAGATTGCGCGGGTCTCTTCTGCGTCACGACGCTGTGAATCTGTCGTATAGAAAATCGCTGACCGGTACTGGCTGCCGATGTCGTTGCCCTGTCGCATAACCTGGGTTGGATCGTGCGATTCCCAGTAGGTCTTCAGCAGATCCCGGTAGGTGACGATTTCGGGGTCGTAGACAACGAGCACCGCCTCCGCGTGACCGGTGTTCCCGGTACATACTTCTTTGTAGGTCGGGTGTTTCGTGAACCCACCAGCGTACAACGCGGCTGTTGTGTAGACGCCATCGATGCCCCAGAAGGTCCGTTCCGGACCCCAGAAACAGCCGAGAGCAAAAATGGCAACTTCCAGGTTAGACGGGTACGGCGGCACCATCGAGGTGCCCAGCACAGCGTGTTCCTCTTGAATCTCAAACGCAGACGTATCCCGTCCGGGAAGCGCCTCCTCCGCCGTTACTACTGCTGATTTTTTACTTCCTAGTCCAAATATCAACGGTGTTTCTCCTCACGTGTGAATCAATGGATGACAAAATTCTACGGAAAGTATGCCGGGAGAATGTTGCGAGGATATTGCGAACATCGTGAAGACAGTATCCGTCAACTATCCCATCCGGTTGTGGCTGACCAGTTCCGAGAGTGGCCTCCGGCCTCCCTGGGCTGGATTCGGTCGTGGATCTTTCGACGTAATCGGGTGTCCCAGCACAACAACAGATCGAGCAGTCCGTCCTTCCGGTATGTTCAGGATCCGCGCTGCCTCAGCTTCCTGGTCGGCATTTCCGAACCAGGCAGTGCCGCCGCCCAGTCCCAGCATGTGAGCGCCAATCAGTAGCCGTTCTGTGACCCTTCCTTCGTCATACGCTTCGCTGATGTCGCTGTGGCCATCCAGGACGATGGCGATGGCGACCGGCGCGCTGGCAACCCAGTTGATCGGCGTTCTGAGCTGACTAATCTTCTCCAACTGCTCCCGATCATTAACTACAACAAAATGCCATGGCTGTGTGTTCCTTGAACTTCCAGTCCAGCGCGCAATCTGGATCAGGTTGTCGAGCGTCTCGTTGTCAATCGGTTCGGAGGTGTATTGCCGGACTTGCCGAACGTGACAGAGTTGGTTGGTCGTTTCCGTTGCATCGGCTGCGTGTGTCATCGGTTTCCTTATCTGGACTACATGCTAATCTGATCAGCATTTCCTAATATTTTCTGCGACCATCATAATCGGCGTTGAGCGCTGGTTCAACTTGATGGTTTCAAAGCGTTCGTGGCTGGCGAGGCGAAATTAAGTGATTTGCCGGTCAGACGGGTCAACGTCCGGCAACCAGATATGGACCGTCGTTCCCTGGCTGACAACGCTTTCGATATCGATCGTTCCGTTGTGAGCATCCACGATCATTTTACAGATACTTAACCCAAGCCCTATGCCGCCTGATGCGCGATTGCGGCTTTGGTCGACCCGGTAAAACCGGTCGAAGAGGTATGGCATATGTTCGGTTGCGATCCCGATGCCTTCGTCAGCCACCCAGATGTCAGCGCCAGTTCGGTCGGAGCGGCAGCCAATCGTCACTTTTTTGCCTTTGTCTGTATGACGCAACGCGTTGTCAACCAGATTGACCAGCACCTGGATCAGCAGGTCTTCATCGGCATGAATCTGTAACGGTTCTGTTTCTGTGCGAAGCTGTACCCCCTGGCTGCTCGCGAGCATCTGATACTGCTCGGCAATCAGGTCGATTACCTCATCGACGTTAACCAGATCGACAACCAGCCGTATCTGTTCCACATCACCCCTGGTCAACGTGAGCAGCGCGGAGACGATACTGGTCAGCCGGTCGACATCCGTCGCAAGGCTGTTCAGCGTCGCCTGATCGATCTCCGGGTCGCGGCTCTGGCTGAGAGCAAGCTCCAGTTGACTTCGCATCAGGGTCAGCGGTGTTCGGAGCTCGTGAGAAGCGTCCGCGGCAAACTGCCGCTGTCGATTGAATGCGTTCTGAATGCGATCGAGCATACTGTTGAACGTCTGTGCCAGCCGGCCGATTTCATCCTGTGGGAGGGGTAGATCGATCCGCTGTTCCAGGTCGTCGGCCTCGATGCCCGCAGCCAGCTGGGTGATCGTGTCGACTGGTTTCAACGCTCGTCTGGCAAACCAGTAACCGCTGAGACCAGATGCGAAGATGGCGATAGGAATCAGGATTGCCACCAGGGTAATCGTGATGCCGAGCGTCTCAGTGAGCTCCTCGTCAGTAATGCCGATCTGCAGGGCGCCGTAGATCGCGCCGTCATTGCCTCGCAATGGCTGGCTGAGAACTCGCATTCGCCGATCACCAACCACAACCCAGCGTATTGAAGTCTCGCCTTCGAGTGCAGCGGCAACTCCTTCCAGATCGGCCGGTCCGGCTGCTACCCCGGTGCCACTGCTGGTGGACACCTGGCCATGTTCATCGGTAATGACAATGAACTGGTCGCCCGCCTCAGGGTTTGATATCTGAACGGTCCCGGCTCCGGCTGTCGTATCCCTGGCATCGAGCGAGGCAAAGGTCAGCCCAGCCTGGGCGTCAAGCGTTGTGTCAAGCGATTCGACGAGAAGTCTACGCTGGCCAACATAAAATCCAACTGCGAAAACGAGCAAAATAGCGGTCAAAAGCAGGGTGTACCAGGCTGTCAGTCTCCAGCGGATCGGTACGCGCTTAGCCATCGATTGCCATTGTGTAGCCAACGCCGCGAACGGTCTGGATGTATTTGTCCGGGTAAGGATCGTCAATCTTGCGGCGCAATGATCTGATATGCACGTCGATCACATTCGTCACCAAATCAAAATCATAATCCCAGACCTGCTCGGCAATCATCGATCTGGTCATGACCTGGTTCGGTCGCCGCATGAGCGTCTCGAGGATGCCGAATTCTTTGTTTGGCAACTGGAATTCATCTTTACCACGCCATACCGTCCTGGTTGCGGGGTTCAATCGAAGATCGCCGACGACAAGAATGGGATTGAGCGTTTCAGCAGGCCGCCGCGTCAAGGCTCGAAGTCGCGCGAAAAGCTCCGCGAAGGCGAATGGTTTCACCAGATAGTCGTCAGCGCCTGCGTCCAGTCCAGCGACTCTGTCATCAATGCCATCCTTGGCAGTGAGTAGCAGCACCGGTGTCTGCATCTGCCGTTTTCGCAGCGTTCTGCAAACCTGGAGACCGTCAATATCTGGAAGCATAACGTCGAGTATGATGACATCGTATTTCGAAAACCGGACGAACTCAAGTGCGTCTTCGCCTGTATGCACGGCGTCGACAGCGTAGCCGTCGGCCATTGCACGGGTGCGGATGAGACCGGCAAGTCGTTCTTCATCTTCAACGATGAGGATTCTCATCTGGCGTCTTGTCAATCATTAGAAAACCGGTTGCATTTGAGTATAGTATCCAGAGGGCAGATGAAGAGTTGATGAAGCGATAAACTGGATTATGCTAAGTAGACTCGAATCAGTTGTTCGAGTAGATCCGATCCTGGCAATCACTTCAACTCAAGGACATATTCCTCGGTGACCTTGCCACGGGCGTTGGCGAAACCTTTGTCCTCGCCAACGAGTTTGAACCCGCATTTTTCCAGCACTCGATACGATCCGAGGTTGTCTTTGGCTACATGCCCGTATAGTGGTCTGGTGGAAATCTGAGACAGAAAGTCCGCCAATGCGTTTGTTGCGATGCCCTTTCCCCAGAATTCCTTTCCGATCCAGTAGCTCACCTCCGGTTCTCCGAAATCGTTATGAACCAGGATGTATCCAGCTACCTGTCCTTCGTAGAGAATCGACCGGATCGTAATCGTTTCCTGATTCATGATCCGGGACCAGTGCGCTAAAAATGCCTGCCGATCATTCGGATCTTTAGCGGTGAAGGCGGCCATGTGATTGGCTTCCGGATCCTGTTGGTGGCGAAAAAACACCGGCAGATCCCGCTCTTCAACTTCACGCAATTGCACGGTATCAACCCGCGCCATACCAGACTCCGATTTCAAAACTCGTAGCCATCCGCCGATCAGTCTCACTTTCGTTTGCTACAAGATGGAAGCGTAGCTCGCTATGTATTGTGACAAAAACCATACGGTTTTCGTTGGTGGACCTATACGATGGTGGTGGAAATGCTGCGGCGAAAAGCGTTTTCAATAAGAGATGGAGTACCAGGCATGAGAGCACTTGTCACTGTTGCGTCCAAGTATGGCGCAACCTCAGAAATAGCAGAGCGAATCGGAAGCGTCCTCATTCGAGAAGGGTTGTCGGTTACGGTTCTGGATGTCGGTCAGGTGACATCCGTCGAAGAATATGATGTGGCTGTCGTTGGAAGCGCGGTGTATCTGGGGCACTGGCTCAAAGAGGCCCGAGACTTTGTTGAAGAGCACAAACAAACACTGGCTGAAAGACCGCTCTGGCTCTTCTCAAGCGGACCGGTCGGCGATCCTCTGAGCCCTGAGGAAGACCCGGTTGATGTTTCCGGGATCATTGACGCCACCGGCGCGAGAGATCACAAAGTCTTTGCCGGCCGCATCGAGCGCAAAAGGCTGAACTTTCGGGAGCGCGCTATGGTGTTTGCCTTACGCGTTCCAGACGGCGATTATCGCGATTGGGCGGAGATCGAAGGCTGGGCAACCTCGATCGCAAGTATGGTAATTCCTGCTGAAGCCTGATCGGACGGGTTCCGTCGTTTTCCACCTGTCAGCTCCACATGTGATGACAGGCTTGAATTTATTGTTCGGGGCTGGATGTCGCGTGGTCCAGCATATTTCCGCCGCCAGTATTCCTGTACACCTCGAGGTATCTCGCAAGTAACAGACGTGCTATTGTCTTGTCTGCTGGCATGCACACGAAGACGTGTTGCGTCTGTGCCTTCCTGCATCAAGAGGGGTCGGCCTGACTCAGAAACAAGACGAAGGGTAGAACCGGATACTATGGCGGCAACCGAATCACGCACAACCGTGAAACAGAAACCTGGCCAGGCAATCGTTGAAGCTTTGCGAGCAGAGGGAGTCGATGTTGTCTTCGGGCTAGTCGGCTCCCACGTCATCGCCATTTACGACGCGCTGGCGGATGCGCCAGATATACGGCACATCACCGTCAAGCATGAGGGTGGCGCGAGCGGCATGGCCGATGCATATGGCCGGTTGACTGGGAAACCAGGCGTCTGCCTGGTGACAGCTGGACCGGGAGCCACAAATTCACTTACCGGGGTAGCTCAGGCGTATATGGCCGCCTCCCCAATGATCCACATCAGCGGCGCGGTGCCTCGTGGCGCGAGTTTCGAATCATTTCACGGCGTCGATAACGAGGACTTCCTGATGCCCATGTTTGGGCAAGTCACTAAGTGGAGTGTTTCGATACAGGATCCGGCTGATATCCCGTCTGTCTTCAGCAAAGCGTTTGCTATCGCGACCAGCGGCCGGCCTGGTCCAGTTCACATTGAGATTCCGGAGGATGTTCTCACTGCCGATGCCCTCGAGATGGAAGCGTATCGCCCACAGAACATAGCTCCGGTTCGTCTCGACCCGACGGCGTTAGAAGAAATCGCCGAGCAGGTCCGGCGCTCAAACCAGCCATTGATCTGGGTCGGCAAAGGCGTACGGGCTGCCCATGCGGAACAAGAAGTGATCGAACTGGCCGAACTACTGGAAGCGCCGGTCATTCTTTCCGGTGACGCGTCTGGCGGATTTCCGGATATCCATCCGCTCTCCACCGGGCAACCATCCCTCTACCAGAGGACACCATTTCAGCGATCGTTGCTCAAAGATGCTGATCTTGTGCTGGCAATCGGTCTCCGCGGCGGCACCGGGCACGCTGATCAACTGTTCAACGAGACAGATGCGCCAGTCGTTGGAGTCTGGCTGGGGAATGATGGTGAAGGCGCGGACAGCAGGTCACAGGCCGGGACAGTAGCTGATATCAAGATCGGCGTCAACCAGTTGATCGAGGTGCTTGGGGATCAGCAGCGGGAAGGAGATGATGAACTACGCCAGCGGCTTGCCGTTGAAAAGGCAGGCATCCGGGAAGGCGTGCTGAAGTCATACCGCAACAACTACCAGGGACATGGTCCGATGCACTACAGTGTTGCGCTTGAGCCGATTCGCGAGTATGTCGACGATGATCTCATCGTACTCGGAGATATTGGCGAGCACAATCAGTGGACCCGGTTGCTGGTCGAAACGCACAATCGAACCTCCTTTCTCTCCGAGGGATTCTGGGGAGCAATGGGTTTCAGCCTGCCAGCGGCTATGGCGGCCAAGCTGGCATTTCCAGAAAAGAAGGTCGTCGGAGTAACCGGTGACGGCTGCTTCCTGATGGCGAGTGCGGAGTTTTCAACAGCCGTTGAATATGGATTGAACCCGGTTATCGTCATATTGAACGATCGCCAGTACGGGATGATCGTCTGGATGCAGCAGGCGAAATACGGCAGAGCCCATGAGACCGCGCTAAACGGTCCTGATTTTGTCGCCTTCGCGAAATCGTTTGGCGGAGACGGCATGCGAGTCGAACATCCGGATCAGATGCGTGAGGCTCTGGAGCGTGGATTTGCCAGTGATGTCATCTTCGTGATCGATGCAGTCTGTGACTTTTCGCAGCCGCCGTATAATTTAAAGGCTGTTGCTGAAGAAATGTCGAAAGGGTAGATAGAAACCGTGGCTGCTACAAAGATAACATCGTGGACCATCGATCCGGCGCACTCAACCTTTGAATTTACCGTACGACACATGAAGGTCTCAACCATCAAGGGAGCGTTCAGCGGTACGCGAGGAGGCATCGAATTTGATCCCGATAACATCCCGGCTTCGTCGGTGAAGGCGGAAATTGACGTTTCCACCATCGATACCCACAATTCCGGAAGAGACGAGACCTTGCAAGGTGAGCGATACTTTGAGGTAGAGAAATATCCAATCGCCACATTCGTTAGCAATCATGTCGAGCCGGTCAATGACAAACGGTTTAACGTATCCGGTGATCTCTCGATGCACGGAAAAACCGTCCCCGTGACCTTTGATACGACCTGGCAAGGCGTTCAAATTCTGCCAGATGGCAATCCAAGAACGGCGTTTTACGGACACGCGACCATCAAACGGTCGGACTTTGACTTTTCTCCCGGGCAGCCGCTTGAGGGAGGCGGTTTCAGCCTGGCGGATGAAGTTGAGCTGGCGATGTATACGACCTGCAATCCAAAGAAGGACGAATAGCCGCCTTCACCCACTACAACATATGAATGGGAGAGCGTATGTTAAAGGCAATTCTGAAAATCTTCGCCATCATCGTGCTGATAAACATCATCGCCACGATCGCGAGAACGATCGTTAGAAAGCAGATGCCATCCGTCGGAGATGAGCAGAGCGAGGAGCTTGATCTACTGGCGTTTATGGACGGTATCCAGCTCAAGAGTAACGCAACCGAGTTCCGTGGCGGCACAGTCCGGGCTGTTTTTGGCGGTATTGATCTTGATCTTGGAGACGTTGAACTCGATTCCCTGGGAGCGAGTCTTGATGTTCGGGCTATTTTCGGCGGTGTCAGGCTCTTCGTTCCAACCAACGTACGCGTTGAAATCACAAAAAAGACGATGGCCGGCGGTATTGATGACCTGACAGATTCTGATGATGGTGTAGCAGAAGGACCGGTGTTGTACCTTGCCACTACTGCCATAATGGGCGGGATTCAGGTGCTACAAACACCGCAGGACTCAGCGTTTGAGGAACTGGCAGAGGTTAGCTAGCTGGTAGCTTGTACCCATGATTGATGGGAGAAACCTGTGTCCGATCAACAACAACCCGAACCCCCCGATCGTTCCGAGGGTCATCCCCCGCCTTCCAGTCAGTACCCGGGCATACCATCTGAAACGACGGATGGCGGAGCCAATTCCAACGATCGGATTCTGGCTGCCCTTGGCTACATCTTCTGGTTTGTCGCGCTGATTGTGCTGATTCTGGATGAGACGAAACAGAAGCCGCTGTTACGAGATCATTCGATACAGGCGCTTGGGTTTCACCTCGTATCGCTCGTCTACTCGTTCTTTGCTGCGATTGTCTTCATCTGCGGCACCGTGGTGACGCTCGGTATCGGCGCGATCGTGCTCTGGGTGGTGTTTCTGCCGCCGTTCGTGTTGTCATTGCTCTTTGCCTGGTTTGCCTACGACAAAACGGACGCGCTTTTTGAGATCCCGTTGCTGACTGATTTCTTGCGTGATCAAGGCCTGCTGGATACGTTGCCTCCGAGGTAACCACAGGGTTCGAGCGACTGTTTCAGTGAACAGCGCATTATAGCCAGGTTGTTGTCCGGTCGAAGGTCCGCAATTCGCCTGTCAGAACATGGCATAGTTGGCAGGTGTCAGATTCGCCTGTTGCCGCTGGAGAGCTTCGATGCGCAACCGAGAGCGTCCCGCTGAAGCACTGCTCGGCACACTGGCGATGATCGGAACGATTTCTCTCTGGGGCTTCGTGCCAGCGGCAACCCGTTCCCTGATTGACGATATGAACTCCGGCCAGATCCTCCTGGCCAGGTTTGGTTTTGGTGCGTTGTTTGCGCTGCTTCTGATCGGACTGGTTCGGCCTGCGATGCCGGCGCGGTCGATGATGCTAAAAACGATCATCCTCGGTATTTTCGGCATGCTCGGTTTCAATGTGCCTCTGGTGATAGGGATACACTACGTTGAGGCAGGGGTAGCGGCGCTGTTACTCGGCACTCAGCCCGTCATCATTGCCGTGCTGGCCGCGCTGGTGCTGCGGGAATATATATCCCCCAGAATGTGGGCAGGGTTGGCCATTGCGTTGCTTGGGAGTTCTCTAATCGCGCTCACCGGCGGAGGCGATGAGATCAACATCTCTCCAAGCTATCTGGTTGGCTGCGGTCTCGTCTTTCTTGCAGCGTTTCTGTATGGCCTGTACTCGATCATTGTCAAACCGTATCTTGGCCCTGATATTCCACCGGCAAGCATAGCCTTGCTGGGTGCGATATTCTCGCTGCCATTCGTCCTTCCTTTCGGGGCGAGCGGGTTCGCCACGGCGCTTGGAAACCTTGACGCTTCGGGCTGGCTGGCGGTTGCGCTGATTAGCTGTGGCGCGACCATCGGAGCCGGGGTGTTGTTCTCGATTGGCTTGATGTATCTTCCAGCATCGCGTGCTGGAACCTTCCTCTATCTTGTTCCTGTCGTCGGCGTGATTTCGAGCGTGATCCTGCTTGGTGAACACCTGCACACCGTCACGATCGCTGGAGGGCTTTGCATCATTGGCGGGGTTGTACTCGCAACATTTTCACCTCCAGCTCAACCAGAAGTTGCCAGGGCAAAACCGGCTGCCAACTAGCCCTATCTGGCTTCTGACATCCACAATAATTGGATTCGTGGCGAGACGAATTTGATCAGATACTGACCAGGTTGCGATCAATGCTCGCGGTTACAACCGCAGCGGCCGGGCCGCCGAGCTCCAGATCAACTGCAGCTGAAAAGATGACATAACTATCTTCAATGGTATAGCCAGCGTCGTGCGTGAGTAGCTTCAACATCTGGTCTGTCGCAAGGTGCGCCGCGACCCGGTAGTCTCGATCGGCGCTGATGCCGACTGTGTAGACGCGGTGTGGAGATTCAATGCGAGGGGCAGACAGCGCCAGTCCTTTTCGCAATCCGAGGCGGATGGTCGCTGCACCCGAACATTCAATCGCGACGCTTGTTGGCTCACCGGAACCCATCGCCGCATGAAGATCGCCAAGTGAAAAGAGTGCGCCTGGCGCCTGGACCGGGAAGAGCACGGTGTTTCCGGCGCGTATTTGCGGGAGGTCATAGTTGCCAGCCCACGGATATGGCGGGGCGAGGGTTGATGATTCGCCGGCTGCAGGCGCGACACCCAGGCAGCCGATCATCGGTCGGAGCGGCACCGAGACATCGCCGGTCAGCCAGACCCGGTCGTCGTGAATAGGAATTCTGCGCAGTTGTGGCTGCTTCGCCTGCTGGCCAAGCAGTCCAAATCCAGGCAGCCACATGTTCCAGCCCCAGTCAAGAGTCTCAATCTCCAGAATCTCAACCGCTAGCGCGTCACCTGGCTCAGCTCCTGAAACGAACACTGGTCCGGTGACGGCGTTGATTTCACGAGTGTTGACGAGTGTTGCCCAGTGCGGTCCGGCGTCAAATAATCGTTCAATATGGGCTGCTGATGTCTCCATCCGAACGACGCAATCTGGCTCTGCGATAGCCACAGGTTCAATGTCAGGCCGAAACGAAAAACTCGAACGATCTGCTGGCACCAGAATCATGGCATGCTTCTCTTCGATTCATTGCGACGGACAAACAGTGGATACCATGTGATCGTAACAATATAAAAGGAAATCAGGCGTATGAACGACCGGGCAGAAGTGGTCATTGTCGGTGGCGGGATCATGGGCGTTAGCCTGGCTTACGCGCTGACACAGCTTGGCGTATCGGATGTACTCGTTCTCGAACGACACTCTCTGGCTGCTGGCGCAAGCGGCAAGACCGGCGCGTTGTTGCGCCTGCACTACTCCAACGTGCCAGAAGCCACGCTAGCCTACAGGAGCTACCAGACCTTTGCTAACTGGCCGGAAATCATCGGCGGGGATTGCGGATTTGTGAAATCCGGAATCGTCGTTACAGTTGCCACGCGTGGTGAGCATGCTGGCAATAGAGAACGGTTGCAGCGGAACGTCGCGCTGCAAAATGAGATCGGAATTACCTCCCGGGTGATTTCTGCTGACGAATTATACGAACTGCAGCCGTTTTTGAATGTCGATGACATTGATCTGGCTGCCTACGAGCCGGACTCCGGTTACGTTGATGCCGTCGCCGCAACGCGTTCGATGGCGGAAGCGGCTATCCGTGGTGGCGCCCGGATCGTTGAAGGTTGCCGGGTAACTGGGTTGCGATCTGCTGGCGGACGGCTAGCCGGCGTTGAAACCACGTCTGGTCCGGTTGACGCAGAATCCGTCGTGTTGGCGGCGGGCGCCTGGTCAGCAGACCTCTGCGCCAACCTGGGAATTGCAGTGCCGGTAGAGGCGCTCCGGGTCCAGGTGGCAATAGTGACCCGACCACTTGCCATGCCAGCCAGCGGAACGATGTCCTATGTCGATACCGCGGCCGGGATATTTTTACGCGACTGGGGACCAAACCGGACGCTGGTCGGAATTGGCGGCGGCGAGTTCCATGATGTCGTCGCTCCGGATGGCTGGGATGAACGCCCGGATTCCGGCTATGCCCGTGCGGCAATCGAGCGGCTTTGCCATCGCATGCCCGCCATGAGTCAGGCCAGCTACCTGTCCGGTCATGCCGGTATCTACGATATGACGCCGGATGCACACCCGATCCTCGACCGGGTTGCCCATCCAGACAATCTCTATATCATGGCGGGTTTCAGTGGCGCAGGGTTCAAGAAAGGTCCGGCGAGCGGCCAAGCCATGGCCGAACTCATCGTCAACGGTCATTCATCGCTCGTCGACCTTGCGCCGTTCAGGCTGAGTCGTTTCGATGATGACTCCTGGAAAACTCCCTGGAGTCCGGACGAATACACCTTCTCCGCCGATTTCGGTCACGGGCTTTAACTTATCTGGTTAGCCATCACCGAGCACATTCAGCGCCGACCCGGCTTTAAACCAGTCAATCTGCTCGTCATTTAGCGTATGCCGCAGTTCGACGATGTCAAAGCTGCCATCGCTATGGCTGATGCGCAACATGACTGATTCTCCCGGCGAAAGATCAGCAAGTTCGACGAGGCTCATCCGGTCATCTTCCTCAATCAGGTCATAGTCATCCGGGTTGACGAAGGTCAACGGCAAGATGCCCTGCTTTTTGAGATTTGATTCATAGATTCGCGCGAAACTCTTGGCGATGATCGCTCCTGCGCCAAGGTACCGTGGTTCCATAGCGGCATGTTCACGGCTGCTGCCTTCGCCGAGGTTTTCATCCCCGACGATCACCCAGCGTAGTCCGGCTTCCTTGTAAGCCCGGGCAACATCCGCCGCGGGTTGATCGGTCTCACCGGTCAGCAGGTTCTTCGTTGTACCAGCCTTGCCGGTGTAGGCATTGATAGCCCCAATCATCATGTTATTGCTGATATTGTCAATGTGCCCTCGGAACCGCAGCCAGCGTCCGGCGGGGGAAATATGATCGGTCGTGCATTTCCCGATCGCCTTGAAGAGCACTGGTAGGTCGAGCATGTCTTCACCGTCCCAGGCGTCGAACGGCTCCAGCACCTGTAGTCGCTCGCTGCCTGGCTTGATGACGACTTCCACGTTGTCCGGATCGGTTGATGGCGGCACGTAGCCGCTGCTGACTGGAACGTAACCACCTTCAGGGAGTTCCGGCGCTACCGGCGGTGGGCTGAGTTTCCACGGGTTACCGTCACTGTCGTACAGATCATCTTCGAGCGGGTTGAAGGACAGCCGTCCCGCCAACCCGTAGGCGACCACGATCTCCGGGCTACCGATGAACGCCAGCGTGCTCGGATTGCCGTCGTTTCTGCGTGGGAAATTGCGATTGAACGAATTGATAATACTGTTGCGGGCTTTCGTGTTGTCGACATCGTTCGGATCGAACTCCAGATCGTCGCGCTGCCACTGGCCGATGCATGGACCGCAAGCGTTCGCCAGAATTTTCCCGCCGACTTCGGTCAACCGGTCGAGCATACCGTCGCGTTCGACCGTTCTCCGGATCTGCTCCGAACCAGGTGTGATAAAGAATGGAGCTGCCATCTTCGTGCCGTGAGCCAGCGCCTGTTCGGCGATGAACGTCGCGCGGACGATATCCTCGTACGAAGAGTTCGTGCAGCTGCCGACCAGCGCCGCTGCCAGATTGTCTGGATACCCTTCACGCTCGACGGCCGTCGCCATTTCCGAGACAGGCCGTGCCAGATCGGGCGTGTGCGGCCCGACGATGTGCGGTTCCAAGGTCGAAAGATCGATGCGGACAACCCGGTCGTAGTAGCGCTCTGGATCTTCTTCAACATCTGGATCAGGTTCAAGCAGATGCCGGTATTCCTGGGCAAGATCGGCAATTTCTACCCGGTTGGTAGCGCGCAAGAAAACGTCCATGCGATTGTCAAACGGGAAAATCGACGTTGTCGCCCCAAGCTCCGCGCCCATGTTGGTGATGGTGCCTTTGCCGGTGCAGGAGATAGATCGAGCGCCCGGGCCGATGTACTCGACGATGTGATTGGTGCCGCCTTTGACGGTCAGAATCTCAGCGACTTTCAGGATGACATCTTTCGACGCCGTCCAGCCGCTCATCTCGCCTTCAAGGTAGATCGCGATCTTCTTCGGGTACTTAACTTCCCAGGGGAACCCGGCCATGACGTCAACTGCGTCCGCGCCGCCGACACCGACGGCGATCATGCCCAGCCCGCCCTGGTTTGGCGTGTGCGAATCGGTGCCGATCATCAAGCCGCCGGGAAATGCGTACTTCTCAAGGACAACCTGATGGATAATTCCTGAGCCAGGTTCCCAGAAACCAATGCCATACTTCGCCGCCGCCGAACCGAGGAAGTCATAGACTTCGCGATTTTCTGAATTGGCGGTTATCAGGTCGTTCGCCGCGCCAACGTGCGCCCGAACGAGATGATCGCAGTGGATTGTCGTCGGCAGTGCGACTGCCTTCTTTCCGGCCTGCATGAACTGCAGCACCGCCATCTGCGCGGTTGCATCCTGCATGGCGACCCGGTCAGGGCGAACCATGATGTAGCTTTCACCGGCGTCCAGTTCCTGGCCAGCCGGATCATCGAGATGGCCGAGCACGATCTTTTCCATTAGCGTCAGCGGGCGGTTCAGCCGGTTACGGATGATTTCAAGGTTTGCTTCGATGGTTTCATACACCTTCCGAACCATCTCCGGCGTTGTTTCGATGACTGGAGGTCCTTGTGCTGTCATTTGAGGTTCTCTTTTCCTGAATTGCCGGTTGGCATCCGATGGTCAACGGCAATGAACGTTCTGCTGCTAGCCCCTTCACTCACATAATGGCGTGTGTTGACTTCCTTTATAGATGCGAAGTATTAGAAGCCAGCAAAGGCTAACAGCTTCCCGGCTGCAACCCGATTCTCTGTTGCGCCGGATTAGCTACACATATTATATCTACTGAATATCGACTGTGAATTGAACAGTTCATGTACGCCATCGATTGGCTACTTGCACTCTGCCAACCTCTATGGTGTTCGGGTGGTCGTTATGTCTGGGACACCTCAGCCCAGTAGTGTGCCCGGTTGAGCGGGTTCGGACCGACACGAGATCGCACAGGAACGTCTTCGGTTACGGGAATATACCCGGCAAGTTTTGAGACCCAGTCTCCCTCACCGCGTGTCAAGCCAGGCAACTGCTGCTCGATTGCCGGGAGCTCCACCGTCGGGATCTCGCAAATAATGCGGTAATCCTCTCCTTCTAAAAACGCATCTTGAATCGTTCCGCGTCCGTTGATGACGACGCCACAGACCGCGCCGAAGGTATCCTCGGGTATCCTGAGATCAACTCGTTCGACCGGCTCACAAACCTCGGTGCCGGCCAGACGAAGCGTCTCTATCAACACAACTGGTGTCAGTTTGCGGAAGTCTGCGGCAGTGCTGAGTGGATTCATTCCAACCTGGGTGAGGGTGACGGCACAGTCGGTGACGTTCCAGCCAGCCAGTCCCTGGGTGAGCGTTTTATAGACCGTCTCTTCGATTGCCCGGTAAAAGGCGAGCGGAAGAGACCCTAGCTGGCGCTCGTAGCCGATACCTGTTCCACGTTCGCCGGGCTGAATGCGGAAACCGACGGTTGCATAACAAGGGTTTTCGTCTGAATCAATGAGTACAGTGTATTCGCCAACGCCAGTCGGGCGTTCGAAACAAATCGTCTGGCTTGCGCCGAAGGTCACCTTGATTCCATACTCGCGGGAGAGCGTCTCCTGCATGACCTCCTTCTGGACCTCGCCGAAGAGGCAGACCGAGATCTCACCTGCATCATTGCTCTGGCGCAATGTGATGAGCGGATCCTGTTCGGCAAGTTCCTCCAGCGCGGTTCGCAATTGCACGAGCTCATCGCTTTCGTTTGGCTGGACAATGCTTTCCAGGACCGGTCTGGGAAACGCAGGAGGGTCTGGTTGCGGTATCGGCCTCTCATGGCCAATGCCGTCCCCGATCCGGGCGGTATGTATGCCATGCAAGATAGAGATCTCTCCGGCAACAACCGTGTCGCCGCGTATGGTCGATCCTTCGACAAAGCGATCGATACCGGTGATGCGCTCCTCATCCTGTTCAAGGTCTTCACAATCGCCTGGTGTGCTCTGGTGGTAGACCTTGACGTATTGACGCGTCCCAATTTCGCCGGTGAAGAGCCGAACATAGACCAGCTTTTGACCGGATGGTTCACGAGTGATTTTGAACACGATACCAGCGGGAGGTGACGTCCGGTCTTCCTCTGCCGCTGGCATCCACGTTTCGATACCGGCAAGCAATTCTGAAACACCAGCGCCGGTGATTGCCGAACCAAAGAAGGCTGGCACAATCTCGTTTCCAGAAATCTGCGCCCGTAGTTCGGCTCTCAAAAAGGCGTCATCCAGCCGACCGTCTGTACGATCGAACTCCTCAATGACCAGTTCGTTGGCTTCGGCCAGGAGATCGATCACCGGCTCCCGCCAGTCCGGATGGTCAAGTTCGTAGCTGCTGATTTCTGCCTGGCGGGAGCCAATGTTCGTCACGTCGTTCATGCACACGACCCGAACTGCCAGCTTCTTACGAATGTCGTCGATCAATGGCGCGCCTCGCGCGCCGATCCGGTCGATCTTGTTCACAAATATGAACAGCGGGAGCCCGGCTGCTCGAATTGCCTGCGCCAAACGGCGAGTCTGCGGTTGCACTCCCTCGACGGCAGAGACGACCAGGACGACTCCGTCTAGCACACGCAGAGACCGCTCGACCTCGGCAATGAAGTCGCTGTGCCCGGGCGTGTCTATGAGATTGACTTTGAGATCACCAAGCTGAAACGAAACGACAGCCGATTTGATCGTGATACCGCGCGTTCGCTCCAACTCCAGCGTGTCGGTCTGGGTCGTGCCCTTGTCGACGCTCCCGATGGAGGAGATGATGCCAGTCTCGAAGAGGATACGTTCGGTGAGGCTTGTTTTACCGGCGTCTACATGCGCCAGGATTCCGATGTTGACAGTCGCCATGCATAGCACTTTCGCTGAAGAAACTTCTGGCCACAGGGTTCTTCAACGATTGCCGCATGGGACTCTCCTTCTATCAGGTTTATAGCACGAGCGTGCTCGTGTGCATAGATCAGTACTTCCTGATCCACAATACACTGTATCAAATCGAAATAGATTCGCGATCAGCAATAGCCTCAAGCTGCTGCTGTCAAATTCCAGATGGGATGAGTTCACCCACTCTTACGGGCGTCCAGTTACATCAATCGCAGCTGGCTTGGCTTCTGGACCGAGCTGGTCAGCGCATTGAAGAGAAACCGGTAACTACCACGTGACTGAGCACGGAACTGAGCGCGAAATGCGATAAGAACGGCTCTCCCGTTGCCGATTGGAACGTCGATTACTGCGCCTTTGCCTGCCAGCTTTTCTTCGCCCATGATCCAGCCGCTTAGCCGAGGGTTGTTTGGCGCATACCTGGCAACGATGGCGCCAGCATCGCTCTCAATCAGCTCGTAGACCGGGCTGTTGACGAAGGAGGCGACCTCGTCGCGATGCATCCCGTATCCCAACTGGTGCGTGTCATCGACAACGATGCGGAGCAATGATCCAGGACAGTAAAACTCCTCTTGTTTCAGACCGGCAACCGTGTTTTTGACCGGGAGATAGAGGTGATCGATAACGAAGTCGCAGGCGGTGTCTAGTGCGATGAGCGTTCCTCCATTCTCGGCGAAATCCCGAAGCGCGTTCGCGCCGAGAGTACCCAGACCGCCAATGTAGTCAGGCGGGTATTTTTCGTCATATTTGTTCTTTTCCGGGATGCCCTCAAGCATTGCTTTTGGCGCTTGCTGAGGCAGCAGGATAGCGTCGAAGCGTTCGGCCAGGTTGCCCTGTTTGATGTCGTTATCGTGCAGTGTTTCGTAGTCGAATTCGTATCGTTCGAGAATCCAGCGGCACCATCCTTCGTCAATGTTGCTTACCCATGATTTATAGATCCCAATGCGAGGTTGTTTGACGGTGACGGTCTTTTTCTCCAGCTTGTCATCGATTCCATAGATCTGGACGCCGGTGGTTTTGGCGATTTCCTCCAGTTTTGATCTCGGATCGCCCCTCTTCAACACAATAAACGAACCGGTTGGCATGTTGTGTGCTTCATCGGACTCCGCAAGCCGGTGCAGCGTCAACCCTGCCTTGAGCGCCTGGTTCATCGCGGCATATGATTCGTTTACGTTTCCTGAAATGAGGTAGCCGACCCGCCCCTCTCCATGCACTTTTCCGGCAGGACGTTCCGGAGTAAAAGATTCGGACTCGACCTCGAACTCCTGTTTGATTTCAACGACGTTGACGTTCATCTGAAGTCCGAGAGTGTGGCCGGTGATGTCATATGGGGGAGCTGGCGGTCCGTCCGGCCACTGGCGAAGATCAGGATACTTCTGAATCTCCAGCAGTGTCTTTACGTAATTTCCAGAGGGTTGCCGGACTCTGATCAACCGGGTTCCTGCCGGATATCGGACGCCATCAGCTTCAAATGTGGCCGTCACCTGTTCGATCTCAACCGCGCCGGTCTGGAGTGTTGCCAGCAGCTCATAAGCAGTAATCGGATCATGCTGGTCCTCGGGGATCAGGTAGGCGAACGGCGGTTCGGAGCGCTCAAGTGTTCGTTTGTTGATCGCAATGTAGTTTCGCAACCACTGACGGCGGTTTCTGGCGGCGTGTTCGATGAACGCCAACGCGGCTACGCGGTCATACTCGACAATTTCCGCCAGCGTCCATTCACCGCCTTTCCAGGGCATCGGGTGGTTCCAGGTTCGTTGGGAGGGATCAAAGCCGCGTTCTTTGTTGAACTCTTTTTCTTTGACCGTCACCGGGGTTGCCAGTTTAACGCTGGCAGCCTCAGACAGCAGGTCGACGCTGCCATGATAGTTGCCGTAGGCTAGCGAAGGCGAGTAGTTGTCGAAAATGATGTTCGTGGCAACGCCGGTCAGTCCTTCGGCTGTCATGCGCGACGCGATATAGGTTCCCAGGTCAGCAAATCCCTGCTGGATCAGCGGATCCTGATTCGGGTCCAGCGGGTCAATGAACGGCGGGACCATAAACCGCGCCCCGTCCCGTTGCATCTGGTGCATATCGAAGACCATCTGCGGGTGCTCGCGATTGTGAAGCTCGACGTAGAGACGGGTCTCTTGCTGGGTAAGCATGAACCAGTCACGATTATTATCATGTCCAACATAGTGGTGGTAGAGCCATGGCATGCCCTGGCCTTCGTATTCCGTGTCCAGCCACTTCCGGTACCAGTCCACCTCCATTTGATGACCGTCGGGGTTGTGGTTCGGGACGATGACGGTGACGGTGTTTTCAAGTATTTCCAGTGTTTCAGGATCGTTGCCGGATGCTAGTTGAGCAGCCAGCTCCAGCGACATCAGACAGCTGCCAATTTCGGACGAATGCTGGCTGAGCAGTAGGAAATTCGTTGTCCGCCCGCGCTCGATCAAGTCTTGTGTTTCTTCGTCGCTCAGGTTGGCCGGGTTGTAGAGCATGGCGTTGATCTCGCGTAGTTCGTCTCTCCGCGCCAGGTTTTCGGCAGATGAGATAGTGACAGCGACGTATGGCTTTCCGAGCGTCGTCTCGCCGAGTGTTTCGACCTCAATCCGGTCGGAAGCTTCGGCTAGAGTTTCAAAATAATCAACGATCTCCTGCCAGTCCGGGAGCTTTCGAGCTGTGCCCATGGGATAACCGATTACTGATTCCGGGGTCGGTATGGCTGGTTCTTTCAATCTCTCTACTCTCCATGATGTCAAGTGCGCTCACTCATGTGAGCCTTGCCCGATCTGTCGCGGCTAGTTTACCTGTACTGACCATCGTCCGGGTCGACAGATGGCGTACGCTTAAGATACTTAATTCGACGAAGAGGAGTGAGTCAGACAGACCGTGAGTAACGGAAGTATGTTGTCAGTTGCGGATGTCGAAGCGCTGGATGAGCTCGCTGAGATAATCCGATTTCATGCCCCGGTGGTGGCGTTTACCGGCGCGGGTATTTCGACCGAATCCGGCATCCCCGACTATCGCGGAAAAGATGGGCTCTGGACGTCCGGAAAAGCGACGCCGGTAACCTATCAGGAGTTCATGGGAAACCCGGATGTCCGTTTCAAGTGGTGGGAGGAATTCCCGCAACGAGTGATTTCCGGTGAACGGCGGGAGCCAAATGATGGACACCGGGCATTGGTCCGGCTTGAGCAAGCCGGGATTCTCGGTGCAACGATTACCCAGAACATAGACGGTTTGCACCTTGATGGCGGCACAAACCCGGACCTCCTGATCGAACTTCACGGCAACACGCAGACGATCCGGTGCACGGACTGTGGGACTGTCTGGCCAGCACGGGAGTTTCTGGAGCGTTTTCGGGGTTGGGATGGACCGCCGCCATGCCCTGAGTGTGGCGGCATCGTCAAGAGCGGAACGATCGCCTTTGGTCAGCCGCTGGTTGAAGCTGATATCCAGCGAGCGCTTCAGATCGCTCAGCATGCAGGTGTGATGCTGGTCGTCGGTTCAACTCTCCTGGTCTATCCGGCAGCGCAAGTTCCGCTGGTAGCCAAGGAGTCGGGAGCATTCCTTGCGATAATCAACAAGGGTGAGACTGGTCTGGACGATATTGCCGACCTTAGACTGGATGCGCCGTCCGGCCAGGCGCTCTCCTATCTGGCGAATCAGGTGCTATCGGCTGATGAGTAAATTGCCATTTAGTAGGCGCTCGGGTCCAGGGGCACAAGGCTGATATTGCCTTGCCACAGCGCCCAGTGTAGCCCGATGTTGCTCATCTCAACCTGCCAGCCTACCGGGTTCGTCGGGGTGTAGGTCAGACAGCGGCGTTCAAAACATTGCACCAGCACGTCAAGCCAGGTCCCGGCTATCGGGACTGTCGTCCAGTACGGTTCAATGATCGGATAGCCGATGGCGTGGATCGGTGGCTCAAACAACAGGCCGGGAACGGTGTCACTCTGTTCATAGACGGTGACGGTCTGCCACATGAACTCCTCAAATACTGTGGCAACTGCGTGCCCGGTTTGTTCAGTTGACCCGGCCTCGATACCGTAGCGAGCAAACTCCGGCTCAATGTGAACGCTGCCGGTTGGCGACAGATACTGGGTGAGCAGCGTGCCAGGTTCGTGCGCTCCAACTTGCTGGAGAATACGAGCATCGGCGTAGGTTGGACCGATGGCGTCGAGATCTCCGGCCAGCGGAACATCGGCCTCCTCGTCAATCATGATCGCGGCCAGCCGCCCTGCAGTGACATACCACTCCGTGTCCAGAGGCGCGGTCGGCTGGTTTATCTCCATCGAACCTTTCTCAAAGAGCTGTTCGTAGCGGAGTCCGGTATCTGAATCACTTGATTCCTCTTCGGATATTTCCAACACTGGTTTACCCCAGACCCAGGTTCTTGATTCTTTGCCTTGCTCGACCTGGAGATCGGTGCGGTTCCACAGATTCTGAAAGATGATGCTGGCAGTCGGAACAGAGGTAGCTGGCATTTGCAGTGACTGTGCGTGTTTGAAGAGTGCCAACGCATCCTCATACCAGGACCAGTCAGAGCTGAGGAGTACAACAACGATCTCGCGTCCGTTTTGTTCGGCGACTTCAATCAGGCACAACCCGCAGCCGTCGGTCCAGCCGGTTTTCCCGCCGATAACGCCGCTCATCAGGTCTGGAAGGTAGTTGCCGCTCTGAAATTCATAACCTTCATCGTAGTACCCGACGCTGCTGAAAATCTCCCTGAAAACGGGGTGTTCGAGCGCGTTGCGGGTGAGCGTCGCCAGATCGTGTGCCGAGCTGTAGTGTGCATCCTGGTCCAACCCATGGGGGTTCATAAAATGGGTATTGTGCAGTTCAAGTTCTTCGGCTTTGCGATTCATCCAGCCGACGAACTGAGTTCGTGCTGCGTCACTTTCGATATGGTTGCTGCCGCCAACTGAACGGGCAATCGCCATAGCGGCGTCATTCCCGCTCCGAAGCAGCAAGCCGTAGAGCAACGTCCGCAGGGTGACGACGTCACCGGACACCAGCCCCGCCGAAGATTCACCGATCAGATCCCCACTTGTCACCGTTACCAGCATATCCAGGTTCGAATGTTCGATGGCGACCAGTGCGGTCATCACTTTAGTGAGACTGGCCATCGGCTGGGCGGTATCGGGATCGGCGCTATCAAGAATCGCGCCGGTTTCCGCGTCAACGATGATCCAACGGCTGGCAACAACATCAGGCTCGCTCGCCAGCGAAACGCCGGCCGGAATGATCGCTGCGAGGAGAGAACAGAGAAGAACTGTGTGTAGTAGTCGCACGGAACACCCTCCGATGATGGTTCTCCGTCACAAACATCAAGCGAAGATAATTGTACAAAAGTGTACGTACACTGTGTACATGCAGCAGTCTATTCCACGAACTCCCGTGAATGTCCGGTTCAAAACAGACTTCACCCTGGAGTTTCTTGATCGAGAAATGGAGTAGTGGAAACACAAGCATGCTCGAACGTTGGAGTTAAAATAGCGGAGCCTGCTTGAGATCAGGACAGCGTCTTACCGGGAGTAATTTAGGATCTGGCATGCAGGTGGTGACTTTAGCCAGAATGCTCCGGAGTGGCATGACTGGAACAATCTGATACTGACAACGATCAGTATGGCGATAAACTACTATCGATCGCCGAAGGTTTGAAGTCTTCCCGTTCGCACGTTTCATTCCATGCATGCTACTGTTTCGGCACGAACAGTTGCTTATCACACGAGGATCTGAAGATGGATCAAACTGAACTTTGTTACCTGTCCGCACAAGATCTGCTGCGTCGATATCAACGGCGGGAACTCTCCCCGGTAGAAGTTACCGAGGCGGTGCTGGAGCGGATCGAGCAGTTGGAGCCGCAGCTCAATGCCTATGTGACCGTAACGGTTGACCTGGCAATGGAACAGGCAAGAATAGCTGAATCGATGTACCAGGAACGCGCCGATATACCACCCTTGCTCGGCGTACCGACTTCGTTGAAAGATCTCACACCTACGGCAGGTATCCGGACCACCCGTGGATCGCTGCTCTATGAAAACTGGGTGCCTGATTACAATGCTCCCTTTGCTGAACGGCTGTTTGAGGCTGGTGTGGTGATGCTTGGAAAGACGAACACCCCGGAACTCGGACACAAAGGCGAGACATCTAACCGGGTCAGCGGGACAACCCATAACCCCTGGCAACAAGGAAAAACACCGGGCGGTTCAAGCGGCGGGGCTTCCGCTGCTGTCGCAGCCGGGATGGGGCAGCTCGCCCAGGGATCCGATGGTGGTGGCTCGATTCGCATTCCGGCGTCGTTCACCGGGATCTACGGATTCAAACAATCCTGGGGACTCGTGCCACAGTTTCCGCCAAGCGCGGCGCAGTTTCTGGCGCACAACGGCCCGATGACCCGTACCGTCGCCGACGCCGCCCTGATGCTGGATGTTATGGCCGGGGCTGATGCGCGGGATCAGTACTCCTGGTCGAGTGGCATCCATTATCTGGATGCACTTGAAGATACCGAAGTTCAGGGAATGAAGGTCGCGTTTTCACCAAATCTTGGCTATGGCGACGTGGCTCCAGATGTAGCTAACGCAGTCCGAACAGCGGCACTCAAGTTTGAAGAGCTTGGTTGTGTTGTCGAAGAGGTGAACCCGGGCATCCCTGATCCTGAAGGAATGTTCCTGGTGATGTGGGGCGCGATTATGGCTGGAGCATTCGCCGATAACTTCGACGAGGCGCGAGAGTTGCTCAGCCCGGGGTTAGTCAGTCTGATCGAGCATGCACAACAGTATTCCGGTGTCGACGTCATGCGCACCGCTACCCAACGCAACGATTACTACACGGCTATGCGTGAGTTTATGGCGAACTATGATCTGTTAATCACTCCGACGACTCCGATCACCGCTTTTGAAGTTGAGACAGAGTATTTTGAAGGTGGCGAAAAGCCACACCACTTCACCTGCCCGTTCAATCTGACCGGCCAGCCAGCAGCTTCCATTCCCTGTGGGTTTGACAGCTCTGGTCTTCCTATTGGTATGCAGATTGTAGGCCAGTGGCATGATGATGTGTCGGTCTTGCGGGCATCTGCAGCTTTCGAGCAGATCGCACCCTGGACGGATGCGCGTCCTGCCCTGGATTAGGGGGACGAGATGGATACGACTGACATCTGCTACCTGTCAGCCGTTGAACTGAGGGACAAGTATCAAAGCCTTGAACTCTCTCCTGTCGAGGCAACAGAAGCTATCCTCAATCGCATCGATCGATTGAACCCGCTGCTCAACGCGTTTGTTACGGTGACAGCTGAGCGTGCGTTTGAGGATGCCAGAAAGGCAGAGCGGCAGTATCTCGAATCAGACACCCCACCTCCGCTGGCGGGGATTCAGACTTCGATCAAAGATCTGGTCCCAACCAGCGGAATCCGGACTACCAGAGGATCGCTGCTATATAAGGACTGGGTGCCTGATTTCAACCCAGTCTTCGTACAACGGCTTTACGACGCGGGCATCGTCATGCTCGGCAAGACGAACACTCCTGAGGGCGGTTGGAAAGGTGACTCCGGCAACCGGGTCGTCGGCCCGACCCAGAATCCCTGGGTGAATGGCCGGACTGCTGGCGGCTCCAGTGGTGGCGCGGCTGCCGCGATCGCTACCGGCATGGGCTCGCTGGCGCAAGGCGGGGACGGAGCTGGCTCGATCAGAATTCCAGCCTCATTCTCAGGCATCTATGGCTTGAAACCGTCATTCGGAAGGATTCCCTATCCGGGAAGCTCGCCGACTCACCTGGCCCATACCGGGCCGATGACCCGGACGGTTGCAGATGCCGCGCTCTTTCTGGATGTCGCGTCTGGCGCTAGCAACAGCGATCGTTACTCGCTCGACACGACTGGCAGTTTTCTGGAACGACTGCGGCCGGAAATCAGTGGCATGAAAGTAGCCTGGTCGCCGGATCTCGGGTTTGCCGAGGTTGCGCCAGAAATTGCCCGTATCACGGCTTCAGCAGTTGAAACCTTCACCGACCTGGGTTGTGACGTTGAACTCGCAACACCGCACATTGACGATCCCTGGCCGATTGAGGATCTGTTCTTCGCAGCCGGTCAGGCTTCCGGAGTGGCCCGCAACTTCGAAGAGGTTCGCGGTCTGCTCGATCAAGGGAGGGTTGAGATCATCAATCGCGCCTGGGAGTGGACGGCGATGGAGGTCATGTCGGCGTTTTCAAAGCGGGACGCGCTTTATGACGCATTTGAAGCATTCATGGAACCATACGAAATTCTGATCACTCCATGTATGCCAATCCCGGCTTTCGATGCCGGTAAGGACTTTCCGGAAGAGATCAACGGCAAGCCCATGAGCTATCTGAGCTGGACACCGTTCACCTACCCGTTTAACCTGACCGGCCATCCGGCTGCGTCAATTCCCTGCGGATTTGATCAAGACGGTCTCCCGGTCGGCCTCCAGATTATCGGCAAGTGGCGTGACGATCAGACGGTGTTGAACGCCTCAGCAGCTTTCGAATTAGCCAGACCCTGGGCGGACAATCGGCCGCCAGTTGACTAAGGAGGAGCAGTGTCCGATAGCGAGCTGAGATTTCTTTCCGCACTTGATCTGCTGGAACGATACAGACGCCAGGAACTGTCGCCAGTCGAGGTGACTGAGGCAGCACTGCAACGCATCGAACGATTGAATCCGGAGCTCAATGCTTTCGTGACCCTTACCCCTGAACTGGCGATGGAGAATGCCCGCACAGCTGAAGCAGCCTACCAGAACGGGGATGCGCCGCCTCTGGCTGGCGTGCCGGTTGGAATCAAGGACCTCACGCCCACCGCCGGTATCCGAACCAGTTTCGGCTCACTGCTCTACAAGGACTGGGTGCCGAACGAGGGATCACCGGATGTCGAACGTCTCTATGCGGCCGGGATGGTCATGCTCGGGAAAACCAACACCCCGGAGTTTGGCTGGAAGGGTGATTCTGGAAATCGGCTGTACGGACCGACCCGCAACCCGTGGGATCTCACCAAGACGGCTGGTGGCTCAAGTGGCGGTTCAGGCGCGGCGGTTGCGGCTGGCCTTTGCCCGCTTGCGCAGGGCAGCGATGGAGCTGGATCGATTCGTATTCCCGCGTCATTCTGTGGGATTTTCGGGCTGAAACCAACCATGGGTCTGGTTGCGAAAGTGCCATCCAGCATGTCGGTCCATTCTCACCTCGGGCCAATGACGCGTACAGTTCGGGATGCAGCCCTGTTGCTGACGGTCACCGCTGGCCGTGATCCACGTGACCGGTTCTCCTGGTCGAGCGATATCGATTATCTCTCTGATCTTGAAGGCGGTATCGAGGGGCTGAATATCGCCTGGTCGCCGGATCTCGGATACGCCGAAATTGATCAGGATGTGCTCGAAATCACCGCTCGAGCCGCGGCTCGCTTCACTGAAGCAGGTTGCGAGGTGGTTGAGGACCATCCAGACGCGCCGGACCCCTGGTGGATATCAGATATTACCTTCAGCGCTTCGCAATACAGCCGGCATATCGACGACCTCGTCGAGGTCCGAGATCAACTGGACCCTGGTCGCGCCGCCCTGCTGGACCGAGCGCAGACGTTTTCAGCCAGCGACATCCTGAAGGCACACGACGCCTGGAACGACTATTATCACGTCTGGCGAAAGTTTATGCAGACCTATGACCTGGTGCTGACTCCGACGATGGCGACGACCGCCTTCGCGGCAGGCGCTGACAAACCAGAAACAGTCAACGGAAAGCCGACGACCCACCTCGGCTGGACCGGATTCGCCTACCCGTTCAATCTCACCGGTCAGCCAGCGGCGACTGTCCCCTGTGGGTTCAATGCTCAGGGGCTGCCGGTGGGGCTGCAGATCGTCGGGCGATATGGTGACGATCTCACGGTGCTGAAGGCAGCGGCGGTCTTCGAAGAACTTGCTCCCTGGGCAGATCAGCTGCCACCGATCTAAACGCCTATTCTGACTGGTCCAAGATGGCGTTGATCCAGGGAAGATGTTCCTCGTAGTGCCCGCCGGTATTGCCGTAGACCAGCGGCCAAACAGGGGCTTCCGAACGCTCACCTGGCTCGTCTGGCAGGTAGTACGCGTAGGTGCGATTCAGATCATCCCAGGTCATCGCGTTCAGCAAGGTAAGCATGTCGGCGTGAACGGTGTGAAACTCACCCAACACGTCGTCGAGCGACCGGGTTTTGTTGTTTTCGAAGATTATCTCGTTGATTTCGTCGTAGTTGCCGGGTATCAGATAGACCTCTTCAGGGACCCCAAGCCCTTCGTGACGCGGTTTGCCCTCCAGGACAAAAATAATCGAACGTTCCCAGGCGGAGAGATGGGCGATATGATCTTTAACCGTCCAGCCAGCGGCATCCGCCGGACCAGTCATCTGCTCTTTGCTGAGCTGAGTGATTCTGGCCTCGAATTCTGCTCGTTTGCGCTCGTTCTCAGTCAGGAACTCTGTCATTGATTGGGGTAGATGCCGGGGCTGCTCATCTGTCATATTGCTGCCATCCTTTAGCTAGAACGAATCTACGTAGTGTTCTCCAGGGTTGCTTATCCATCTGATGATTCGCTTGTGATCTGCGCGTAGAACGAACACCAGTCCCCGACATGGACAGTCGGGTTTGTCCGGAGTCCGAAGATCTGACCGTCGCAAGGCGCGTTGACTTCCGCCTGCAGGTTGCCGAACCAATCGTAGATCCTGGCAATCGGATCGCCTTCATGCATTGGCGTGCGCATCTGGACATCACGATCGGCCACCCAGAGACCGGCGACAGGAGCGCTGACCAGCACCTGATGCCCGTGGAGCCAGCGCTGGCAGCGTTTGGCCTTGCCTTCGATCATGTCATGTGCGCGCATGACATTGAGAATACTGTCTCTCAACGTATCCCCAATGCGGTGAAATTCTCCTGGCAAGGTGGCACACATGCCGCCAAGCTCGACGGTGATGCCGGCCTTACCGGCCTCCATCATCGTCGTCATCGGGCTTTTGCCTCCTGGACCGCCGGTGAGCAGCAGATCCCAGCCTGGCCCCATGGCTTTCGCCAGCTCTTCAGACGCGCCGCCAGCGTGAAATATTGCCATGTTCAAGTACGAGTGATCGCCGCCGGAGTGAATCGTCATCTCAAGGTCAGCGACTGCCGTGAGCGCCTGCGAGTGCGCCCAGGCGATCCGCTCGGTTGGAAAGCCATCAGGCCGCCCCGGGTAAATCCGGTTCATGTCGTAGGTGTTTTTATCCCAGGCATTTCCGCGTTCATTGGCTGCGAGGGCTGGCGGGTTCATCGCCATACAGCCGACGAACGCCCCACGCAGGTTTTGCGGGTCGATAGCTTCCAGGGTCTTGACGATGGCCAGCGGTCCTTCTGGTTCATCACCGTGAATCGCTCCATCAACCCAGAGCACCGGTCCATTTTCAACACCATTGACGACGGTGACCGGGATCCCTAGCGTCTCGCCCATCGCCCCGATGCCATAGCTGATGATTCCTTGTGCTATCTGACCTGGCTCTGCGCTTGCCGTTCCAACAGTCAGCGTTCCGTTCGTCGGCATACCTGGTCCTCCCGGTTCGTTACCCGCGCCAGCGGTCGCCCAGTGGCTCCCGCTCCAGAAAGGCTATCAACAGATCAACACAGGCGACACAGTCCACCTCGGTAACCATCTCATTTGGTGAGTGGGTATAGCGCGTTGGCATCGTCAGGAGTATCGATTCAATGCCACGCCGGATGAGCTCAGCGCCATCGCTGCCATAGTTCTGGAAGACGGCTTGCTGGACCGGGATACTAGCTTCCTCAGCGGCGGCGACGAACGCCCGGCACATCCTCGCCGAGTAGTTCACCGACGAATCCTGGTGAACGATGATCGGACCATGCCGCAATTTGGATGGATGGTTGATTTCTGTTGTGCCAGGCACGTCGCCGCAGAGTCCGACATCCAAGGCGACGCCGTATTCGAATCTGCCGCTATCGGCGATGCTAGATGCGCCGAGCAACCCGTTCTCCTCCTGAATCGTTGAGCCGATCCACAACTCGTAGTTGATTTTAGAAAGGTCGACGCGTTCGGCAAGCGAGGTAGCCACAGCCAGCGGCGCTCGATCGTCCATGGCTTTGCCAATGATGGTGTCGCCGAGTTTCCGAGTCGGCACATGGACCGCCAGCCTGGTTCCCGGGTGGATGCCCAGTTCTTCAGCCGAAGCCCGGTCGGAGTAGCCGATATCAACGAACCAGTCATTCCACTCGAAGTTGTTGCGTTGTGTCGCGCCTCCGACGACATGGCCGCTGGCATAGGTGAGCTGACCGTCGATATCGCCGTGGTCCGCGAGGACAATAACCGGACTGTTGACCGGGTTGTACCAGTAGGCTGGCCGTCCACGCATATCCCGGCTGGCTGGCCAGATATGGAGCAGCCCGTTGTCGGTAATAGATTTGACCACCAGACCCAGTTCGTCGCCATGTCCGATGATGATGATTGGAGGACCATCTCCGCCGACTCGCGCCAGCACATTGCCGACTCTGGTGATTTCTACCGATTCTGCGTGCTGTGACCAGTGTTCAGCGCACCACTCGTGAACACGGTCTTCCTGGCCGGTTGGACCCGGAAGCTCGGTCAACGTTTTTATCAGTTCGAACATTGGCGTCGGTTTGCTCACCATCTGCGCTCCTTATTCCTGCCGACAGCTTGTCCGGTTGCCCGATGATCGCGGCCGGAACAGGGTAGAGCTGGTCGTGTCGACTGTCAACCGATGGAAGATGAGCTGCAAGGCAGGTGCGTATGCGACATATCCCACAATGAAAAATCACATCAGCAAATCCTGAAACAAGATAACAGGTATTGCTTGCTATCTATGGTTCAATCCATTTCCACGCCCGAGCAAATATTTGTGAACTGCAGGCGAGGGGGTAGTTTCGAGGTGATTAAGTCGACCTTCCGACTCACAACCATTCTCGGAATTGAGTTTGGCGTGCACTACTCCTGGTTTTTAGTGTTCTTCGTCTTCTCATATCTGTTGGCCGAGAGCCGGTTGCCAAGCATGTATGAGGGTTGGTCAGTTACTGAATACTGGCTGGTCGCCATCATCTCTGTCCTGTTGCTCTTCGTCTCAGTATTGTTGCACGAGTTAGGCCACTCGCTGGTCGCTCGCAGACGTGGCATCCCGGTACACGGTATTACGCTCTTCTTTTTCGGCGGCGTTGCCGAATTGGAGCAGGAGTCTGAGACGGCGCGAGACGAGTTCATGGTTGCGATTGCTGGACCGATTGTGAGCCTCATGCTAGCAGTCCTGTTCTTCGCTATCAGGATTGCGGTAAGCGATGCGCACATTCAGCTGGAAGCGCTCATCGGTTACCTGGCACTTGTCAATCTGCTTCTGGCTGCATTCAATATGCTGCCTGGCTTTCCAATGGATGGGGGCCGGGTATTGAGAGCTGCCGTCTGGTCCATAAACGGAGATGAATTCCGGGCGACAGCGGTCGCGACGACGATCGGCACATGTTTTGGATGGCTCTTTTTAGGGATAGGTCTGTTGATAGTTGTCTCAGGTAATCTGTTCAGCGGACTCTGGATTATCGTGGTCGGCTGGTTCCTGCAACATGCCGCCCGGCAAACGGCTCAGGCGAACCGTCAGGATGAGGCTTTCAGCGGAGTTCAAGTTCAAGAACTCATGAATCCGACGCCGCCGACCATCCATCCAGAGGTCAGCCTGCACGAACTTGTGGAACAGTATGTGCTGGGACAGAACGTACGGGGAATAGTTGTCGTTGAAGACGATGAAGTTGTGGGCATTATTACCATTACTGATATCAAATCGGTGGACCGCGCGCTCTGGCCTGATGTGCCCGTCCGTCAGGCGATGACACCAAAGACCCGGATGCAAATGACGCAGCCTGGTGTTGAAATTATCGATGCGCTAGATGTCATGGCAGGCAACGATATCAATCAGTTACCGGTCATGAAAGATGGCCGTCTGATTGGCTTGCTGAATCGTTCTGATCTCGTCAACTACCTTCAGGAACTGGGATTGAAGGTGTGATTACCCCCGGTGTCGCAATTGTTGGAACAATTTTTGATCAGCACTGCTTGTTGATTGCCTTTTCAGCTTTCATTCAGCCTCGGTAAGCGATACCGGTCGGCAGGATCATCCCAGCCCTGGTAAACCGGATCTCTTTTCTCCGCAAACGCCCGGCGAGATTCCATCCGGTCATCGAGCGCGCCATGTTCATGCAGCCTGGCAGCCAGATCCTGGTAGTTTGGTTCGACCTGCGGCTGCATCAAGCGCATCATGTAAACCGTGTTGACTCTCGACGCCGGCGGCAAGGTAAGGAGATGCTCGGCCATGTCAAAGGCGGTTGGCAGGAGCGCATCAGCTTCCACCAGGCGATTGAGAAACCCGACCTCGTAGAGCCGCTCGGCGCTGAATCGAAATCCAAGAGCCATCTCGGTTGCGATCGGGTGGGGGAGTCCAGCGAGAAGTCCATGATTGTAACCGCCGAGCAGCCAGCGTTTCGCTTCCGAGATCTCGAAGACCGATCCCTTCGCGGCAACCCGGAGATCGGTGCGCTCGACCAGCATGAACCCTCCCCCCATCGCGTAACCGTTAACCGCTGCGATGACCGGCTTTTCAAGCGTCCTGGCGTTGAATGGATCGTCGTAGGAGGCAGATGATGCGCTGTCTACCTGTCCTTCTTCGACGGACTCTTTCATGTCCTCTCCGGCGCAAAAGGCACGCCCGGTACCGGTGAATACCGCGACTTCAAGCTGGTCATTCGTTCGGAACTCTCGCCAGGCTGCGGCGAGACCGGAGCGCATCTCTCGGCCAAGCGCGTTCATGCGTTCTGGCCGGTTCATGCGCACCAACATGATCTGACCATACTCTTCTGTTTCAACAAATGACATGAACAATCCTCTTCTTGTTTCCGTGAGCTATTCCTGAAATGAATGTACCTGATTTCGGCATATCGGGGATGCCGGAACTAGTCGTAGAAGGATTCCAACGAGTTAGTCTTCGGGATTTGAACCTGCTCACTGTTGCTCAGCGCGGTCGAAGATAAAGTAGGCCAGATCCAGGTCGCCGGGTGATTGCCCCCAGTGGGTCAGCAGCATGGCGACCTCGCTACGGTGCTGAGTGTCGTGGTTCCAGACATGCACGATGAACTGCCAGAGCGGTGCGCCGAGAAAAAGCCCATCGAGGTCCGCATTGCTCAAGCTATCGAGATAGTCGAACATCTCCGTTCGATCAATTTCCCATCTGGCGCGCAATGTCGCGACGTCAGGAAAGTCGGCTGGCTCCAGTCCCTCAACACGTTCCCCGGTGATCCAGGCGGTCCGCCAACCACGTTCGGTGCTGAGTTGATGGACCAGAAGTTCCTGAACGCTGCGGTCACAGATTGGTGGCGGACCGCTGAATTGTTCGCTCGTCAGCAGTTCAGCCTTATCTAGAATTTTCCAGGTGCGGTCGTAGGAAAATTCCCACATAAAACGTAA
>CAZNYB010000004.1:0-81401 GCA_964577155.1 uncultured Thermomicrobiales bacterium | reverse complement strand
GGTCACCAGACTCCAGGACATCAACCCGGTAGTTGCGGACTCCCGGAAGGATGCTCGCGAGCGAGGTCAGCTCATGATAGTGGGTCGCAAACAGCGTTTTACATCCCAGTTGAGGCGTGTTGTGAATGTATTCGACAATTGACGTGGCGATGGCGAGTCCATCATAGGTACTCGTTCCGCGCCCGATCTCATCCAGAACGATGAGTGAACGCGAGCTGGCGTGATTCAGGATCGTGGCAGTTTCCAGCATCTCAACCATGAACGTTGATTGACCACTCGCCAGATCATCCTGCGCCCCGATACGGGTGAAAATTCGATCGACGATGCTGAACCGCATCTGTTTGGCTGGAACAAACGATCCGATCTGCGCCATCAGGACAATCAGCGCCACCTGACGCAGATAGGTGGATTTTCCTGCCATGTTCGGGCCGGTTACGATTGCTACTGTGCCTGCCTCCGCGCCGAACCGGACATCGTTTGAGATAAACGAGCCACCGCTCAATTGCCGCTCGACGACCGGATGCCTGCCTGCTTCAATCTCCAGCACCTCGTCGCTGGTGATCTCTGGCCGCACGTAGCCTCGCGCCGACGCCACTTCACCAAACCCGGCCAGCACATCGATAGATCCGATAGAGATAGCAAGATCCCGTATTTCTAAGGTGGCAGCCGCGACGATGTCGAGAACCCGGCTAAAGGCTTCCTGTTCGGCGATGGCGATGCGTTCTTCCGCCGCCGAAACTCGTTGCTCAGCTTCTTTAAGCTCCGGGGTGATGTACCGTTCGGCGTTCACCAGTGTCTGTTTTCGAATGTAGTGATCGGGGATCGGCTCCCGATTTGCCCTTGAGATTTCCAGGTAGTACCCGAATACCTTGTTGAACCCGACTTTGATGTTTTTTATACCAGTCTGTTCCCGCTCCCGGGTCTCAAGACTTGCGATGTACTCGCGGTCTGCTCGTAGCGTCTCCCGAATGGTGTCCAGTTCGGCACTGTAGCCAGCCCGAATCGCCTGGCCGCTTCCAATTTGTACCGGAGGATCCTCCGCGATGGCTGCGGCTATCTCATCCGAGATGTCAGGCAAAGGTTGGACGTTGCCAAAGGAAGCTGGCCGGTTTTCGACGTCAAGAAGGGATTGCAAGGCAGGAATTTTCCGCAATGATTCTCCAAGGCGGTACACCTCTCGCGGGCCTGACTGGCGGTTGACGACACGATTGATAATCCGTTCAATGTCAGCAATACCTTTGAGTTGAGCGCGTACCTGTGTTCTCGGGATTGTCTGTTCTGCAAACCACTCGACACCGTCGTAACGTTCAGCGATCCCGATTTCATCGATCAATGGCTGGCTTAGCCAGCGATGTAGCCGTCGTTTGCCTAACGCCGTTAGCGTGGCGTCAAGTGTCGAAAAGAGCGAAGAACCGGCATTTCGTGAAGAAGACTGGTCGATCTCAAGATTGCGCCGCGTCTGTTCATCGAGGCTCATGAAACCTTCGGTCGAATAGCTGTAGAGAGATGTGATCTGGTTCAGGTTGTTGAGCTGTGTCGCTTGCAGGTAAGCCAGGAGCGCGCCAGCCGCGCGGATTGAAAACGGATTCCGATCACAGCCGAATGGCTCCAGTGATGACACATCAAAATGAGTCAGTAACAATTCCCTCGCGTTGTCTATTCGCCAGGCGCGGTCCGGAACAGTTGACACGGTTAACCCGTCGGGAATAATAGACATAATATCATCGCCGGAGTAAAGTATTTCAGCCGGTCGGAGGCGTTGTATTTCCTGAGAAATCTGGCTATACAGTTCCAGCTCATTCGACCCGGTCAGGGTCGTCGTGGCAAATTCGCCGGTGGTGGCATCGGCAAACGCCATGCCGCATTGGAGACCTTCACGATACATAGCGCAAATAAATCGGTTGTCGGCGTCGGTAATCAGTTCAGGGTTGGTGACGGTGCCTGGAGTGACGATGCTTGTGACTCGCCGGTCAACGATGCCTTTGCCGGTTGGCTCACTGACCTGTTCCGCGATAGCGACTTTGTGACCTGCGGAGAGCAGACGGGACAGGTAACCATCGGCAGAGTGGTAGGGAATACCGGCCATCGGGATTCGGTTGCCCTGTCCCATTTCTCGGGAAGTCAGGGCAATATCGAGCACCTCTGATGTCAATTTTGCGTCGTCATCAAAGGTCTCATAGAAATCGCCCATCCGAAAGAAGAGAATCATGTTCGGATGCTCGGCTTTGAGCTTGAGGTACTGTTTGCGGGCTGGTGTCGTCGTGGTCGCGCTCCTCATTGAATGGCGACAGATTCCAGTGGATTAATGGTACACATTACCGCGTACGAACGCGATAACCTCGTTACCACCCGGCTGCGTATGCCTCGGCTCTGGCGTCTGCTCCGGCCGTCAGCGTTTCGCGAACTGGATCGTTGAGGATGGCGCAGACATTTCCGGCGGTCCGTGTCCAGGCTGGCCACCACTCGATATCGTGCCCCAGGCTGGCGAGCCGGTCGCCGATCTCGCGAGGTATTCGCGCTTCGAGGTTGAGCCGCCCGGGAAGATATTCGTGAGGCCAGAACGAATTCGGATAGGAGAAGGTCCCGAATCGTGGAGCTTCAATCGCCTGCTGTACATCCATGCCAAAGACAACGACATTGAGAAAAGTCTGCAACATCGACTGCGGTTGCATATCCCCGCCTGGCGTGCCGAAAGGCATGAATAGCTGGCCGTCTCGAAATGCCATCGCCGGATTGGGTGTGAGCCGGGGCCGCTTGCCCGGGGCAAGTGAAGAGGGGTGGTCTTCAATCAACCAGGACTGCGAGCCTCGACCGGAACAGATCAAACCAAGTCCCGGGATAATCGGTGTGCTGCCGACACCATCAGATGGTGTTGCTGAAAAGGCATTCCCTTCTTCATCAATGGCGCAAACATACGAAGTGTCCGGCTGCATCGGAGATTTTCCTGCCGCAAACTCGAATGCAGGCCGGTAACTGGACTCTGTCATTTCTGGCATCTGACCGAAAGCTCTATCTGCCGAAATGAGGTTGCGTATCGAATCAGCGTACGGTTGGAACAACAACAGTTCAAGCGGAACATCGACGAAGTTAGGATCGCCATAGTGTCGCTCGCGATCTGCGAATGCCAGATTCATCGATTCGGTGACCGTGTGTATGTACTCGGCGGAGTTGTGCCCTAGTTCAGCAAGCGGGAAACCATTGAGAATGTTGAGCGACTCAGCCAGGACTGGCCCCTGGCTCCAGGGACCGCAAACGAAGACATCGACGCCGTTGTATTGCACGTGAGGCGGGGTCTCTATATCACTGGCGAAGTCAGCGAGATCAGCCTCGCTGACAAATCCACCTTCCTGCTGGATGAATTCGGCAATTCGTTTGCCGATGTCCCCGGCGTAAAACTCGTTCCGAGCAGCTTCAACACCGGCGGATCGTCCGTGTCCTGAAGCCTGTTCTTCCGCTTTGATCATGCTGCGAAACGTGTTGGCCAGATCGTGCTGGTACAACACCTCCCCTGCCACCGGGGTTGCGCCGTTACGCGCAAACACTTCCGCGGATGACGGCCACTGCAGCAAATGTTGACGCGCGCCACCAAGGTTCCGTTGAAGCGACGGATAGACGACGAAACCGCCATCACAAAGTTCGATCGCTGGTTGGACGACTTCAGCAAATGACAACTTGCCGTATCTCGCAAGTGCTGTTAGCCAGGCGTCCGGAGCGCCGGGGATAATCGACCGTTTTGCGCCGATTGGGATATCGCTATGTTCATGTTCGACAAAGTAGTTCAGAGAAGCCGATGCCCCCCAGTTGCCAAGCCCTGAAATTGAAACAATCGTGTCTGTTTTCTTGTGGTAGACCATGATCGGGGCAACCCCGCCAAAATTGCAGAGATCGGGGAGGAGAACATCGATGCAAATCCCCGCCGCAACGCCAGCGTCGATCGCATTCCCACCCTGCCGAAACATTCGCATGCCGGCTTCGGTTGCCAGGTAGTGGCCAGATGCCAACGCGACGTGCCTGGCTTGAATCGACGGTCTTTCCGAGATTCGGGCTCCTGGTACAACTGTCATGATCATTCCTCTCCGTAACGTAGGGAATCGTTTCTAGTTCACGGTAACTTGCGAACCGCTGTCTGTTTTCAGGACGTCAATCCGTGAATCAAACTGGTCGCGGATGTCTTCGATATGTGTGATAACAAGAATCATCTCGAAATAATCCTGAATTGATTTGAGGGCTTCGACCAAACCATCACGTCCCTGAGTGTCCTGTGTTCCAAACCCCTCGTCGATTATCAGCAAATCAATAGTTGCCCCGGCTCGCCTGACGAGTAATTTACTGAGGGCAATTCGAATGGCGAAATTTATTCGGAATGCTTCGCCCCCAGAGTACAGATCGTAGGGTCTCTCGCCGGCTTCATCGCGGATGATAATGTCCAGTGTTTCCGTGATCTGATCATTGGTCACTGCCTGCCGGGTGGTTCTGAAATTTACATGCAGGTGGCTGCTTGACATTCGCTGAAGCAGGAGGTTGGCGTCATCCTGCAATTCAGGCAGGATATTCTCGATCACCATCGCCTGGATGCCGTTGATGCCAAAGGCAATACCAAGCTCTTCATAGGCGTCAGCTTCCTGAGCAATTTGCTCGTGAGTCTGTTTCAACTGACGGCGTTCTTCCGCAAGATCGGTTAGCTGGCTGAGCTGATTCTGCGCTCCTCCAATTCCCGACTGGACTGTCGAGAAGCGGTATTCGAACTCTTCGACCAGTTTTCTGATGTGCTGGTGTTGTTCCCGGACGGTGGGGGCCTCTTCAAGTTGTGCCGCGAACAGCGCATGTTCCTGTTCAAGCTCCTCGATTTCGCTATTCTGAGTTTCCAGGCGATCTGTCAGTTCTGAAATTGCTTCTTCCAGGTTCCCTGCCTGAAGTCGCGCTTGTTCCAATTCACTGAGGTCTTGCTCGGCAAGTTGAAGCAAATGGAGTTGCTTCCGGGACTCATTGTGCAGATCAGCATCGTAGCGCAGTTCTGCAAGTGAACGTTCAACTTCTGTGATAACTGCCCGCTCAGCAGTCGCGAACGACTGGTTTGATTTTGTCCGGGTGAGTTCCTGGAACGTTCTGTTTGCGACAGCGTAATCTTTCTCAACTTCTGACTTCTTTTCGACATGCTTTTTCGATCGAACTAACATCGCCTGACGTAGATTTTCCTCGGACTGGAGAGCATCTCTGGATTTTTTGGTGGCATTGCCGTCTTCAAATTTTTTGTTGATCAGGGCCAATTGTTTTGCGTTCTGCCGGTAGTTTTCTCTTGCAGCTTCGAGATCCCGTTGCCACTCTGCTTCGATACGTTTGTGGTCATCCTTCCCGAACGGTTTTCTGCAGACGGGACAGATTGCATCTCCATGTTGCAACGCCTCAATTGCTTCTTTGATCTCTTCCGCCCTAGCAGCTACGTTTTCATTCATTGCCTGTAGCTGTGCTCGTTGTTCCGTCAGCGATTCAATCTCGTTGATAGCAGACGTCATTTTTGCCAGCGTAGCGATGGCAATAGTGGATTCAGACTCCAGCTTGAGGATCGTTTTTAATTCTTCTGCCATTTCATCAAGAAGTGTGCGTGCTCGCTCAGCTTTCTCACGTTCCCGGTCAATGTCCCGGTTCAGCTGATTTTCGAGATTATCCAACTTTCGCCGGGTGAGACTGAGTTTCTCCTCAAACGGCTGTCGCTTGCGAAGCGCTTCCGCGCACTCATCTGCCGTCGCGCGCCACTTCCGGTATGCCTCGGCAGCGCTGCGAATTTCGGCTTCTCGCGCAAGGGTAGATTTCAGCTTTGCCAGTCTAGCCTGGTTCCCGGATATACGTTGTTGCAGCTTATTTCGTTCGTCTTTTTCGTCAAGAATTTTTTGCCGGGTTTTTGTTCTGGCATCCTCCAGCAGTTCGAACGTTTGCAGCTGGTTGGCCAGCGATTGCAATGACACGCGGTGGGTTGCCAGATCCTTTGCGATTACCTGCTGTTCAGCCTCAAGGTCAGCGAGTAATTTTTCAATAGTCGGCCGGGTTTCAAGTCTGGAGTCTGCCTGCGCGATCTGCTCTTGCAAGGTGGACAACCTGGTTGTCGAGCTGTTTTTTCGTTGCCGGGCGACACGCGCCAGAGCGTCGTAGTCACCGAGGTTCAGAATTTCACCTAGCACCTGCTTGCGTTCACCTGGGCGCATCTGGGTGAACGAGTCGGCTTTTCCCTGCATGAGAAACGCTGAATTCACGAAGGTGTCGTAGTCGATTTTGAGTGTGCCATCGATCCGCTGCTGTGTTTCTCTGACGGAGTCCCCGCTCACCATCCCGAAGTCTGGCGAACCAGCCTGTCGTGAGTAAAAGTGCAGGGTAAGCCGGTTGCCGGCAGTCCGTCGCCGAAAAACCTGGAATTCACGTACTCCGATTCGAAATTCGAAAGTAACTTCCATGAAATCTTCTCCGATGGAGATGACTTCACGGTCGCTTCTACCCCGCGTTTTTCCCCAGATTGCCCAGGTCATGGCGTCAAGCAGCGCCGACTTGCCAGCCCCGTTTTTACCCGAGAGACAGGCAGTCTGGATTTCGCTAAACTCTAGCGTCACTGTGTTTCGGTAGCTCATGAAATTCGTAAGCTGGAGACTGATCGGGATCAAATGAACGTACTCCAAGGGTGGCTAACTCGCTGAAAACTTGAGGCGGACTATGACACGACGAGTATACTCCTCGAATGGCACGATGAATCGGAACTGATAAGAGGAAATGGACCTCGATTTCGTTGACATAGGAATACGGCTCTTCATCGTGCTATTGCTGGTGGGTCTGAACGGATTCTTCGTTGCGGCTGAGTTTGCGCTAGTCAGCGCGCGACCCACCAGGATCGAAAGGATGATTGACGAAGGCAGCTATCTCGGCCGGCTGATCCGTCAATCGATGGCCGATCCGAATCGATTTATCTCCGCATCTCAGGTCGGTATCACGATGGCTAGCCTGGCTCTTGGTTGGGTAGGCGAACCAGCGCTGGCTGCCCTTCTCGAACCTACACTTGAATCATTCCTGCCGGAAACCATTGTTGTCGTCTCGACACATGCAATTTCAGTCATCATCGCTTTTACGATCATCACCTACCTGCACCTTGTTCTGGGTGAACAGGTGCCAAAGATGATGGCTATCCAGCGAGCCGAAAAAGCTCTGATGTATACCGTTCAATTCACGCATCTCGTCGGTATAATCCTGCGCCCTCTGATCGCCATCGTCTACTGGTCAACCGAGTGGATACTCCGACCAATTGGACTGAAATATGAGAGCGAAACCGACATGGTCTACACCGTTGAAGAGCTGGAAATGCTGGTGGAAGCAAGCGGCGTCAGCGGGCATATCGAGCCGGAAGAACGGGAACTGTTGCAGCGTGTGTTTTCTTTTTCAGATCTGGCTGCCGATCAGATAATGATTCCAAGAACTGAGATTACCGCCGTTCCCGAAGACACTACGTTAGATGACCTGCTGAAAACAGTTGCTGAGTCTGGCCGGTCGCGTCTTCCAGTCTATCAGGATTCTCTTGACAACATTATCGGAACCATCCATGTCAAAGATGTGCTGGCAGCGGTAACTTCAGCCGATCGAGATGCATTTTCTCTAAGTGACATTGTCCGACCGGATATTAAAGTGCCCGAGTCTATTCCCGTCGACGAGCTGCTCTCCCACTTGAAGGCGCAGCGGTCGCATATGGCCATATTGATTGACGAATATGGCGGGACCGCTGGGCTGGTAACGCTCGAAGATATTCTCGAGCGGCTGGTCGGAGAAATCGACGACGAGTTTGAAGAGCCAGAAATCGAAATCGTGATGAACCCGGACGGCAGCGCTCGGATCTCCGGCATGGTCCAGGTTGCGGAATTCAACCAGTACTTCACGACAAACATCGATTCTGGAGATTTCGAAACCATTGGCGGGTTGGTCTTTGATCAGTTAGGCCGCAAGCCGGAGATTGGCGATACAGTCTCAGTTGATGACTTTGAGTTCACTGTCAAGTCGCTCGACGGTTTGCGAATAGATCAACTCCTGGTGCGTCCCTGTGATTCGACAATAACATTGCCGACTTCTTCATGAATATTTCATGACGACGTGGTCCAAGCTTTCAGGTATCCTGGCAGATTGGGCTTGACGGCATCTCGTTCAGGTGCAAAACATTTCGATTGTGCGGTTGATGGAAAACCTGACCGACCTGCCAAATTAGTTCGTAGCAGTAGATAAAAACTAGTTCCGGTTTCCAGGTTCGGGATCTGGAACACGAACGAATCAGTCACATTTTTGTTACAACTAACATCTGATACTGGTTATCAGTATCTGCGATAATGATGAAGGTATTATCGAGGATGTTATCGAACTATTCTCGTGTTATTCATTCGTGTGATCATTTTTCGGTGACTGAAGCGCGATAGTTCGTTTGAATCAAGCATGAGTTCAAGACTGTTGCCGTTGATTTTGACGATTTTTACGAACCGTTCTCAACAGGACACTGAAAATAGAATATGGAGCGCAAGGTATGGAAATCCTCCTTGCTGCGCTCATCTCGCTTGCGATTGGTGCCGCGGTTTCATGGTTTGTTACACGCTGGGTTCTGAGTGAACGAGCAGACTCAAGACTCGGCGAAGCAAACCGAGAGGCTACACGGATCGTTGAAGAGGCGGAAGCGCAGCAACGTGAACTTATCATCCAGGCTAAAGATGAAGCTCTGAAGATCCGGTCTGAAGCGGACCGCGAAGTTGTCAATCGCCGCAAAGACCTGGAACGTGTGGAGCGACGGCTTGAGCAAAAAGAGGAACAACTCGAAAAGAAACATAATCAAGCCGATCGTCGACATCGAAACTTGCAGAAGCGTGAGCTGGAAGCTGAAAAACTCGAGGAAGAGCTAGCCCTCTTCAAAGAACGCCAGTTAGATGAACTCCAGCGAGTCGCAATGCTCTCAACCGAGGAGGCTCAGGCCATCCTCCTGGAAAAAGTTGAGAGTGAGATGAGCGATATTCTGAGCCGCAGGGTCAGAGAGATGGAGATCGAAGCGCGGGATGAAGCCGAGAAGAAATCCCGGATGATTCTTGCAACCACCTTACAGCGTATTTCAAGTGACTATGTCGCCGAAACCACCGTCTCCGTGGTCCCGCTGCCGAGCGATGATATGAAAGGCAGAATCATCGGGCGTGAAGGCAGGAATATCCGGGCCATGGAGCAGGCAACCGGCGTTGATCTGATCGTCGACGACACTCCAGAGGCTGTGACGCTGTCAGGCTTCGATCCGGTGCGGAGAGAGGTGGCCAGGCGTAGTCTGGTGAAGCTGCTACAGGATGGCCGGATTCATCCGGCGCGCATCGAAGACGTGGTCAGCAAATCTCGCATCGAGCTTGAGCAGGTTATGCGTGAAGAAGGCGAGCGTGTCGCCTATGAAGCAAATGTTCAGGGTTTGCACCCGGATCTCATCAAGTTGCTCGGCAGGCTGAAATTCAGAACCAGCTATGGACAAAACGTTCTCGCCCACTCGCTCGAAGTCTCATTGATTGCCGGCGCGCTGGCAGCCGAGATGGGCGCTGATGTCAACGTCGCGAAAACGGCCGGACTGCTGCATGACATCGGCAAGGCGGTTGACCATGAAGTCGACGGACCACATGCGCTGATCGGGGCGGATATCGCTCGCCGGTTGGGCAGGTCGGCGCGAATAGTCCACGCAATCGCTGCGCACCACAATGAGGAAGAACCGCAAACCGTCGAGGCATTTGTTGTGGCGACAGCTGACGCAATAAGCGGCGCCCGGCCCGGCGCGAGGCGGGAGATGGTCGAAGCCTACATCAAGCGACTGGAAGCTCTGGAAGGCGTGGCAAACTCATTCGAGGGAGTCGAAAAGGCGTTCGCCATTCAGGCAGGCAGGGAAGTGCGCATCCTGGTGCAGCCAGACAGAATGGACGATCTGGCCTCGACGAAGCTGGCGAGGGACGTCGGTAAGAAGATCGAGGACAACCTGGAGTACCCGGGCCAAATCAAAGTCACGGTAATCCGTGAAACGCGATCGATTTCTTATGCCCGCTGATCCGAGTTCACCCTATTGGATGGATCGATCCAGCGTTGCATCGATTTCCATTTGAGGTTGAAATTGCTGACCAGGCTACCGGCGAAGTTGACGTTGGAGACAACGCGATGGTAAGACTTAGCGCGTTGCATCGAGGCTTGCTTTTTTAGTTTCGTTGCGGTGATAACGGGGAGGGATGGAAACTAATCAGGTGTCTGGGACAAGGCGCTATCCAACACAATCCTCGACGGATATACTAAGTATCTCCCGCAACTGAGAAATCTGTGCGGTACAACCGCCCAATGGAGGACATTGATGGATCGATTCTTCAGCAAACTGGATCTACGCGATATCAAGATCGACCCTGAGGCGAAGTTTCCGCCAGGTGATGAAGAGGTAAGCGTTGACGAACCCCACCATGCAGCTGAAGTTGAGTGGGAAGAAACAGAAATCGTCGCAGAAATCGTCGATGTAGACCCGCAGCCAGTTGAGCGTCAGAATGGCGAGATTCTCAAAGTTTCGGCGCGCTCACGGCCAAGTGCCGTAGCCGGCGCTATCGCAGGTGTCGTTCGAGAAAGCGGGAGAGCTGAAGTGCAGGCAATTGGCGCAGGGGCAACCAATCAGGCGGTCAAAGCCGTTGCCATTGCCCGAGACTATCTCCAAGAGACGGATATCGAGGCAATATGCCTGCCCGCGTTCATCGATGTGACAATTGATAACGAAGACCGCACGGCTATCCGCATGATCGTTGAACCTCGATAGGCTCAGCACGATTCCGGTTGCACATGAGATAGTTTTTGCTGAATTGATGCGAGTTGTGTGTGAGGGCTGATCTTCATACCCACACAACCGCATCTGATGGTGAACTAGACCCCGGAGAGCTCGTTGTTCTGGCGGCTCAGCGGGGTCTTCAACTGCTGGCGGTATCGGATCACGATACGACGGCGGGCTACGAGTTCGCCCGGGAGGCTGGCAACCGGCACGGCGTTCAGATTGTTCCGGCAGTCGAACTCTCCACCACCGTGGATAGAGGTGAAATCCACATTCTTGGCTACGGCATTGATCCGGCTTCAAAGGTGCTCCAAGAAGAGTTGACCCAGCAGAGAACTGCACGGCTGATTCGAGCAGCCGAGATGATCCAACGGCTCAACGATATCGGGTATCAAATTCCTCGGGATGTTGCAGAGCCGCGGGACGGTAGTTCCTCGATTGGCCGGCCACATATCGCTCGTGCGCTGATTGATCTGGGAGTGGTTTCGACGATCGACGAGGCATTCGAGCGATTTCTCACACCTGGTAGACCGGGATTTGTCCCCAAACGAATATTTACCCCGGAGCAGGCTATAGCACTTGTCCGGGAAGCTGGTGGAATACCCGTGCTTGCCCATCCATATAGCTACCCGGATTTCTTCGGTTTTTTGAATGCGCTGATTGACTCAGGTCTACAGGGCATGGAAGTCTACTACGGGGAGTATTCAGCGTCACAGAGAATGCAATTGCTAGAGATCGCCACCTCGAAGGAGCTGTTGCCCACTGGCGGTAGTGATTTTCACGGAGAAGGTTTTCGAGAAGGTCGAGAGTTAGGTTCGGTTCACATTCCTCCACCGGTGATCGAGCGATTTCTCGAGGCAATCTCCTACCCTGAGGCGTGAAATTCGCTATGATAGACTGAGTTTTACTGGTATGCGAATGCTGGTGCTCCCTCGGTGTTGCACGCGATCTGGAACGCAACATTCCAGATTTTCAGAGGGGTATTACCCGGCTAAAACAGACTGTTGGCCGTCAGGATGTTCAAGGTCCGCAGGTGTATTAGAGGAGTGGCCAGTGGGTGATGACAACACCCGAAAAACGGCTCGTGCCTCACGTAATCGTATTCTCCGTTATATTGGTCTGTTTACCGGGCTCATCGTTGGCGGGCTGATCGGTTCAAGCCTGGCAGGAAGTCTGGCAACCAGACCATGGTGGGCGGTGACTGTGGTCTTGTCCGCAACCGTTGGCGGACTCCTGTTTGTCATTGCTCCATATATCATCGTTGGCGGCTTTCGCTGGTTGCGGCAGAGCTTTGCAGATGTGCCGGCAATTGACATCGTCGCGGCGGGAATCGGGCTCATTGCCGGAGGAATTCTTGCCTCGCTACTTGCATTTCCAACCTCGTTGCTCCCAAACCCGGCCGGTCAGATTTTGCCGTTTGTTGTAGCTGTCGTTGCCTGTTTTCTCAGTGTCTTCATCGTCGTACTGAGAAAAGAAGATCTCGCGGAGCTTGTCTTCAGGCGAAATGGAGTTTCAACAGTCGAAGACAAGCTTCTCCTCGATACCAGCGCGATCATCGACGGCCGCATCGTGGATCTTATGCGAACGAACATCGTTACCATGCCGCTGGCTGTGCCACGCTTCATCTTGCGTGAATTGCAGGGCATCGCGGATTCGTCCGACTCATCGAAGAAAATTCGCGGTCGTCGCGGGCTGGATGCACTGGATCAGCTTCAGCGGGAAGAATCCATCTCCGTAGAAATGCTGGAAGTCGAAGTTGATGAAGAACAGACAGTTGACAACAAACTGATCAGACTGGCAGAACTTTCCAGGTATCTCATTTTGACCGGCGACCAGAATCTCGAGCGGATCGCCAGGCTGCAAGGGGTAACCGCGATCAATATTAATTCCATTGCGACAGCAGTTCGCCCGCCGGTCATCGCCGGCGAAGAGCTAGAAATGAAAATCGTTCAGGAAGGGCGCGAGGCTGGTCAGGGTATCGGATTTCTCGAAGACGGCACGCTTATCGTCGTAGAAAACGGGGACGAACTAGTCGGCAGCGACGTGCGAGTGGTTGTGACACGCATTCTTCAAACTGGAACCGGTCGTATGGCATTCGCGACGATCAAGAATGAAGTGGTCGCTTGATCCCGCATCAACACGCGCCGGAATTCAGTGCTGTTATTGTAGGCGGCGGATCGGGCAATCGATTTGGCAACTCCGACAAGATTCTTACACCTCTGGCCGGTCAATCGCTGCTCTGGTATTCACTCAATGTGTTCGCACGACACCCGGGATGCATAGAGATAGTCGTCGTTCTGAGCCACACAACACAGGCTCGTGGCCGGGATATTGCAAACTCCGTGAAACACAGTCACATCAGTGTCGTTCCTGGTGGTGAAACCCGCCGGAAATCCGTGTTGGCCGGTTTAGCTGCGATACGGGCAGATTGTGAGTTTGTTGCAATTCATGATGCCGCCAGACCGTTGCTGAGCGGAAATCTGCTCGACGAGCTGCTCGCTTGCGCTGCCAGCCATGGGGCATCTGTGCCAGCGACGCCGGTTAGCGACACGATACATGTTGTTAATGAAGAACAGTTGATTGTGCAAACGCTAGAGCGGGGATCGCTCCGGGCAGCCCAAACGCCTCAGATCGCACGAAGAGCCTGGTTTGAATCAGCCCTGGCGGACAGTAGAGAAGCAACGGATGAGGCAGCTTCGCTCACGGAAGCCGGATATCCGGTCGTCACGGTGCCCGGAGATCCTGACAATTTGAAAATCACCTGGCCCGAAGACATCGAACGGGCAGAGGCAATCCTGTCTCGCCGGTTGCAGCACACATGACTCGGATCGGAATTGGCTACGATATTCACCGATTCGGCGGCGACAATCCGCTGGTTTTGGGTGGCATCCTGTTTCCCGGTGAACCAGGGCTGGACGGTCACTCGGATGCGGATGTCGTCTTTCATGCGATTGCCGATGCTTTACTTGGAGCAGCGGCTCTCGGCGATATAGGGGATCATTTTCCACCAGGCGACCCGAAATGGAGCAATGTTGACAGCCAGGTCATTTTAATCACAGTGCGGGACATGCTCGGCACGAGGTTTCAAATCACAAACATCGACCTGACACTCATAGCTGAGCGGCCAAAGATTGGACCGGCACGCCAGGAAATGAGGCAATCGATCGCAAGCTCACTCGAACTGGATGTTGCTCAGATCAGTGTGAAGGCAACCACCAACGAACTGCTCGGACCAGTTGGTCGGGGCGAGGGTATCGCCTGCATCGCTGCCGCAATCATCGAGGAAATACAGTGAGGGTTGTTCTTCAGCGTGTCAAGAGTGCGAGCGTTCGGGTAGATGACGAACCTATCGGTTCGATCGGACCCGGGTTGCTGTTACTCGTCGGTGTAACAGATTCAGACAGTACAGCGGAGATCGAGTACCTGGTAGGAAAAATAGCAAATCTCAGGATTTTTCACGACGATGCAGGGAAAATGAATCGTTCGCTGATTGATGTCGGCCAGGATTTGCTTGTCGTATCTCAGTTCACGTTATTCGGAGATGTTAGAAAAGGCCGCCGGCCTTCGTTTATTCACGCAGCAACGCCAGAAATGGCGAAAACAGCTATTGAGGACATGATAAACGGATTTCGACAACTTGGTTTGCATGTTGAATCAGGTCGCTTTGGCGCTGAAATGGCAGTAGAACTCATCAATGATGGACCGGTGACAATCTGGCTTGACACCGATGAACTGATGCGACGGACCACCTGACACGAGCCAGCGATTTCTTACTCACCGGCAGGTTACAGGCGTGCGAAAAGCGCTATGTTATAGTCCAGCTATCGTAGCGCATTTCATGATGCGCGGACGGGTACCCAAAATCATTCTCATGAGGTGGCAGGCGGAGATTGTAGATGTCGTGGACCAATGAAGATCGAAGTACGACAGATTCCGAGACAAGCGATCGACCCACAAATTCGGCTCCAGTTGATGAAGAGAATCCTGATCCGGTAGACCTGTTTGACCCAGGCCCAAGTTTCGTTCGGGACGACCGTCCCGACTTACAATTATCTGATATGCCAGCCTGGCTTCAGGATTTTGCCGATACGTTGGGGAAAACCGATCTTTTTACCGAGGACTCGGAACAGGTTGAGAATTGCGGCGGGGTAGATTCTGAAACATCGTCCAGAACGTTGTCTGGTCACGCTGAATCCGATAGTGAGCTTGCTCATACACTACCTGAGTGGCTGAGCATGCCGAGATCTCGATCTGTCACCCAGCAACCGATGATTGAAGCGACGGACGATTCAGGTCTTTCGGCATGGACGAATGATGACAGCTTGCCCGAATGGCTGCGGCCGGTAGGTCCCACGGGTCTGGCTGCGGTATCGGGATCAGCACATGTCAAAGTCGATTGGCATGTTCAGGACGATCGTGCAGTGCCACTGATTGCTCCTGCCTGGGTGCATCCCATCCAGTCAGCCCAGTTGAGCGATGGTGGTTCCACTTTCGCTGGAATAGTGGACCAGTCTTCACCTCTCGTCGTACAACCTCCGGTCGAAGAGTTGGCTGATCCTGAGATCGTATCGTTGGAGAAAGTAGTCGCAACCCGGCCATCCAATCAGAAGCGGCTCAGTCCCAATGATTTAATCGGCGCTGAACGTGTGAATGTGGAAACCGGCCGGCGGACTCGACTCATTGGCGCAATGGCGTTGATCCTGGTAACGATCATTCTTGCGCTTCTTGTGACTCAGTTCGTTGTTTAGGCGTACTGCTATCACCATTCGACATGTACAGGTGATTCTGGCCGATGGAACTTGGGAGGTCTCCTGGCTTCAACTGACAAAACGGAGGTGATAGATGTGGCGGAGAATCTTCCACCGGAAACCCGATTGCCGTCCGAGAGGACGCTCGATAGCGGTCTGATTCTGGATATTGACCGGCATGCCGTTAGGGCTACGATGTTTGATACGGTGGAGGGGCATGGACGATTTATCACCGGCGCAGTGACAACCTCGACGATGAATCCGCCTGTCAGCGATGTTTCGCTGGCGGTGCGGACGGTCATACAGAAACTGGAAGCAGAAACTGGACGCTTTTTACTTGCAGAAAACCGCATACTGAGTCCGTCAGACGGGTTCCATGGTATCGATAATGTAAGTCTGACCGGCATTCCGGTGCGTCCGACACGACTTTCAATAATTCCAACCGGAGCCCATTGGCTCACAACATCTCTCCTATCAGTCGCCCGGACGACAACAACGATCGTCAGGCTACTGGACGGTTCAATTCGAACTGATGATTCAATCTTGTCCGGAACACTGCTCGAAGGGGAGCTATTGAGCTTTGACCCAGATGTTATTGTGCTACTCGCTGGAAATAGAACGCAATCTGAATGGACGATCGCCATCGGCGTTATTGGGGACTTGATGCGTGGATCCCTAGCGCCTCAAGTTGTTATTCTGGCGTCGGAACAGCTGCAGCAACACGCGCTTCAACTTCTCGGAGAAGACGCAAATTTGATCGGACTTGATCCAAATTTGTATGAGCCAGCTGAAGTTACCGGAGCAGTTGAGATTGAGCTACAAGGTGTCTACGAACAACGTCTCAAAAGTTTCGATCTTGGCGCGTCCAGTTCAGCACAGCAGTATGTGAGCCGGGGCCGTGCCAGAGATCTTGTTACCCGATTCATTGCCCGGCGGAGGAAGCAGGTAGTCGTTCTTGCCGACATTTCGGATGGCATGTCCGTGCACCAGGCAAGGCAGCGTGATGGATGGATGACAGTGCGACCAGAATACGATCTGCGTCGAAACGCTACATCTATTCTCGACCTTGATTTGAATCGGATTCAGCATAGTCTGCCTTTCGACTACACACTCGAAGACCTTCGTCACTGGATCCTCAATCGCGCGCTCCGACCTGCAATGATGGCTACGTTGCCGCGAGATCAAGTGATCGAGAGCGTTCTGGCCACTGAAACGATTCGCGCTGTCTGGTCCGACTGTCCCTCGGAGCAGAAATCACAGACTGCTTTGATCGTAGGAGGCGTAACGTTTTCAGCCTGGGATCAGCCGATGCTCGGTGTGCTGAGCCTCCTCGACGCATTCGAGCCAAAACCAGCCAGTGGTCTGGTCGAGGTGGTTCTGGATGCTGACGACATTGCCGGTAGCGCTGGAGCCATCGGCGAGCTGAATCCTTCGCTGGCAGCCGACGCAGTAGAGAATGACCTGTTTCTCAATACTATGAGTGTGGTTATCGTCGACGGACTGGGAGAAGTTGGGGAGCTTGCGATACGTGGCAGCGTCAGCTATGACAATGGGGAATTCTGTCAGTTTTCAGTTCTATCTGGCAGCATGTACCGGGTGCCGACCGACAATGCCAACATCCAGTCGATGACACTCGTTTGTGAGAGCGGCTACTCAATTGGCGGCAGTTCGCCTGGCGAGAAGGTCGAATTCGGCTCTACTCGACCGCTCCAGCAGAATCTAATTGACGTAGTCATTGATGCGCGATGCGCGAGGTTGAGGCAGAGTGACAATTCGCTAAACCGGCGGGATGTAGTGGCGTCCTGGTTCAAGAGCCTCGACATCAGATATTGAAGCCGGTTGCCTCCTGATGCTGATCCGCTGAAGACTACGTTGAAGCAAGGAGTTCTTGGGTGCACAGCTTCCCAACGCTTGAGCCGGTCATTGTGCATGATGGTTCATTCTTGTTGCATCGATTTCTGGACCGGGACGGTGAAATTGATGTCGTTGTTGGTGACACGGTAGCTCCGGAATCGATCATCGGCCGGTCTGAAAACGTAGAAGAGCCAGTCAAGATATACGTCGCAAATGAACTCGCAGTTGAACATGGGAATCTCAAGAAATACCTGTCGAAATCAATCGGCGCATCTGTCGTTCAAGGAAGTGTCATTGCTCGGGTTCGTCGAGGACTCCGGACGGTGACGGTGAGAGCGCCGGTGGATGGTGTCCTGGTCAACGTTGACGATTCCAACGGCACGGTCACACTTTCCAGTTCGGTAGGATTCCAGGCGCTCCGTTCGCTTGTCTATGGAACTGTTCAGCAGGTTTTTGACAGCAGAGGGGCGATTCTTAAAGCAAGTGGCGACCGGTACTACGGAATTGTTGGATTCGGCGGCGAGGCAATCGGCGAGCTGGTTGCCGGCGCCGACCGGCACGACAGAGAATTTACCTCCGACCTTGTTGAAACGGATTGGTCTGGCAAAATCGTGCTCGCTGGGATGACGCTCGGAGTCGCCGCACTTCAAGCACTTGCTGCCGCGGAGGTGGCAGGTGTGATAGTTGGAAGCATTGCCGAAACAGACATACGCAGGTTTGTTACTCCGGCCGAGTTATCTGAGCCAGTTCCTGCAAGCGAATTCTGGCAATCTGTGTGGTCATCGCACCACCACTTTTCATCTTCCAGCTTTACGACGCCATTTGTCGTTGTAGTGACAGAAGGCTTTGGTCGCCAACCAATGGCAGCGCCGCTGTTTGAGTCACTCAAGCGGCACGAAGGGGATTGTCTATCAATCAATGCCGCTACAGAATTGGATGACAGGTTGTCTCGACCAGAAATATACGTAACCAGGAGCGGCAACCATGCGACGAAGCGAAAATCCGACGCGATTGATGTTGACCGCACGGTGAGAGTGAATGACCCATCGCATATTGGAGCCATCGGCACCACCGCCACTGACATGTTTGCTCGCACGAGGACCGACGGCAGGGTAACTATGTCGGCGCTTGTCACAACTCCATCCGGGGAATCAAGGATCGTACCAGTTGATAATCTCGAAGTTATTACATGAAATTATCGTGTACAACGACAAAGGGCTTCCCATTTGGGAAGCCCTTTGATTTAAGTTCTCTTCTTGAGGCGACGACTGCCAGAATTCGACGCTGTTAGTTCGGAACTTCCCGGAATTCGCCTTCAACGGTCGTCTCGTCGGTATCATCTGAGGTCGTTTCATCAGTTGAACCATTCGGACCAGGAGTCTGGGATGCTTCACCAGCTGCTTCGGCGCTCTGATACATCGCCGCGCCAGCCTGTGACAACGTATCGGTGAGTTCCTGGTAGGAGGTTCTCAGCCGTTCGATGTTTTCCGGATCGTTGTCAAGAATATCACGGACTTCGGCGATCTTCGTTTCAAGGTTCAACTTGACATCGGAAGGTATTTGCTCACCATAGTCGGCGATCGTTTTCTCTCCCTGATAGGCCATCGAGTCCGCCTGATTGCGCAGCTCAATTGCCTCACGTCGCGCCTGATCCTCCTGAGCGTGCGCTTCCGCTTCACCAACCATGTTCTCGATCTCCGCATCGGTCAGACCGCTGGAAGCGGTGATCGTGACCTTTTGCTCACGGTTCGTGGCTTCGTCTCGCGCTGTCACATGCAGAATACCGTTTGCGTCGATATCGAACGTCACGTCGACCTTTGGAATACCACGAGGCGCGGGCGGGATGCCATCCAGAATAAACCTTGCCAGCGTCTTGTTGTCAGTCGACATCGGACGCTCGCCCTGGGTGACATGAATCTCAACCTGCGACTGGTTGTCCGCCGCAGTGGTAAAGGTCTGGCTCTTCTTGGTCGGGATAGTCGTATTGCGTTCGATAAGTGGTGTCGCGACGCCGCCAAGCGTCTCGATCGACAGGGTAAGCGGTGTGACATCCAGAAGCAGAACGTCGGTCACCTCACCGCCGAGCACACCAGCCTGGATCGCCGCGCCAACAGCCACTACTTCGTCAGGATTGATACCTCGGTGCGGTTCCGCTCCGAAAAAGCCCTGTACCAGCTGCTGAACGGCTGGCATTCGCGTCTGACCACCGACCAGCAACACTTCATCGATGTCAGAGGTTTGCAGGTCGGCATCCTTGAGCGCGGCCTCCATTGGCGGTTTGGTGCGGTCGATCAGGTCGTCGACGAGTTGCTCGAGCTTCGAGCGGCTCAACGAGATATTGAGGTGCTTCGGGCCAGACTGATCGGCGGTGATAAATGGTAGATTGATCTCGGTGCGCTGGGCGCTGGAGAGTTCAATCTTGGCTTTCTCCGCCTCATCCTTAAGTCTTTGAAGTGCCATCGGGTCTTTGCGAAGGTCAATACCTTCATTCTTTTTGAACTCATCGGCTAGCCAGTCGATGATACGTTGATCGAAATCGTCACCGCCGAGGTGGGTGTCGCCGTTTGTCGACATGACCTGGAAGACGCCCTCTGACAGATCCATGATTGATATATCGTAGGTGCCACCGCCAAGGTCATAGACCGCGATTTGCTCATCTTCTTTTTTGTCCAGTCCGTAGGCTAGTGCGGACGCAGTCGGCTCGTTGATGATGCGCGACACTTCGAGACCGGCAATTTTTCCGGCGTCTTTGGTCGCCTGGCGCTGGCTGTCATCGAAGTAAGCCGGTACGGTGATGACCGCCTCTGTGACCTTCTCGCCAAGATAGGTTTCGGCGTCAGTTTTGAGTTTCTGGAGGATCATCGCCGAAATTTCCGGCGCAGTTACCCAGCGGTCTTCAAGCTTGATCTCGATTCCGCCATGCTGGCCTTCGCGCACTTCGTAGGGCACGAGTTCCAGATCCTTCTGAACTTCAGGATCATCAAACCGGCGACCGATAAATCGTTTGACCGAGAATACGGTATTGTGCGGGTTGGTTACCGCCTGCCGTTTGGCAAGTCGTCCGACCAGTCTCTCGCCGCTGGAAGAGATGGCAACTACGGACGGGGTTGTTCGTTCGCCTTCCGCGTTCGGGATGACGGTCGGTTCTCCAGCTTCAATGACAGCGACAACAGAGTTTGTCGTTCCTAAGTCAATTCCAATTGTTTTGGCCATGAATATGGTCCTTTCTTCTTCCGTTCCTTTTTCCAGCTCCATGCTGGAAAACGATCCTTGCATCTACCATTACCAGGTGCTTTTCAGTCAGATTACTCATTATCTTTGTTTACTTCTTGAGCCGTGTTTGAGCCAACTTTCACCACTGCCGGTCGCAGTACACGGTCGCCTATAAAATAGCCTCGTTGAAATTCCTCGACGACCGTATCGGGATCGGCAGAATCGCTATCGACCATGACGGCGTCGTGAAGTTTCGGGTCGAAAAGTTGTCCGACACTTGTCATAGGCCGCACTCCCTCTGCTTCAAACACACTCCAGAGTTTCTTTTCAATCAGGCGAAATCCTTCGACCCAATCTTCGTTCGAGTGATCGGTTTCTGATGTTTGGATAGCCCTTTCAAAATCGTCGACCACCGGCAAAAATTTTGACAGGACATTGTCCCTGGCCTGTTGAATCAGCCGACTGGACTCAAGCTCTTTCCTGCGCCGGTAGTTGGCCAGGTCGGCAACGGCGCGCTGGTACTTATCCTGTTGCTCTGCTACTTCTACCTGCAATCGCTCGATCTCAGCGAATGAGTCGATAGCTTCGATTTCTTCAGCAAAACCATCCACATCTGAATCTTCCAGACCGTTGTCATTCGATCCTGTGGCATCTACTTTGATATCTATTTCCTGTTCGTTGTTCATTTGCCAGTTATTCCCGCCTCTCCTGTCTATTCCCTGTAATACAGATCGCTCATCAGGTCACTCATGAGCGTTGCCATGTAACTGACCGATGAAATCGATCGCTCATATTCCATTCTGCGCGGGCCTACAATTCCGAGTAGCCCGGTTACTTCCTCCTGTACCCCGTAAGAGGCTACGACAATACCAAATGGATGAAGCATGACGGCGTCGTTCTCTTCACCGATAAATATCTGAACTCCCTGTTGGTCCGACAGTTGCGGCAACAGCATGGAAAGGAGAGCGCCGCCGCGTGTCAGTCCAAATATCTGGGCAAGTTCATTGCTGCCCGAAGAGAATTCAGGTTGACGAACAATGTACTCCATGCCTTCGTGTCGTACTTCTGTTCGTTCACCAGATTCGTTGGCTTCAAGGGTGGTGACGAGGTGCTGGCTTACCAGCTGATCGAATCCCTTGAGTTTTTTGCTTTCAGCGAGAATTTCGGTCGCGGTCTTTCCAACCAGCAGTTCATTCAACCGGCCAGCGCTTTCGCTCAGCACGGATTGCTGGATCGGTTCATCCAGGTGAATCATCGCCTGAGTGACTGAACTGTCCTGTGTGACGAGAATCAACAGGGCGATGCGATCCTGCAATGAGAGCAGCTCAAAATGCCGTAGCTTCGAGACCCGATTCCTCGGTGACGTCACCAGCGACAGGTTGCCAGAGATCTCGGCCAGCACCGAAGCAGCGAGCTGAAGCCAGCTCTCCAGCTGACTTTCAACCTGCCTGAATTGATGCCGGATCATCATCTGGTCGCTCGATGGCAGCCGCTTTCCGCTGGTAAATTGCTCGACATAGAAGCGATAGGCATGGTCGGTTGGGATGCTGCCTGACGAAGTGTGCGGGTGTTCGATATAGCCCAGTTTTTCGAGTGACGACATTTCGTTGCGGACCGTTGCCGATGAGACGTTGAGCGGATAATTTTCAGCAAGCGTCCTCGACCCAACGGCGCGGCTGGCATCAACATATTCTTCGATAAGAAATCGCAATATTTTCTGTTGTCGTTCAGTCAGATAGTGTTCGTTCATAATCAATCTCGTCATTTTAGCACTCTCCGAGTGAGAGTGCTAAATAAACACACTAAATCATATCAATTGATATGAGTTGTGTCAACTATAGATCTCAGTAGTTCTCGATAATCGGTAGGCTAACGGCGGGTAGTCTTCGAATCTCCGGGTCAGGTCAGCTCCGAACGTCTACGGATCGCCCAGAAACCAGCGATGAGCGTGCCAGAGAGCACTAGAAAACAGGCCAACAGCCCAAATATACCCGCGGCAATCCAGATCGCTGGCGCGACACCGTCGTCGTCGTTTTGAAAAGCTGGTTGTGGTGCAGCGTCCGGGTTATCTCCCTGGTAGCCGAGCCAGGCTTTCCAGCCCGCGTCCAACTCCTCGTAGGTGAGGTTGAGGGCGTACATCAGCGCGTCCTCGTAACTGACTTCTTGTTTGAACACCGCGACCAGATCGGCGACTGCCTGATCGCCGTAGACGTCGACGAGGTATTGAATCAGCGACCAGCTCTCCGCGTACGAGAGAAGTGCTTGCCGGTCATCCAGCGGGAATGCGGAGTTCAATGCGCGGACTGGAATCAACGTTCCATCCTCGATGGCGTCATCAAGGGCTCGCGTAAACCGTTCGTCTGGAAATGCCTGGTTGTAGGTAGCCAGTCCTTCATCAAGCCAGTTTGGCGGAGAGTTGAAGCTGTTTTCCGTGGCCTGGTGGACCGCAAGGTGGCTCATTTCGTGGGAAATCAACCGGTCAATTTCGCCAGCACTTCCCGATCCAGGCGAGATTTGGGCGACGATGAGATTGAGGTTGCTGTAAGCGACCCCGCCTATCCAGTCGGCGCTGTTTGGCGGCATTGCGCTTGAGAAGTCACTGTCGTTTCCATACACCACGATGTTGACTGGAGTGTTCAGGAAAATGTCAAACTGATCGCTGAGATCAGCGAGTGATAAACCTGCCCGATTCAGGATGTCATTGCCAAAGGATTCGTCGCCGCGGTACCACCAGACGGTGATCGGACCACTCGAAACCTGTCGCCAGTCAAACCTGAGATCGGAGTATCGCAATGTTTGTTCGGGCGACGAAGCTGAATTGCCGTTTCGATCCTCGAAACGCCACTGATATGAGAGTTCGGCGCCTGGCGGGAGATAGTTCACCAGCATGTCCACCGAATGCTGGATGGATATCTCTGTCGAAGGCTCGAACTCGGGCTGTTCCAGGGTCAATGCCGGATCTTCGGTTGCGTGCCAGTAGAGTTCAGCAATGATGATGTCGGCTGGCGCGGTTGCTGAGACGGAATACGTAACGCTGGTAGGAAACTCATACCGTGCGTTCAAAGATTGGATTTCGATCTGTTCCGTCTGCGCAACAGCAGCCGGGCTGAGGGTAATCGACCATACGGCTGTCAGCACGATCAAGGCGGCAGCCAGCAACCGAAATCTACTCAACTTGAGTGATTCTCTGATTCTCTTCCATTTGCTGGTGCAGGTAGGCATCGATCAACTGGTCCAAATCTCCATCGAGAATAGCCTGGACATTTCCCGTGGAATACCCGGTTCGGTGATCGGTTACCATCGTGTAGGGCTGCAAGACGTATGAACGGATGCGATTGCCCCATCCTTCGATGACCGGCTTCCCTTTGATCGCCGCCTGTTCTGCTTCTCGTTCTCGCAGTTTGAGTTCGACGAGCCTCGAGCGGAGGATTTTCATAGCGGTTGCGCGGTTCTGCAGTTGCGATCGTTCATTCTGGCAGGTCGCCACAATACCTGTTGGCAGGTGGGTGATTCTCACGGCCGAGCTGGTTTTGTTGACGTGCTGCCCGCCTGCCCCTGAAGCGCGGTAGGTGTCAACCCGAATATCCTCTTCCCGGATTTCGATGTCAATGTCCTCATCAACGACCGGCAGCACTTCGACCAGCGCAAATGAAGTGTGTCGACGGTTGTTCGAGTCGAATGGCGAGAGCCGGACAAGACGATGGGTCCCGGCTTCCGCGCTGGCATACCCAAACGCATAGGGTCCACGAAGCTCCAGGGTGGCGCTCTTTATTCCGGCTTCATCTCCTTCGGTGACGTCTAACAAGGAGACCTCGAAATTGCGCCGCTCGCTCCAGCGGGTATACATTCGCAGCAGCATCTCAGCCCAGTCCTGTGCGTCGACTCCACCGGTCCCGGCATGGATCGCGAGCATGCAGTCGTCTTCATCATAGGGACCATCGAGCAGGAGTTCCAACTCCATCTTCTCGACGCTATGAACCTGCTCGCTAATCTGATTGCTTATTTCAAGAGCAAGCTCTGGCTCTTCTTCTTCGGCGAGCACGTACAACTCGCTGAGATCCATAATCTGTGATCGCAGCGATTCCCAGCCGTCAATTTGCGTCTGCAATGTATTAATGCGGCGCATCACTTTACGCGCCTGGTCGTTGTTGGTCCAGAAATCAGGATCCGTCGTTAGCTGTTCAAGCTCTTCAATTCTCTGCTGCTTGGCAGGCAGGTCAAAGACGCACCCCGATTCTGTCCAGTCGCTCGCCTAAATCCTGAAGGACTACCGTTGTGTTTTCTTCGATCATCTTCGTTCCGAATCGCGGGAAGCAAATCAAAATGAGCCGCACAAGTCTAACAAAGAGCAGCGAGCGACTGAAAGAGAGAAACAAGCTCCTCCGGATCGTATGTGTAGGATCGTATGTGTGAATGTTGTTGGTGGAGAAAGCATGAGGGTTTGGAAGGTTCAGCAAACCCTCCTGAAACAAACCCGAATCGATTCACTCGTTCATTCAGTCGCCTGAAGTAAGCCTGGTCCACTGTTCGAGGACTTGTTCCCGGGTAGCCTGAAGAGAGCCATTATTTTCAATGACGACATCCGCGACCGCAACCTTCTCGGATTGCGGAGGTTGGGCATCCACCCGCCTCCTGGCTTCGACTTCGTTGACATTGTTGCGTTCCATCACCCGCCGCATTCTGGTTTCCTCTGATGCGTCGGTAACCCAGATCTCATCACACACTTCGGCGATGCCGGCCTCAATCAGTTTGATCGCGTCGAGCACCAGCACATCTGGCCCAGGCGTGTTAGGAGCCTGTTTCATCGCCGCGACGACTGGCGGGTGGATGATCTCTTCGAGATGAGCCAGGGCAGCTGGATCAGAGAACACGATTTGTCCGAGTTGCTTCCGATCGATGCTCTGATCTGCTCGAACCACCTGTACTCCGAATTGCTCTGCAAGTTGATTGGCGAACGGCGATCCAGGACCCATCATCTGGTGAACGAGAGAATCTGCATCGATGCCTTCCGCTCCCAATTCAACGAGAAGATTGAGGACTGTTGTCTTTCCGGTGGCGATATTGCCCGTCAAGCCGACGACATGTTTCCGGCGCCGTAAAGAGCTAGCCGCCATCGGAATAGACCGCCTGACTTTCGAGCTCGTCGAGTCGCGCGCCTGCCGCGCTCCACTCATCGTAGGCTTGTTCCAGCTCGGTCTGTGCTTCGTCGATGGCGATGCCAGTCATACTGATCGCTTCGATATCCTGGGTGGCGGAAGCGCGGGAGAGTTCATCATTCAGTTCGTTCAGCCTGGCTTCCAGCTTGCTCACTGACTGCTCAACCTGATGTAACTGGCGTTGGGCATCCCGAATTTGCCTGTCCAGGCTACGGTCCCGGCGATCAGCGTTGTTTCTCGTTTGAACCGCATTTGATGATCTCCCGGCAGCAACCGGTTCTGCGATAGTTGGTTCAGTAGCCGGGCTGCCAGCCCGCCGACGCAACATGTCATCGTAGTTGCCAATATAGGTCTTGATCTCCTGGTTTTCGATGGACCAAACTTTCGATGCCAGCTTATTGATGAAAAATCTGTCATGGGAGACAAAAAGAATAGTGCCGCCATAGACCGCCAGAGAATCTTCAAGCGTCTCTCGTGCCAGAATATCCAGGTGGTTGGTCGGTTCATCGAGGATCAGGAAGTTCGCATTTGCCAGGGTTAGCCTGGCGAGGGCAAGCCGGCTTCGTTCGCCGCCTGACAGTGCGGAAACAGATTTAAAGACATCATCGTCCGAGAAGAGAAAACTCCCTAGCAGTGTCCTGGCTGCCTCTTCACCAATTGGCTGATCGTGCAGTATCGTGTTAAGAACAGTGCGATCTTCATCGAGACCTTCATGTCCCTGGGCGTAGTAGGCTAGCTTCACGTTTGTGCCATATTCGACGGTACCTTTTAGCGTTGGAATTTCGCCGACGATCGCCCGCAAGGCTGTCGTTTTCCCGCTTCCATTCGGGCCAATGAGTGCGACGCGATCGCCCCGTTCGATGAGAAGCTCATCAGTTTCGCACAGCACCGTCCGGCCAGAACCATTTTCAGACGTCGCATAGCCAATCGTGAGTGGTTCGGTGCGAAGGACGATCCCTCCGGTTCGACGGTAGGCTCTGATGTTCAGGTTCAAACGCTGCTCGGATGGCGGAGGGGTTAATCGCTCGAGTCTGGCGAGTCTGGTCTCCCGGCCACGGGCTTCGCGCGACCGCTGACCGGCTTTATATTTTCGGATGTACTCTTCGGTCCGTTCGATAAATTCCTGCTGCTCGTCATATTCTTTCTGACGTCGGATACGACGCTCTTCTCGAAGTTTCAGATACTTGACGTAACCTGCAGGATAGTCCTCGATATGGTGTTCGGTCATTTCCAGCGTTCGAGTGGTCACCTTGTCGAGAAAGTAGCGGTCGTGGCTGACCACGATAAACGCCCTGTTCCAACTTTGCAGGAAGGACTCGAGCCATTCGATCGCCTCCAGATCAAGGTGGTTAGTCGGCTCATCGAGCAAGAGCAGATCGGGATCTGAGAGAAGCGTCTTAGCGAGCGACACGCGAGTTTTCTGGCCTCCTGAGAGTTGTTTGACTGGTTCGTCAAACATACTCTCCGGGAATCCGAGTCCACTCAACACCTGCTGAGTTCGATGTTCGATCTCATACCCGTGCCTGGCTTCAAATTCCGTGGACAGTTCGCTGTACGACTCGATCAGATTATCCAGTTCGTCGCCCTCTGCATTGCTCATTTGCTGCTCGACGACGGTCATCTGTTCGCCGATTTCCCTGACTTCCTGAAAGGATTCCAGCGCTTCTTCATACATCGTCCGGTCGGAGCTGAAGGAGGCTTCCTGGGCCTGGTAGGCGACTCGGGTCCCGGCAAGGTATGAAACTGTGCCCTCGGCCGGGTGGTGGTCGCCAACAAGAATGCGAAGCAGCGAGGATTTGCCCGAGCCATTGGGGCCAACCAGGGCTACTCGTTCCTTTTCTGTCACGACAAATGAGATGCCTGAAAAAATGAGTTCAGTTCCAAAGCGTTGTCCCGCTTCGGAAACAGTTAGAATGGTTTTCGCCATGAAAACATGCCAGTTTCGATACGAGCTCAAGTTCAGGCGAAAGGATACATGATGCCGTATTCGACCGATCGCAGTGGCGTAGGCAAAACCGCATGAAATTTCACGCGAATAGAACACGTTTGGAACAACGGAGGAACACGATATGGTCTGGTCGGAAAACACACGACGGAATACGAATGGCCAACTCGAAGTTGGCGGTGTATCGATCGAAGAAATTGCGCGGGAGTTTGGGACACCACTGTACATCTACGATGAGGAGATGATCCGGTCCAGGTGCAGGCTTTTTCGAGAGCAGTTTCGGCAAGCATACCGGTACGGTGAGATCGCCTACGCGGGAAAAGCATGGTTGTCGACAGCGCTCCTCCGGATACTTGCTCAAGAAGGATTGTCACTGGACGTCGTCTCAGCCGGTGAACTACATGTCGCGCTGGCAAGCGGGTTTCCAGCCGAACGCATCTCCCTGCATGGCAACAACAAGTCCAGGGAAGAGATCGCGCTGGCTATCGACGCGGGAATCAAGCACATCGTCGTTGACAACTTCGACGAAATCGAACTGCTGGCCGAACTGCTGTCGAGTCACACCACGGTTGTCCATGTTTTGCTGCGAGTTAATCCTGGCATCGATGTCCACACGCACGACTACCGGAAAACAGGCATCATAGACTCGAAGTTCGGACTTTCCACTCAGACTGGAGACGCTGAACGCGCCGTCGGCAAGATCCTCTCGATTGCTGCTGTCCAGCTCGATGGCTATCACTCACATATTGGCTCTCAGATATTCGAAGTTGAGCCATTTCTCGAATCCGTCGACACGCTGTTTTCGTTCGCGAGCGACATGCGAGATCGTTACGGTGTCGTGCCGGTAGAGCTTTCACCAGGAGGTGGCTTTGCCATTCAGCAGCACGCTTCAGATCAGAAGCCAGATCTTGAAACGTTAGTGGCGAGGATTGGATCAGCATGCAATCAAGCGGCGGATCGGTACGACTTCCAGGATTTGACAGTAACACTTGAGCCAGGCCGTTCCATCGTTGGTCAGGCTGGTATCGCGGTTTATACGTTAGGCGCTACGAAGGCGATAGCAGGCATCCGGACGTATGTCTCTGTTGATGGCGGCATGGCTGACAATATACGCCCCGCTCTTTACGGTGCGGTATACTCTGCGGAGTTAGTCGCTCGCCCATCAGTTGAACCTACGATTCCCGTCACGATCGCCGGCAAGTACTGTGAGTCCGGCGATGTGCTGATTGATCAGATCGACCTTCCACAGTTTCAAAGGGGAGATCTGTTGGCGATCCCAGCATCAGGCGCATACTGTCTGCCGATGGCAAGCAACTATAATATGGCGTTGCGCCCGCCAGTCGTATTTGCAGCAGATGGGGAGTACAGGCTCGTCCAAAGGAGAGAGACGCTGAACGACCTGCTGGTTCGAGATATTTGAGCTCGACGTAAGGACTCAACATACCTTCGCTCAATGTTGAGGTTCTGGCAGTAGTACCTGGTTAACCGTTCGAAATCGAAGTCCGCTCATAGAGCCAGGGCGTACAGAAAGCACAATACGTGGCAGAACGCTTCGATAATTCAACGCAAATTTCAACAGGATTCCAGCCACCGGTACTTACTGCCGCGGCGTTGGAGAATGACGATTCCTCAGGACCGAATCTAGCGCTGGCGAATCAAATTTGCGAGTTTGCGATACAGCGCGGGACGCTTTCAGTTGATGAATTGCTCATGATCATTACGCCTGAACAGGATGCAGCCACGTTCGATGCCGTCGAGGCCCGGCTCGCAGCCGAGGGCATTCTGATAGCTGAAGAGCTGGATGAAGACGAAGATGCTTCTGAACTGGTAACAGATATCGACACACCATCATCATTGCGTACAAGCACCACGGCAAAATCTGTCTCGGCGGACGATGATCTGGCTTCGGTGAGCATCGATGATCCTGTCAGAATGTATCTCCGCGAGATTGGAAGGGTCTCGTTGCTGTCTGCTCAGGAGGAAGTGCTCCTGGCGAAACAGATGGAACGGCGAGAGTGCCTCCTCCAGACCCGAGTACAGCTATTTGAAGAAACAGGCGAAAGCCCGAGTTCAGTCGATGTTGTTGAGCGAATTTATCAGACGTTTCGGGATAACTGGCGCTTTGTCGAAGCGGTCAGCGCCTGTATCAACCCAGGTAATCTGCCCGAAACGAAATCGGCAGCGCTGGCAATAGTGCTTCCGGTTACTTCCCTTCCGGACGGCGCATTCGAATCTGCGGCCGCGCTGCTGGAAGTGGATCTGTCCCAGCTCGAAAACGAACTACGCCAGCGACGGATAGAGTTTGACTTGTTGCCGGCTGAGGTGCAGTCTGAGATCGATTTTATTGATGCCTGGATGTCAAAAGATGATCTTCGAGCGTTGCTTGAAAAACGGCAACACGGCCTGAAACGTGAACAAGATCGAATGATCGCAGAAGGGCAATACGCCAGAGAACATCTAACTGAGGCAAATCTTCGACTGGTCGTCAGTGTTGCCAAGAAGTATGTCGGACGCGGGATGACGATGTCAGATCTTATCCAGGAAGGGAATCTCGGTCTCATCCGGGCGGTTGAGAAGTTTCAGCATCATAAAGGGTTCAAGTTCTCAACCTACGCAACCTGGTGGATACGGCAGGCAATTACCCGGGCGATCGCCGACCAGGCCCGAACCATCCGCATTCCGGTCCACATGGTCGAAACGATCAACCGGTTGATGCGAGTTTCCCGCCAGCTTCATCAGGAGTTGGGCCGGGAACCTACATCTGAAGAGATTGCCGAGGAGATGGAGCTATCCGCTGAACGAGTCCGAGAGATCATGAAGATTTCACAGGAACCAATCTCGATCCACACGCCTATCGGTGAAGAAGACGACTCAAATCTCGGTGATTTTCTTGAGGACGACAAAGCGATTGCTCCTGCCGACGCGGCTTCCCAGCAGATGCTGCAAGAGCAGCTTGAAGATGTTCTTGAGTCGCTCTCAGAACGGGAAAAGCAGGTGCTTCGTCTGAGATTCGGCATTGTGGACGGTAGAACCAGAACCCTTGAGGAAGTTGGTCAGGAGTTTAACGTGACCAGAGAGCGCATTCGCCAGATTGAGGCCAAGGCATTGCGGAAGCTTCGTCATCCAAGTCGATCCAAAGTCCTGAGGGACTACCTCGTCTAGAAGTCAACCATGGCTCTAATGAGTTGATCCAGACAATTTCTCCTGAATCCGCTATGGCATGCTTGATGGCTGGCGCATAGCAATCCGACCAGCGCGGAGTATGAATCTGATGTTGCAAGATCGTGCCAAAATATACATAAAAAGCGGTGATGGCGGCAGGGGCATTGTCTCTTTTCTCCGGGAGAAGTACGTCCCTTTTGGCGGACCAGACGGCGGAGATGGCGGCAAAGGCGGCGACATTGTGTTTGTCGTCGACGACCAGCTATCAACGTTGATGCCGTTTCGGCATACCGTCCATTTCCGCGCCGAAGATGGACACCCTGGCGGCAAGAAGAACATGCGCGGTCGTTCCGGAGAGGATCTGCGGATTCGGGTTCCTCCTGGCACCGTCATTAGTGATGATGAGACCGGTGAACTGCTCTGTGATCTGACCGAGCCGGGCGAGGAGGCGCTAATCGCCGCTGGCGGAGTCGGCGGTCTCGGGAATGCGAGATTCAAATCGTCCATCAACCAGGCGCCACGCATCGCCGAACTTGGCGAACCCGGCATCGAGACCTGGCTCCGGCTCGAACTCAAAATGATTGCCGATGTCGGATTAGTCGGTCTACCCAACGCCGGAAAATCCACCCTGCTGGCTGCGGTAAGTGCTGCCCGTCCAAAGATCGCGGACTACCCGTTTACGACGTTACAACCAAACCTCGGCTTTGTGGAAATTGGTGGCGCAGGCGGTCCGACGTTTGTTCTGGCTGATATTCCTGGCTTGATAGATGGGGCGGCCGAAGGAGTTGGGCTGGGGCTTGATTTCCTCCGGCACGTCGAGCGCTGCCGCATGCTGATTCACCTGATCGACGGTTCTGGAGGGCTTGAAGGCCGTGATCCGGTAGTCGACTATCAGACTATTCGGGATGAACTTCAAGCCTATTCACCTGAGCTGGCGGCAAAGCCCAGTCTTGTTGCGATCAACAAACTGGATCTCACAGAGACCCGTGAATATCTGGATCTGATCACTGAAGAATTGCCTGCCGAGGCCCGTCCGGTCTGGGCTGTGTCGGCAGCCACCGGTGAAGGTGTGTCCGAACTGATGATCGAGGTTGGCAAGCAGCTGCAGTCGATCCCGATACCCGAGCCAAAACCAGCCAATCAAAAGGTGTATACCCTTGAAGATGCGGAAGACACCTGGAACGCCGAAAGACTCTCCCGGCATCACTTTGAAGTGACCGGAGTGAAAATCGAGCGAACGCTCCGAATGACGGACTTTTCGCTAGAAGAAGCTGCCGAACGATTTCAACGGATTCTGGAGTCGTCCGGGATCTCGGCTGCCTTGACTGACTTCGGAATTGTGCCCGGAGATGTGGTGCATATCGCTGGAGCAGAGCTCATCTGGGATCAGGCAGCGCTTGACGCCGAGCGAGAGTTGCAAGAAGGAGTGACCCGGCGAATGACGCGCCGGGAACGCATCGAAAAGAACTTTGGACTCGTTGAGGAGGTTGAAGAGGTTTTCGAGCCTTAACCGTCAGATCGTCGATTTCGTTCAATTTCAACTCTGTTGGGAAGACCTGCCTGAGCGCCTTGCTTTGTCGTTGCAAGCGCGCCAGCGACAGATGCGAACTCCATCGAATCGGAAGTTATCCGGCCTTCCCGCAAATGCTCAGCAATCAGCGCAGCAAAAAAAGCGTCTCCCGCCCCGGTTGCATCCCGTTCTTCAACCTGGATAGCTGGCACATGGATGATCTCGCCGTCAATCTGCGCCCAGCTGCCATTCGCTCCGTCGGTCACGATCACAGTTGTGTTCCATTCCGTCAGGGATTGGAGTATCAAGGTGTTTGGTTCTGCTGACCACCCGAGTGCGCGGGCATCGTCGAGACTCAGTTTGGCCAGACGAGAAGCGCTGAGTAGCCGGCGCACGGCGGCTGCCATGACTGTCGTGTCTGACCACATCGATGGCCGGGGATTGGGATCAGCATAGATCGGGACGCCTTGCTCAACTGCCCGGACAATTGCTGCTCGCTGGGTACGAGCCGCCTGAGGATGGTGAAACATCATCACGCTCAGGTACAACGCCTGAGTATTGTTGGAGATCACCGGCAATATCTGTTCGGGTTTGAGCTGGGTATCGGCTGGATCGTCGCCGTAAAACCTGAAGCCTGGCTCCTCAGCCGCTGGATTGATGACCGCCAGGCGGGTCTGCTGGTGAACCCGTTTCTCCGGAACGAAGCCAACCTCTTCATTTTTCAGCGTCTCAAGGATCCGGTTTCCAAAACTGTCCGACGATAGCGCGCCTGCAAAAGTTGAATCGACGCCCAGCCGTTTTAATGCGATTGCAACGTTGAGCGGTGTGCCACCAATGTTGATCGTGAGTGTTTCGGCTGAATCGATCGAGGATTGATCAGGCGAGATCAGATCGACTACGGCTTCACCCAGACAAACGACAGTCACCAGGAAACAGTCCGCTCTATGACTTGCCGCTCGCCGTTTCGTTGAACGAGCGATTTCTAGGAGGCGGGTTCACTCGCCGCACCTCGTAGACGTCGCGGATGGCTTCCATTTTTTGCAGCACTTTGCTGAGCTGCTTGATACCGGTGACACTTATGGTCAAAAGAATCGTGACGGTCTGATCGTCGTGGGAGTCAGTCAGCACCGACTGCATGTTGACATTTTCATCGGCGATCATCGTTGTAATATCTCGGAGCAATCCGACTCTGTCCCAGGCTTCTCCCTGAATGGTGACGGAATACTCTTCGACCTGTTCGCCCCAGGACACTTCGACCAAACGGGCTTCGTCGTCTACATGGCGAATATTCGGACAATCTTTGCGGTGAACCGTAATCCCACGACCTCGAGTCGTGTAACCGGTAATTTCGTCACCGTACACTGGACGACAACAGTTGGCGATCCGTGTGTAGAGATCACCGACTCCCATAACCTGAATGCCTTTGGCAACCGTTGGGCGCTGGCGACCTTCCTCAGGAACTGGTAAAAACTCCGGTTCCCGGTCTTCGACCAACCGCGCGGTCAGTTGTTGTGGCGATATTGCCCCGTAGCCAACCGCGGCGAGAAAATCGTTGACTTTCTGATACGAAGGAAACTGCTTGGCCAGATCATCAATTTTGACGTCAACATTTATACGCTTGAGCTCACGGTCGATGATGTCCCTGCCTTGGGCAATGTTTTCGTCCCTGGCTTGACGGCGAAACCACTGTCGAATCTTTTCCCGCGCTGACGCGGTGACAACGTACCCGTTGGCTGGCATGAGCCAGTCCCGGCTCGGACCAACTTTCGAGTTTGAGGTAAATATCCGGACCACGCTGCCGGTTGAAAGTTTGTGATCGAGCGGGACGTGCCGGTCATTTTCCTTTGCGCCGACACACTGGTGGCCAACTTCAGTATGAATGCGGTAGGCGAAATCGACTGGTGTCGCTCCGGCTGGCAGCTCGATGACATCACCGGCTGGTGTGAAGACGTAGATCAATTCCTGGAAGACGTCGGATTTCATAGACTCTACCCATTCCTGGGCATCGGCTATTTCATCCCGCCAGTCCATCAGTTTGCGTAGCCACTCGATCTTTCGCTCGGCGTTCTGGTCGATCTTGCCATTTTCTTTGTACCGCCAGTGGGCTGCAAGACCGTTTTCAGCGATGTCATGCATTTCTCTGGTACGGATCTGGATTTCGATCGGAAGACCGCCTGGACCGAGCACTGCGGTGTGGATCGACTGATAGAGGCTCTCTTTCGGAGTTGCGATGTAATCGTCAAATTCACCCGGCACCGGCCGCCAGTTGGCATGAATGATCCCCAGGGCGGCATAGCAGTCCGGTTGGGTGGTGACAATGACCCGCACCCCCAGAACATCAAAAATCTGACTGACATCTACCTCTTTGCGTTGCATCTTGCGCCAGATCGAGTAGTAGTGTTTCTCCCTGGCTTCCAGGGTAACGTCGAGTTTGACCTCTCTGAATTTGGTCAGGAGATCGGAAATAAACGAGTCCAGAATCTCCTGGCGATCGTGTTCCTGCCGCTCAAGCGACATCTCGATCTGCTGATAGGCGCGCGGGTGCAGGTATTTAAATGCCAGATCCTCAAGCTCGGATTTCAGCTGGGAGATGCCAAGCCTGTTCGCGAGCGGAGCATAGATCTCCATCGTTTCGCGAGCGCTACGCAGTTGCTTGGCTGGAGGCATATGTTCAAGCGTTCGCATGTTGTGGAGCCGGTCAGCCAGTTTGATAAGTACTACCCTGACGTCGTCGACCATAGCCAGGAACATTTTTCGCAGGCTTTCCGCCTGCCTGGTTTGTTCCCGGGCGGCACGATCAGCGTCGGAGTCCTCACTGGTCCAGGGAATGCGACCGAGTTTGGTCACACTTTCTACCAGCCCAGCGACCTGGGCTCCGAATTCCCTTTCGATGTCTTCGGTTGCAATGTCGGTGTCTTCAACGACATCGTGCAGCAGCGCGGCGATGAGCGTTTCTTCACCCATCTGCATGTTGGCGAGGATGACGGCTACTTCCACCGGGTGTGTTATGAATAGTTCGCCAGAACGGCGGTGATCGTTTGAATGCGCCTCAGCTGCAAACCAGAATGCTCGCTCGATTTCAGTTGGGTCGAGATCGGGATACTCCCTGCGAAGCACGTCCATCAATCGCTTGTGCAGTGCGGACACTTCAAAGAGATCTAGTTCAGATGTCTGGAATGCCTGTGCCATCTGTTGTTCCGTAGGTAGTAAACCGGACATTTTCAGAGGGAAATCAAACCTCTGATAAGCTGCAAGATTATCCTTAAGTGTGCCAGATAAGGTCAACTTTGAGTTATGATTCCGAGGCTCAAGGTACCAGTTTTAAATGCAGGGAAATTAATGCCAGAAACGCAACTAGACAGGATGATTCACCCGGACGAGGCCCGTTCAATCGTCCTCAGCCACGTTCGACCACTACCAGCAGAGCAGGTTCGATTCGAGGAATCAGCCGGCAGAATCCTAGCCATGGATCTGGTCTCCGATGTTGACCTGCCTCCATTTCGCGCTTCAACAATGGACGGTTTTGCCGTTGTGGCGGCTGACCGTAGTCCTGATCGTACAATTATTGGCGACGGTTTCGCAGGCGCGGAAATTGACCTGCAGGTAGCAACCGGTGTTGTCACCCGTATTATGACCGGCGCGCCGGTGCCGGATGGCGCTGATGCCGTCGTTCCAGTGGAAAACACATCCACCACGGGCAACAGTGTGTCGATTCACCGGTTGCCTTCTCAATCAGGTGAAAACATCCGGCCTGTTGGTTCGGATATGCGCGCCGGGGACGTGCTGGTCAAAGCAGGCAGCACGATCGGGCCGGCAGAGATCGGACTTTTCGCCAGCCTCGGCAACGTTGAAGTATGCGTCGGCAGACGCCCGAGAGTTGCGATTCTCTCCACCGGCGATGAACTTGTCGCGCCAACCGAAACGCCTGGTCCAGGACAGATCAGGGATTCAAACCGGTTTTCTCTCGCCGTCGCCGCAAAGCAGGCTGGCGCGGAAGTGGTACTGAACCGGCACGTTCAGGATCGCGCCGGCGACTTACGTTCTGCGATGACTGAGGCGATCTCGGCGGCCGATGTGCTGGTCACCAGCGGCGGCGTATCAATGGGCGACCGTGACCTGGTCAAAGGGCTTCTTGGTGAACTGGCCGAGATTCACTTTCGGCGGGTGTTTATGAAGCCGGGTAAACCGCTCAATTTCGCGACTCTTGGTGAGAAACTGCTCTTTGGCTTGCCTGGCAACCCGGTTTCTTGCCTGGTTTCGTTTCAGTTGTTTGTCCGCCCCGCTCTTCAGATCTTGCAGTCGTCGAATGCCGAGCGATTGCCTGAGGTTCGAGTGCGAATTGAAGAATCGATTCAGCCTGGCGACCGCATAGAGTATCAACGGGTAACGGTGAGCGTTGCCGCTGACGGATCGCTGGTCGCCAGATCAACCGGTCCTCAACTCTCGGCGAGGTTGATGTCGTTCGTCGGGTCAAATGCCCTGCTTGTGGTTAGCCCTGGCGTCGATCAATATCCTGCTGGATCGTACCTGAATGCGTTGCTCATCGACCGGCCCGTACCTGCGAGCCAGACCGGGTGATCATCCAGCGGGTGGCGTTTGCTATTCTGGTTCTGCTAGCAATTGTCTTCGGGATCAATCTGTTCTCGGCGACCGCCAGGTTTATCGAAGTCAATCAGATCTATGACACTATAGATATCTCCCTGGCGGATTTCGAATATTCGGGACCGCGAGATGATGTCATCATCACACTGAGTGTGACCAACCCGGCGGATGAAGCTATTGAAATCATCTCTGCCGATCTTCGATTTTCGGCAAACTCCCACTTCGTCGGCGGTGGCGGAACAAGACCCAATTTGACTGTGCCAGCGGGAGCGACCGAAGAAATCGTCATTGATGCCAACATTGATGATGTCGAGTATATGCTGCAGCTTGACCAGGAGGATGAGATTCGCTGGCTGGTGCTGGCGAGGATGAGAATCAGCCTGGACGATGACCTGGAGCCAATCTGGATCGAGTTTGCGTTTAGGACGGTGACCGGGTGAACGAGTATCTCTACTCTGCCGCCGTCACGTTTTGCGGCGTCATTGCCGCGGCAGGAATCATCGTGAGTACGACCAACGATCTCGGTCCGTTGACCGCTATCGATGTCCCCTCCGGCTGGCAAATACCGGCATTGATCGTTGTCGGGTTGTTAGCAGGCCTGGCCCTGCCAGATCTTGGCAGAATGGTCGTTTCGGTCACTATCATCGTCGTTGCCGCCACCCTGGTGTACAGCCTTGCAATCGCACTGCCCGGACTCCAGGTAGAGCGCTCGGCAGTGCGGTTGCTCAATCGTGGTCTGGTCCAGGGGTTGTTTGCATTTGTTCTCATTGGTCTGTTTGTCGTTGTTGGCGCGGTCGTTGCCGTGCTGATCAATTCATATGCCAGAGAAGTTGATTTCTAAACAATCGAGGGAGGTCTCGGGAACATGAGTAAGCGACGAATAGAGGCGAGCGACCTGTTCCGGATAAAACTGGTCAACGATCCCGACCTATCGCCCGATGGCGTCACTGTTGCCTATACCGTGACCAGTATCAATGAGGATTCGAACTCCTATACATCCGAAATCTGGACCGTTGATCTGGAATCCAGCGATCAGGTCAGGCTAACTTCCGGACTTTACCGGGATTCAACTCCTCGGTGGTCTCCGGACGGCAAATGGCTTGCTTTCACCTCTGACAGGAAGCCGGATGACGTGGCGAAGGGACAGATCTGGTTGATGCCTGCTCGAGGCGGCGAACCGCGCCGATTGACCGAATTTGAAAATGGGGTTGAGGACTTTACCTGGTCACCGGATAGCGCATCCATCGCCGTCGTCTCCAAAGTACAGGAGATCACCCCTGATCCAGAATCCGACGTGCGGGAGATAAAGACCATCCGTTTCCGGTTTGATGGCGAAGGCTATCTCGATGACAAATACCGGCAGATTTATGCGGTGGATGTTGCATCGGGTACATCGACACAGCTCACATCGGGTCCCTATGAACACTATGCACCGTGCTGGTCGCCTTCTGGCTATCAGATCGCCTTTGCCGGGAATCGTGACGCGGGATGGGAACTGTCCCCCATGAGGGATATTCACATCGTCCGTCCTGACGGTGGAGACATCAAGCAGTTAACTGACGGCGAGGGATTCTGGTCGAACCCTGTGTATTCAAACGATGGCAGCCAGATCGCCTGTCTTGGAACAAGGAATGTTATGGGCGATAGCCCGCGAACCGAAATATTTACCTTTCCAGCCGGTGGAGGATCGCCATCGTCACTCACTGGCACATTTGACCGCAGTTTCAGCGGGGGCGTTATCGCGGACACCATCAGCTACTCAACATCAAAATTGATCTGGTCGGATGACGATGCAACTATCACAGCTGTCTACGGCGACCGGGGATCGACCAGACTGGCTGAAGTTGACGTCACATCCGGCGAGGTCTCACCGGTGACCGGGAGTGGCCGGTGTGTCGGCGCGCCATGCAGAACACCGGGCGGCGACTTCATCTACGCTGGGAACAACGCGGTTATTCCCGGAGAGATCTTTACCTGTGCCGCCGACGGGAGTCAGGAGCGGCAATTGACTGCTTGCAACACTAAATGGCTCGACGAAGTCGAAGTGGCAACACCAGCATCCTTTGAAGCACAAAGTCATGACGGCACGCCAGTTCACGGCTGGCTGATGAAACCGGCGCAATTCGATGAATCAGGCGCCTGTCCCGCCGTGCTGGAAATTCACGGCGGACCATTCGGGATGTACGGCGAAACGTTCATGTTTGAGTTCCAGCTCTTCGCCGCTAAAGGTTTTGCTGTGATCTATGCAAATCCCCGGGGATCGACCGGATACGGGGATGCATTTGCACATGGATTGCACCTGAAGTGGGGCATCGCCGATATGCCAGATCAGATGTCCGTTGTCGACTATGCCGTGGACCAGGGTTTTATTGACGCTGGACGCCTGGGTGTACTGGGCGGCTCCTACGGCGGGTTCATGACAAACTGGATGATCGGACATACTGACCGGTTTCAAGTTGCCTGTACCCAACGCTGCCTGACCGAGATGATTTCGGCGATGTATACCGACGATATCTTCTTCGCTTCATCTGAGCAGACGTTTGGTGGCGATTTCTGGGACGATCCAGATATTTTCTGGAATTTGTCGCCGATGAAGTATGTCAACGACATTACCGCGCCGTTGTTGATTATTCACTCGGAAGAGGACTACCGCTGCCCGATCTCACAGGCGGAGATGATGTTCAACGCGTTGATAGTCCGGGGGATTGAGACTGAGATGGTTCGGTTCGCTGGCGAGAGCCACGGTCTCTCCCGATCTGGCAAACCGAAGAACCGGCTGAAACGGCTGGAATACATCACCGAGTGGTTCGAACGGCATATCGGACCAGAGTAGGTTAATTGCCGGCGCCAAGTGAACGGATAAGGTCCTCGAGCATCTGGAGATGTGCCGGATCTTGCAGATCCTGCCATTCCGACCACTGCTGGATGATGGCGTTGACGACGAACCACTGTATTGCCAGGATAGCGCCGAGGAACGAAAGTGCGGCAACTTTTATCGGACGCTGGGTATTCCAGCGGTACTGGAATCTGCTGATCAGCCCAACGGCGATGACCGCGACCGCCAGGGCGAACCCGGCAGACGGCAGGTACAGATAGCGGACCGTCGTTTTGGTCGTGAAGAATGCGTACGGCACAATGGCGAGCGTCATCCAGGTAACGGCAAACCGATAGACTCCTGACTTTAGCCAGATTGCGGCGGTGATCCAGAAGGCGACTAGCACAATGCCGATGATTGATTGAGCGCCATCGAGGAAATTCGCAACGTTGTCGCTGAGATTAACAACGGTCGTTTCGGGTCCAACCGGGACAATCATCAGAGCCAGATATTCCAGAAGATTGGGGACTACGTGGGGACCGAACTGGTACTGTCGAGCTTCAACGACTGTGTTGTCTGGAACAACAAAGAGTTGTGCAAGTAAGTATCCGGCAAGCATCACGGCGAACGGCAGGTACCGAAACATCCTGGTCGGCCGGAGCAGTTCTCGCACAGGTGTTGCACCGACCAGCCAGTCGAGCAAAAACATTGCTGGCAGCAAGGTGACGGCGGATTCCTTCGAGAGCAACGCCAGTCCAAACGTCACGATCGCGGCACTATACACACCTAGCTGCCTTTTGTGACAAAAACTCCAGAACAGGATCAGCGTTGCGAGATACCAGGCGACGGCGATAAGTTCCGTTCGTCCACTTATCCAGATCACTGCCTCTCCGTAGTTGGCGATTGCGCCAGCGAAGAGAAGTCCGGTCAGCGTCGTTACCCAGAAGTTTTTTCGGGTGATTTGGTAGGCAAAGAACATCAGGAGCGCGACGTTGATGAGATGCAGCGCGATGTTCATCCGATAGTATCCAGCTGGATCGATCTCCGAGATCAGGAAGTTCGCAAAAAAGACGAAATTAACGACTGGTCGAAAGAAATCCGCCTGGGTATCGAGCAGATATGAAGGGTCGTGGCTTGCTCGCGCGGCGGTGGACACCCAGCCATAGTCGTCGAGCCAGAACTGGTTCGAGGTAATAGCCGTGAATACCGCTATGGCGTACAGGAATGGCAATGCCAGGAATAGTAGTCGAGCAGCAGCGGATTTTGGCGTCGATGCCACAGGTTGACTCTCAGTTGGTTAACTCCTGGCGGGCTGCCGGTCAATCCTTCTCGACGACGGTTTCCCAGGCCAGGGCAACCATAAACCGGCAGATATTCACAATAGATTCGATGTCAGCCGATTCGTTGATATTGTGCGCGCCTGACTTCGATGGATCGGCGTCCGGGTGGCCGGGTGTAAAGCCGTAAGCGATGTCACCAAGCGGTCGAACAAACGAGGAATCGGTGAATCCAACGGTGATTCCAGGAACAAATTCAAGGTCGTCGCGTCCAATGGCGTGGCTGATGGTTGATTTCGTGGCAGCCATGACATGATCGGCGAACGGGTGGTCGAAGGGTGAATCACTCGGAGGTGAAGTTTCCATGACTTCAACTCGCGTGCCTTCTATTCCTTCGCAAAGCCCTTCGATCTGTTCTTTTACGTATCGGGCTGACTGACCAGGCAGAGTGCGAACATCACAGGTGATCAGGCAGTTCTCGGCGACACTATTGGATTTCACGCCTCCATTGATCATCGAAGCAACCAGTGTCATGCGGCTGGCGGCGCGAAGGAATGATGCCAGGCTCTGCTGCTCGTCCCAGAGATCGGCGATCACCTGGTCGATATTGTCATCAGTTACTTTGCTTGAGACGCCGGCCAGGACGTCAAGGTGTTGAAATAGCGGGTGAGCGGTGGACACCTCCGGCTCATAGTGTTCGATACGGTCCAGGATGCGCTGAGCTTTGTAGAGAGCATTGTCTGCCATCCACGGTTGTGATGCATGGTAGCCGCGCCCCTTGATATAGATGCGAGCTTCGAGGCGACCTTTTTCACCGGTGTTGATCGGATAGATCAGCCGGTCTTCGACCTTTTGTGGCGCGCCGCCACCTTCATTGATGGCATAGTCCGCTTCAAGATGCTCGGGGTGATGTTGTGCCAGCCAGCCAAACCCGTAGGCGCCACCTGACTCCTCGTCGGCGCAGACCGCAAGCTTCAGATCACCGGACAGTTTGACGCCAGACTCCTTCAGGATGATCATAGCCATCGTTTCAGCAGCGACGGTCCCTTTCATGTCAGCCGCCCCGCGTCCCCAAATCCGCCCTTCGTGAATCTCCGCGCCAAATGGCGGATAGGTCCACTGGTCGGCGTCTTCAACTGGAACAACATCGATGTGTGACATGTAGAGCAGGCTGGGTCCACTGGACTGGCCGTCAAGCCTGGCGACGATGTTCGCTCGCTCAATCTGAGAGAGATAGATTGTCGAACCGATACCGTGCTCGGCTAGCTTGTCTTTGATGATTTCAGCGCATGGCAGCTCCCGGCCGGTTGGCAGGTCCCCTTCGAGAATATACGGGACGTCCGGTTCTGAAAATCCGGTGCCATCGGCGTTCCAGGGCGGCTCGTGATTGTGCCCGGTGTTAACCGATGGCACTTGCACCAGATCCTGAGTCAGCTGGATCAGCTCCTCCCGGGACTCTTCAACGGTGTGTAACAGGTCGCTAAGCGTTGTCACGATTTCGTATTCCTTCCGGTTCACTGCTGGTAGCTAGTATCCTGCCGGTTTCAACCTGGTACTCGTGCTCACTGCCAATCCAGGTTGCTCCACCTTCATAGAACTCTTTTTTCCAGATTGGGACGATTTCTTTTATTCTTCGGATTGCATAGCTTGATGCTTCAAATGCCGCTTCCCGGTGCGCGGATGACACCGCGATGACGACGCTCGTTTCGCCGACAGTCAGCGTACCAATGCGGTGTTCGATGGCGATGCCGAGCAATGGCCACTGATCGGTCATCTCATCACCGATTTGCGCCAGCATCTTCTCAGCTGCGGCTGGATAGGCTTCGTATTCGAGTTTTGAAACCGTGTTGCCGCGAGCATTGTCTCTGACGACACCAGAAAAGGTAATGATTGCCCCAGCCCCTGGATCTTCCACGTGGCTGGCAACACGGGTGGCATCAAGCTCATCGGAATGAACACGAAAATGCCCGCCGCCGCTTACCGGCGGAATGATCGCAACTTCGTCACCTTCATTCAGCGTATGGTCAGGTTCAACATACTCCTGATTGAGCATGATCATCGAGCGGTCGACAAGCGGTCCCAGATCTCCCAGCTTCGCGACAACAATCGCGCAGGCATCTCTGACGACGCTTCCTGCCGGTAGGTCGAGCGTCTCCTCGGAGATGCCGAGCTGTTCCCGCATCAAGGCAAAGTATTTGACAGTTATCTGCACCAGGGAGTTTCCAATATACTCGTTTGCACTCGTTGCATTCATCCGAACGCGTCGTGAAGCCGCGCACAACAATACATCAATACGGAAAGGTTAGAAAGCGCAGGAGGTCAAGTTAGGGGCAAGCAAATTGCGTCGGCGAATTGCCGACATGGGTGCCCCCGGCAGGACTCGAACCTGCGACATTCGGCTTAGAAGGCCGACGTTCTATCCCCTGAACTACGGAGGCTATTTCCGACGAGATTATACCCAGCCGTTTTCCGGATTGCCGGACTCGCCAGAGCGGGCGCTTGCTCGCAGTGCCCGCAGGTGCCCGGCATAATCTTCCAGCGCCTGCGAGAGTTGCTCACCCGCTCCGGATATTGAGATCATTGTCACCTTTGACTTTCCAACGCCGGTCTGGATCAGCATCTCGGCTGTGACGCGTGGAAGCTGGCCTTCGCGTCCACCCATGACGAAGAGCTGGTTCGGTCTACCGGTCCGTCCTGCGCGGTAACCACGTTCCCTGAAGAATGTCACCGCATCGTCGAAAACTTCTTGCATTGTCAGGTTGGTAACAACTTTCCGCTGGAAGGCGGTGCGCTGAAGTTCAGCCTCAATTGCAGTTCGTTGGGTGTTCTCCTGTGCCACTGAAGTCTCAGTTCCTACTCCACGGTCCAGGATTCACCAGGCGAAAGCACAATGCAGGTGGAATCCGTCTTCTCGTCAACCTCTTTTTTGAATGCAAGCGGATCCTGTTCGATAGGCGGGAATGTGTTGTAGTGGCAGGGAATCACATGTTTAGCCCGTAAAAATCTCGCGGCACGGACGGCGTCAGCTGGTCCCATGGTGTAAAGATCGCCGATTGGCAGGACAGCGACGTCAAGCTCTTCCTCGCCGATCAGTTGCATATCCAGAAACAAGCAGGTGTCACCTGCGAAATAGATCTTCTTTTCACCGATGGTTACGATCAATCCAGCCGGTACTCCTGGCGCGACACTGTGCTGGCTGAACGCCTCGTAGCCGGAAGAGTGCCAGGCTGGCACGAGCTTCACCGTTCCGCCTTCGAACGCGACGGTCCCGCCGTGATTAGCCGCAATCGTCGTCGCGCCTTGCCAGCCCAAATACTCGCCAAGCTCGAAGATGGTGATGATTGGCGCTCCGGTACGTTTGGACATCTCCAGTGCGTCTCCAACATGATCGTTGTGGGCGTGGGTAATAAGAATCACTGTCGGTGAGATCTGAGCGGCGGCGACCGTCGCCAGGGGATTTCCGGTGATAAACGGATCTACTGCGACAACGGTCTCCTCGTGGGTAATGGTGAACGCCGAGTGCGCAATATATTTCAATTCTGGCACGGTTTGTACTCCAATTCTAACGTGCGTAAGCGATGTATCCATCGGTGACGGTATAGTCCACCTGCACCTGTCCCATAGCTTCCGCCTCCACCTGGGAGATGTTCGTTTCGAATACGGTTACATCTCCGATTTTACCCGGCTCCAGCGTCCCTTTGAGATGTTCCTCAAATGTCGCGTATGCGCCGTTCCAGGTATAGGCGCGAATCGCCTCATTGAGCGAGATCTTCTCTTCCTCCCACATGACCAACCCTTCCTCACTGAGCCGGGTCATCATCGTTTGCAAGCCGAGCGTAGCGCTGGTGTCAACAACTGGTGCGTCGGTTGACGCGGCGGCGACGATCCCATGTTCATAAAACGTGTTCATGCCGTATGCATATCGGATTCTGTCCCAGCCAAGCGCTTCGATATAGGCTCTGTTGAAATCATGAAGGAACGTTGTCCCGGGAATCGGGATTGCGCCAAGGCGCTGGATCCGGTGAACGATCGCCAGATCGATGATCGAACAGTGTTCGATACGATGGCGGTGGTTCTCGCGAGGCAGTTGCTCCAGCGCCTCCTCGTAAATGTCGAGGAGCAGCTCAATTGCGCCGTCACCGATTGCATGGGCGCAAAGTTGAAAGCCGGCCAGGTGAGCTTTGATCATCTTTTGTTTGATTTCAGCCGGGTCGTACATCCAGAGGCCGTAGTTGTCCGGCTCACCTTCGTATGGTTGCCGAACTCGCGCGGTATGACCGCCGATAGAACCGTCCAGGAAGAGCTTGGCCGGGCCTACTCGCAGCCACTCATCGCCAAATCCAGTTGAAACACCTAGCTGGATCAGATTGTCGAGCGTCTCGTCGATCATCATCATGAGATAGGTGCGCACTGGCAGTTCGCCGGCATTATTCAGGTCGATGTAAGCCTGCATATGAATGGGGTCCGCTACGCCTGCTTCCCCGACGCTGGTAACCCCTTTGGAAAGGAATTCGTTTCCAGCCACAATTAATGCCGTCTTCTGTTGCTCCAGACTCGGCTCGGGGATGTTGTCGCGCACGAGATCTTGCGCGTGTTCCCGGAGAACGCCGGTAGGCTCGCCGTGTTCATCACGGTCGATCGTTCCGCCGGTGGGATCTGGAGTATTTCGATTGACTCCTGCCGCACGCAAGGCGTATGAGTTTGCGACGGCTATATGACCGCACGCGCGAACGACGACGACCGGGTTCTCTGGCGAGACCGGGTCCAGATCGTGGCGCGTCGGATGCCGCTGATCGACAAGTCGAGCCTGATCATACCCCCTGCCCTGAACCCACTCGCCCGGCTCGGATTGCCGGACTCGTTGCTCGATCCGGACGACAATGTCCGCCACGGATTTGTTTGGCGGGGAGGACGCGTCGACATTTGCCAGACCAAGGCCAACATAGAGCGGGTGGCAATGCGCGTCGTTGAGCCCGGGCGAAATGGTTCGTCCGGCCAGGTCAATGACTTCTGCTCCGGTCGTTGACGCCCACTCCATCGCATCGGAATCCGTGCCAACGGCTACGATTTTGCCCTGGTGGATAGCAACACTGGTTGCCGGAGAATCGTCAAACCCGCCAGTCAGGACGTGGCCGTTTACGAAGATGATGCTTCCATTGCTTGATCTCATGAATAGTTGATCCTTTTCCTGGTCTGCATTTCGACGAACTTCAGTAGACGACCGAAGGGCTAATCGTCACCGTGCTGTTCAAGCCACCATTGAGCCACCTGATCGGCACGAGCAATCCAGATATCACCCAGATCTATCGCGTAGTCGAGCAAGTTCGCAATTGCAGTCGATGGTCCTGGTCGTCCGCTGACCCATGGGTGCAATGTGAGACACATCAGTTTGCCTTCTGCACGCAACACATCCAGATCGTCACGCCAGAATTCAGCGGTGTGGCGAGGATTGACGGTCTGGTCAACGAAATAGGTGTAGTCGTCGTAAAACCGTGATGGGGGAAGCTGAACAACCGGCGGTTTTTCCGGATCTGGCCGTTCAATCCAGGGCAGATCCTGTCTGGCAACATCCATCCGCCAGAGCAATCCGAGATCCTGTACGACTTCAGGTGTGCTGTCGTTAAAGTTCCATGAAGCGGTTTTATGGCCAACTGGCCGCACGCCGGTGACTTCTTCTATTTTGTTCAGCACACTCGTTGCATCCCGCAGCTGTTCGGCAGCGGCCATGTCACCGTAGTAGCGATGATCCCACGAATGGATCGCATTCTCATGGCCATCTGCCTGTGCCCGGAGGATTGCATCCGGTCGGTCTTCGACACACCGGCCAACCCAGCAAAACGAAGCCTTGATACCCCGATCGGCGAGCAGGTCAAACAGCCGCCAGATGCCAGCTTCGAGATCGTACTCTGCCTGCGATATCCAGAAGGAATTATCGTAACCCCGGTGATTCCCTTCGCCATAGATGCCATCGACATCGATGCTGACGATGAGCGCCGAGCGGCGGCCGGAGGGCCATCTCTGTTGTGGTTCTTCCAACAGCTGCTAATCCTTCGGGTGTAACTCGATAACTTCATCCATAAAGGCCACAAAATTATCCAACGCGCTGTCGACCTTCGCCTGACCGTATTCCAATGATGATTTGCGGGCATCGCCGAACGCGCCATTCCGGGTGTACTCGTCAAATCTGTACGGCACATTGACACCATACCGGTTGAGCGAACCACGGAACTCGTAAGTCAGGTCAGTCAATTCGCCAACGTCCAGATCGTCAGTCTTGACGACATCCGGTATCAGCGCCATGGCGACTGACGTTTCCATCTCACAAGCGTGACCGATAATCCCATCGATGCCGTATTGTTCTTCGATCTCGGGATCCGAAAAGCTGTAGAGCGTGGCGGCTCCAATGAAGGCTGGATTCAGCTCTTCACGGATTCTAACCACAGTGACTCCCATGGCCGGGATATTCCCGCCATGACCGTTGACGATCATGAAACGCTGAAACCCATGCTCTACGAGTGAGCCAACAACTTCCACCAGAGTTTGCACAAATGTCTCATTGGAGATCGAGATTGTGCCCGGGAAATTCATATGATGATAGGAAACTCCCCAGGGCATCGACGGAGCCAGCATCAGCTTCGGGTAAGACATCTCAGTCGCCCGCCGGCAAAATTCCGTAGCCGCAGCAATATCCATTTGGACTGCCAGATTCGGTCCATGTTGTTCGTTGGATCCGACCGGGATGAGGACTACCTCAACCTGATCTCGGATTTCGTCTACTTCTGGCCATGAGAGATTTGCCAGTACCAGATCTTGTGTTTCAGCCACGATGAATACCTCTTCTTTAATTAGGTCCGCTTGCGGGCAGCATGTATCGCTTGATCCAGATCCGCGATGATGTCGGCCGGGTCCTCGATGCCGACTGAGAGCCGGACCAGATCGTCGCCAATCCCAATTTGTTCACGAACTTCAACCGGCACGCCCCGGTGAGAAGACATCGCCGGATAGAGGGAAAGTGAATAGATGTCGCCAAGGGTGGTGGCCGGCACCACCAGTTTCAATGCTTCGAGATAGTCCCAGATCTCGTCTCTTCCAGCGTCCTTGATCCTGAACGAGAGCATTGCCCCGTAGCCATATTCGCCGAACAGCTTCTGAGCGGTTTGATGACTACTGTGCGACTCCAGTCCGGGATAATTGACCGACGATACACCGGGGTGCTTGTGAAGCGCTTCGGCGACGATCCGGGCATTTTCGGTCTGTCGCTGGTAGCGCAATGGCAGTGTCTTTAGTCCTCTGAGCGCCAGCCAGGCTTCGAATGGACCCAGAATACCTCCTGCGAGTTTGGCGTAATCGTTGAGCGCGCGTCGACGCATCGTCGAGGTTGAAACCACTCCTCCCATCACGTCGCCGTGTCCGCTGATGTATTTGGTCAGGGAATGGACGACGAGATGTACGCCATCGTCTCCCGGGCGGTACATGACCGGCGGGGTAAATGTCGCATCGACCAGTACGGTGGCTCGAACGCTCCTGGCGAGTTCGACAATTGCCGGTATGTCGGTCACTTTCATTAGCGGATTGCTGATCGTCTCGCAAATGATCAGCGACGGCTGTTCCTGCTCAATGGCTTCTGCTACAGCGTCGAGATCGAGCATATCGACCATGACCACCCGGCAGCCCCATTGCTGAATGTGGTCAGTTAGCGTCAGGATCGTGTGACCATACAGATCGTTGGTTGCCAGTATCGTCTGGCCAGGCTCAATGCTTGTCATAATCGCAGCATGAACCGCTGCCATGCCAGATGGGAACGCAATCGCGGCTGGAGTCCCTTCCAGGTCGGCGATAGCCGCTTCAAGCACCGAGGTAGTCGGGTTCCCATATCTGCTGTAGACAAATCGTTTTTCATCGCCTGCTAAGGCGGCGTCCATCACCTCCAGATCCTCGTACAGATAGGTCGATCCTGGATAAATAGGAGTGACAACTGGCGTAAAGTCTGGCGCTGGTGGTCGTTCTCCGGAGTGTACGGCTCTGGTTGCGACATTCCAGTTCGGGTTATAGTCCGCTCGGTTCGAAGATGGTCCAGACATGCGTTTGGTTCCTCGGTCATCCACTACAATTTCGCGGATGCAGTGTAGTCGCCGATCAAAACCGCTGTCAATTTCAATGCCAACCTCAGGTAAGGTGAATTCAGAAATGTTGGGATCCACCATTCAACGAAAGAGCATCGGAACTTGATTGACAAGCCGCCCGACGTTCGTGACAGATTCCTTGGCTGCATGCTCGGACAGGCTATCGGTGATGCACTTGGTATGCCAGTCGAAGGCTTGACTCAGTCTTCGATCCAATCGATGCACGGAACCATTGACCGGTTTCTCCCGCTCGTTGACCGCTCGGGAAATCAGGTGGAGCCTGCCGGTCAATACAGTGACAACACAGAACTGGCGATGTGCCTCTCCGAGAGCATTGTGACGTCGAACGGGTTCGTGAATCCTGAGACCGCAGGCTACAGGTTTATCCAGGTGCTGCACAGTCCGCAATCGCATTTCCTGGGTGAAACAACTCGCCAGTCGCTCGTTCGCGCCGAACAATCTGGCAACTTTCAGGACGGGCTCGGCGGTGAAATGAACGCAGGAGCAAGTCCGGCGGCGCGAGTTGCACCGGTTGCGCTGGTCCACTCACTGTCGGAGTTCAACGCTGAGGTACTTGTCAGGGAGGTTATGCGTTCTTGCTTCATCACGCACTCTCATCCCGAGGCTGTCAATGGCGCACTTGCGGTTGCCTATGCGTTGAGAATGGCGGTTCGGCGGGAGCTGCCCCTGGAGTACATCATCGATGAAGTCCTTGCTTTTATTGATGAAGACGAAGTCGCCCGGCGGATGCGCCTGGCCAGAACCTACATTCGCGACATGCCGGACGGATCAACGGACCTCGACGTGTTGCGAGAGATTGGGCTGAGCGGGTACATCGCTGAAACTGTCTCCACAGCGTTGTACATCATCGGGAAATACGGCCTCGACTATCGCCGGTCGATTCAGTTGTCAGCCGCAGCTGGCGGCGCGACCTCGCCAAGAGGAGCAATTGTTGGCGCAATTGCTGGTTGCTGGGCTGGAGCGGAGCAACTGCCTCAAGACCTTGTCGAGGATCTTGACAGCAAAATGTATTTTTTGATGGCTGCGCCAACCCTGTTGAAGACAGCTCAGATGCGGGCAGGACTGTTTTTACATTTGCATGAAATCTAACAATACATATATATCAGCCGTCATATTTGATCTTGATGGGTTGCTTGTCGATTCCGAACCGGTCCAGCTTCAAGCCTGGGATCTCTATCTCAACCGATTTGGACATTCGCTGGAAGCCGATCTCGAAGCCCGTATGTATGGCAGGCGGCTCATCGACGCTGCGCAGGCAGCGGTAGACATGTTGCAGCTACCGGTAACAGCAGATGTTGTCGCAACCGATCGGGACGAGATTTTCCTGGAGATGGCGCGAGGAGCGATACCTCCAAAAGCTGGCGCAAGGCAATTGATTGCCAATTGTTTGTCGGCAGGTTTGGCTGTTGCGCTGGCAACTTCCGGTCATCGCAGATACGTTGATCTCGCACTCAATAGCGCTGGTCTGGAGGATATATTTGAGGTCCAGGTCACCGGTGAGATGGTCCAGCGGGGAAAACCACATCCTGACACCTTTTTGCGGGTAGCCCGGGAGATATTGATCTCGCCTGCTGACTGCCTGGTGCTTGAGGACTCGCCAAATGGAGTTCGGGCGGCGATTTCCGCTGGAATGCACTGTTTTGCGGTTCCCGATCAGCTGGGGACAGCCTCAGCCTATGACCTGGCAGATGCAACTCTGGGGTCTCTGGAGGAGGTGATGCCAGAGATCATCGCTCGAGGGTGGATTCAGGAGAATGAGTCCCAGGGATAGACAATCCAGTCCTCGGTCGACCTGGCAAAATAGTCCGGGCAGTCTTCTGGAAACTCAGATGCTCGCGGTTTGTAGTGCAGGACAGCGACGCTGGCACTCCCGCCAGCCTGGATGATCCTGCGTTTGACGGTCACCGCCGTGTTACCGCTATCCCAGACATCATCAATGACCAGGATGCGTTGATCTCGCAACAATTCGTCGTCCGGAAACTGGAAAAAGCGTGGTCCTTCCAGCGGAGTGCCGTCCCGAGTATGAAACTGAACGGCAGCAACGACGATGTTTCTTAATCCGGCAAGTTCACTTATCAAACAGGCGGGGACCATTCCCCCGCGAGTGACAACCAACAGCAAATCGAACTGGCCAGCCGGGATCGAATCCAGCAAGTCATTGACGAGATTGGTGACCTCATCCCAGTCTAAGATACGTTGCATTGGTTTTCCGGTGGCCATTCGACTCCTTGCAACTTCGATCAATACCTCAATGGTGAGTATATCGAGAATGGTGAGTATATCGAGTTCAGTTCCGCAGCATAGCTGATCTGATCTTCTGGCAGTTAGAATAGATGAGTGCTAGGTTTTGTTGAATGCTCAGGTCATGGGTCAATGAACCAATGGTCAATACAATATCAAGCATCATCTTCGTTAACCGACTCCGTTCCGATGGAAATGGCAATCAATGAGTGTAAAACGCGACTACTATGAGCTTCTGGAAGTAGACCGGTCGGCGGACGGAAAAGAAATCCGTCGCGCCTACCGACGGTTGGCCCGGCAATATCATCCCGATGTAAACAAAGATCCCGGAGCTGAGGATAAATTCAAAGAAATAACTGAAGCCTATGAGATTCTGAGTGATGAAGAACGACGCGCTGCCTACGATCGCTACGGACATGCAGCCTTTAGCGGCGCTGGTGGTGGAGGCGACCCGTTTGGCGGATTTGGCGCATCTCCGTTTTCAGACCTCTTCGAGAGCTTTTTTGGCGGGTTTGGCCGGCAAGGCCAGCGGCAGGCCGCGCCACGTGGCGGAGATATTACCGTAACGGTGGAGCTGGAATTTGAGGAGGCGATCTTCGGCCTGGACACCGAAGTTAGCATTAATCGGCTTGAACCCTGTGATGAATGTCATGGCACCCGGATGAAAGATGGCGCAGAACCTGGTCGCTGCCCGCAATGCAATGGCAGTGGCGAGGTGCGCCGGGTCCAAAACACCATCCTTGGTCAGGTGATGACTTCAGGCGTTTGTGACCGCTGCCGTGGTGAAGGGGTCCTGATTACAGATCCTTGTCCGGCCTGCCGCGGCCAGGGGCGGCAATCCAAACGACGCAATATTGAAGTGAAGATTCCACCAGGGGTCGACGAGTCTTCGAAGTTGCGTTTCACCGGCCAGGGCGAGCAAGTGAGCCATGGTGTGCCGGGAAACCTGTACGTCTCGCTAAAAATAAAAGACCACGAAGTGCTCACTCGCAACGGTAAAATGATCCACTACGATCTTCCGATAAATATCGCTCAGGCTGTACTCGGCGACGAAGTCAATGTGCCAACCGTCGATGGTAACGTTTTATTTACGATACCGGACGGCACTCAGCCACGGGAACAGTTCCGGCTGCGCGGCAAGGGAGTACCAGATCTTCGCGGTGGTGCACGAGGTGATCAGATCGTCACTGTCCACGTTGTCGTGCCGACTCAACTGAACTCCCGGCAACGTGAATTGTTCAAAGAACTGAGCGAATCGCTGGGCGTTGCCCAGATGCCGAAGGACAAAGGTTTCTTTTCCAAGGTGAAAGATGCGCTCGGCGTCTAACCAATCGATATCCGTTGACTGACTATTTAGGGTTTGCGTGTTAGGCAACGCCGATCAGGTCCAGAGAATTCAATGAGCTCAAAGCAGAGAGCAACCTGTGCGACCTCGGATTTGGCGGGCAGATAACGGTTAGGTAGGATAGACTCTGGCTACCATTGGCGGGTGGTGAAATGGTATCACAAGGGCCTTTGGAGCCTTTGTTCCAGGTTCGAATCCTGGCCCGCCAGCCTGGTCCAGGAACATACTGAATTTCAGGTTTTGGACCGGCGTTCACTCTCGCGATCACGGTGGATAGGTTTGCAAGAAGCAGAATCAGAAGACGGCGACTCTTCCCAGGTACAATGCCTTGGTGTGGTCATTCTGGCGGCCGGCAACAGTACGCGTATGCGTTCTGCTACGTCAAAAGTTATGCACTCTCTGGCAGGCGTTCCTGTGCTTGAGCATGTGATGCGGGTTGCCGAATCGCTTGAACCGGACCAGATCGTCATCACCGTTAACCCCGAATCAAACGATATTCAACAGCGATTTAACAACCGGGCTGCGTTTGCGATTCAGCCTGCCGCGCGTGGAACAGCCGATGCGACAGCCATCGCTCTAGAAGCCATCTCAACCGACATACAGCGGGTACTGATCATGTATGGCGATGTGCCATTGTTGCATCGGTCAACCCTCCTGCAGCTCGTCGCTACGCCGGGCGAACACCATCCACTCGTGAGCATGCTGGTGTTCTCGCTTGATGAGCCAGGTACCTACGGGCGGGTGAAAACCGGTGAAGATGGCAACGTCACCGGCGTGGTGGAAGCTGCAGACGACGACTCACGGTACGAAGGATCAGTTCAACTCAACAGTGGCATCTACTGTATCGACGTGAAATGGTTGCGTCAGAACATTGCGAAGATTCAGCCGAGTGCGAGTGGAGAATACTACCTGACCGATATCGTGAGCCTGGCAGCGAACACACCCTGGCCAACGACCAGGGTTCAAATCGTTCCAGGCGACTATAGCGAACTAATCGGCGTGGATGACCGGATAAAACTCGCTCAGGCTGAGCGGCTCCTTAGAGAACAAATCAACTACCGCCATTTGAATAACGGCGTTACTCTGGTGGATCCAGTCAACACCTATATTGAGATCGATGTTGAAATCGGCGAAGACGCTATCATCGAACCGAACGTGTTTTTGAACGGTCGTACCACTATTGGCCCGCTTTGCCGGATCGAGGCAGGCAGCGTATTGCAAGGGGCGAAGATTGGTGAAGGCGTTACCGTCCGCCACTCAACGATCGAAAACTCACAGATCGGCAACGGGGTGGATATTGGTCCGTACTCGCATATTCGTCCAGGTTCTGAACTTCATGATGACGTACACATCGGCAACTACGTTGAGACGAAAAACGCCGTCATCGGAGAACGATCAAAGATCGGTCATTTCAGCTATATTGGTGACACAATCCTTGGCCGGGATGTCAATATCGGAGCCGGGACGATCACCTGTAATTTCGACGGCGAACAAAAACATACGACCCGGATCGAAGATGGTGTATTCATAGGTTGTGACACCATGCTCGTCGCTCCGGTGACCGTTGGCAAAGGAGCGCGAACGGGAGCCGGTGCAGTGGTAACCCGTGACGTGGCTGCCGGTAGCACCGTTGTCGGAATGCCCGCGCGGACCATGGCACGGAGAAATCGCCCGCTGGCCTCTAACAGTAGTATCAAGGACTGACATGGACGGACGACTACAAGTATTTTCCGGGAACGGCAATCTGAAACTGGCTGAAGACATCATGTCGGTTCTAGAAGCGCCGCTTGGACGGGCAATTGTTCGCCAGTGGCCAAACGGCGAGTCACGAGTAAAACTCGATGAAAATGTACGCGGCTCCGATATTTTCGTCATTCAATCGCTTAGCGATCCAGTGAATCATCACCTGATCGAACTGCTGGTGATGATCGACGCAATCAAACGGGCTTCAGCTTCCCGAGTAACCGCGGTTATTCCCTACTATGCCTATGCCAAACAGGAGAAAAAATTTAGTGGCCGCGAACCGATCAGCGCCAGTCTGGTTGCCGATCTGCTTGAGACTGCCGGGGTCGAGCGTATCCTCACGCTGGATCTTCATGCCCCTGCCATTGAAGGATTTTTCAATGTGCCGGTTGATCACCTGAGGTCCATTCCTATCCTGGCACGCGAAATCAAGCGAGTTACGCAGGAAGATCTGGTGGCAGTAAGTCCCGATGCTGGCGGTGTCGCGCGCGCCGAAGAATTCCGGCGGCGATCCGGCGCATCCCTTGCCGTGGCGACGAGCAATCGCCCTCAGCCGGCTGATGAGCCGGTTCTTGAGATCGTAGGTGATGTCAAAGGCAAAACCGCTGTGATTGTGGATGACATGATCTCAAGCGGGAATACACTGGCGTCTTGCGCCAGTTTGCTGGTGGAGCGAGGAGCTGAACGAGTGTTCGCCTGTGCTGCTCATCCGGTTCTGGCCGGCAACGCTGGCCGATTGATAGATGAATCACCGGTAGAGCGGGTATTTGTGACTGACACGTTGCCAATTTCTCCCCGCCAGCAGTCAGAAAAGATCGAAGTATTGACAGTAGCGCCGCTGCTTGCAGAAGCAATTATGCGAATCCATCGTGATCTCTCAATCAGCGCGCTCTTTAACTAATCTGCCGAAATGTGAGTTGAAAGGATCCTGGTGGCAACCGCAAACTGGCTAGAACTTTCATTGGCACTGATAGCGCTCTTTTTCCTCGGAGTTTCGTCCTGGGTTGAACTAAGTCTCTCAGCCGTAAGCCATATGTCCATCCGTGAGTTGCTCGAAGAGCGGCTTACTGGAAACCGGAACGACGAGGTCAACGAATCAAATCAGTTGCGATCGTCAATGCTGCTCATTCAGGCAACATGCATTGCGATCTGGGCGGCGCTCTTCACCTACCTTCTCGTTGACTCTGAAATCAGCTACGGGCTATTGATCGGTGTGATTGTCGCCATCCTTGTTGTTCTGTTCGTTGGACGGATAGTGCCTTCCCTCATCGTCGGCGATCGGAATGACGCAACCTCAAGCGTTGCCCAACGGGTTGGAAAGATCCTGTCAACGATCTTCAAACCGCTGCTCTGGCCGGTCAATGTGTTGAGCCGATCACAGAGACAGATCGACCGAGATGATGACTTCGAACCCGACTCTACTGGCGCTGGCGAACTGGCTGTGGCGGAGCTGGATGGCGAACAGCCCGATAGTGAAAACGGGGATATTGAAGCAGACGAACACTTCATGCTGACCGGTGTCCTGCAACTCGAAGAAGGTGTTGCCCACGATGTGATGGTTCCCCGTATCGATCTCGTTGCCTTGCCGAAAAACGCGAAAGTTGCCGAAGCTGTTGCGGTCGCGATTGGAGCAGGCCACTCCAGAATTCCACTGTATGGAGACAGCGTTGATGACATCTCAGGAATTCTCTATGTCAAGGATCTGCTGAAGTATGTTACTGAGGACCACGAAGACGTCGATCTTGAAGACGTTGCCCATCCGTCTTACTTCGTGCCTGAAACGAAGCCGCTCGACGATTTGCTCCACGAACTGCAGCAGACCAAGATCCATATGGCCGTTGTCGTTGACGAATATGGTGGAACTGCCGGAGTTGTAACCATCGAAGACATCCTCGAAGAGATTGTCGGAGAAATTGAGGACGAATTCGATAAAAAACCGATTCAATTCGATGTCATCAACGAGGCTGAGATCGTGGTTGATGGCCGGTTTATGATCGATGATGTCACCGATCACTTTGACCTCCACTTCGAAGAACGTCCGGCTGGCACCGTCAGCGGACTAATCCAACGAGAACTCGGTCACATTCCTGACATCGGGGAATCGATCGAAGTGTATCGCTTGCGGTTGACTGTGCTCGACGCGGATCGTCAGCGGATACGATCGGTGCAGTGTGAGTACCTGGGCGATGCATCACCGGTGCCGGGCTCCGCTGAAGAATCGCTCTCGCCAGCAAAGCAGTGAGGACGTTTTTCTACAATCGCTGGTTTGTTGAATGGCACCCAGAGCTTAGCTCAACGATGGTGCGAGCCAGAGAGGTAGCGGAGTCACATCCAGGTGAGGATGTCGTTGTTGTAGCCGACTATCAAACGGCGGGTCGCGGCACCAACGGGCGTGAGTGGATTGCGCCTCCATCCACCTGCTTGATGTTCACAACCAGTTCACCATCCCGAATTTCGCCAGATCAGCTGCAGTTGCTGCCCGGTATGGTTGCCAGGGCGGTTTCTGAGACCATTCGAACCACCTGCGGAGTTCAGACCACTGTAAAACCACCGAACGATGTCGTCACCAGGAACGGCAAGCTCTGCGGGGTGCTGTGCGCATCAAAATTGCAGATGCGGCGCATTGAGTGGGTCAGTTGCGGGGTCGGTTTGAATACTGTTATGCGTCGAGATCAGCTGCCAACGCCATTCAGCACGAGCCTGGCTCTGGAGACGCAAACAGTTCCAGACCATTTAACACTCCTGCAGAAGTTGCTGGATAATCTGGAATTTATCCGCAGCGACGATCCTGTCAACCTGCTTCCCTCCGGCGTGCAGCGTTCTTGTTGACAGTAAAGCTAAACCCTTATACTCAACCACGATTTTGTGATCGGATACACCGTTGATCAGTATTGCGTGCCGGTCATCCGATACATTGACATGCGATCAGGTGATCAAGCCTCAGCTAGGGAGCGGATATGGATTTCAGCCTTACCGAAGAACAGACACAAGTACGTGACATGGTTCAGGAGTTTGCAAACAGGGAAGTCGCACCGTATATCCAGGAATGGGAAGCGAACCAGGATTTTCATCCTGAAGTACTCATGAAAATGGGTGAGCTTGGCATTCTTGGCCTGCCTATTCCCGAAGCCTACGGTGGAGGCGGGTTCGACTACGTCTCGCTTGCTCTCGCCTGTGAGGAACTAGAACGAGTCGACACGTTTCTGCGTGTCGTCATGAGTGTGCACGTCGGATTGAACAGCCTGGCGTTGTTGCAGTGGGCAACGGAAGAGCAGAAACGTCGCTGGCTGGTACCTCAGGCCGAAGGCGTCAAGCTTGCGACGTTCGGCCTTACCGAACCGGGCGCAGGCACTGATGCCGGAAACATCGCCTCAACGGTAGTGCGAGATGGTGATCATTACATCCTCAATGGCGAAAAGATGTGGATTTCGCTTGCCGACGCTGCCGACCACTTCCTTGTGTTTGCGACAATCGACCGCTCACTGAAACATCGCGGCCTCTGTGCGTTTGTGATTGAACGTGGCATGGAAGGTTTCACGACCGGGACAATCAAGGGCAAACTCGGCGTCCGGGCTGGAAACACCGGCTGGCTGGCATTCGACAACGTTAAAATCCCAGTAGAAAACAGAATCGGTGAGGAAGGCGAAGGCTTCAAAATCGCCATGACCTGCATCGACCAGGGTCGATTTACCGTTGGCGCGGGAGCAGTTGGACTGATCCAGGCCTGTCTCGACGCGAGTGTGAAGTATTGCCACGAGCGCGAAGCGTTTGGTCAAGAGATCGGTCGATTTCAACTGATTCAGCAGAAAGTTGCCAACATGGTGGCTGGTAAAGAAGCGTCAAAACTGCTGGTGATGCAGGCTGCCGAACTTAAGAACCGTGGACAGCGCAACACCAGAGAGACGTCGCTGGCCAAATGGTATGCCTGTGATGCGGCATTGCAATCTGCTGATGACGCGATCCAGATTCACGGTTCCTACGGGTATTCAAATGAGTACCCGGTCGAACGGTACTGGCGCAATGCCCGTGGCGCGGTTATCTACGAAGGAACAAAAGAGCTTCACACCGTCATGCAGGCTGAATATGCTCTCGGATATCGTATCGACAGACCGCTCAGCAACCCGCAACCACCTGCTCAGGGATTCGAAGCCAGAGATCAACTGGCGGGGGTTGCGGACTAATCGAGCATTCAAATACAGTTCTGGTTCAGGTCCGCAGGGTAGCTATTACTATCTGTATTTGCATGACATAAAGAAAGGGTCGCAGCATGAGTCACTCCGTCATCCTCGAAGGTGCGAGAACCCCGTTCGGAAGACTCGGTGGAGGGTTGGCAAGTTTGTCGGCGGTCCAGCTCGGGACGATCGCCGCCAAAGAAGCAATGGCTAGATCTGAAACTGGCGCCGACGATATCGATCATATTATTTTCGGTCAGGTGCTCCAGGCCGGATCGGGTCAGATTCCCTCACGTCAGGTAGGGTTCAACATCGGACTGCCCAGCACGGTTACCTCGGATACGATCAACCGGGTATGTGGCAGCGGAATGCGAGCTATCACCCTGGCAGACATTCTGATCAAGAGCGGTGAATATGGAACGATCCTGGCTGGCGGGATGGAGAGCATGTCAAATGCGCCGTACATGCTCGACAAAGCAAGATTTGGATACCGGCTCGGGAACGGTGAGCTGTTGGACTCGATGGTCAGCGATGGGCTTACCTGCGCGGTTGCCAACGTTCATATGGGTATTCACGGTTCCAATGTCGCAGCTGAAAACGAGTGCAGCCGTGCGGTGCAGGATGAATATGCGCTACGTAGCCACAAACTCGCTGATGCCGCCTATGAAGCTGGTCGGTTGCCCGAAGAGATTGTGCCAGTCGAAATTGCGGGTCGACGCGGAGCGGTGACGGTCGTTGATCGTGACGAATCCATACGCGCGGACTCGACGATCGAAGCGCTGAGTGGCTTGCGTCCGGTGTTCGATCCTGAAGGATCAGTAACCGCCGGCAATGCGCCAGGCGTCAACGACGGCGCGGCGGCTATGGTGGTGACATCAGAGAGCAACGCACAGGCAAATGGATTCAAGCCCCTGGCGACGATCCTCGCTCACGCAACTTCAGCCTGGGATGTGCCGTATCTTGCCTATACCCCGCAACTAGCGATAGAAGCCGCGCTGGCAAAGGCTAATCTAACCCTCGATGAAGTTGATGTGATTGAAATCAATGAAGCATTTGCCAGTGTTGCAGTCATCAGTTCACGCAGGCTCGGGATCGATCCAGACGATATCAATCCCAACGGTGGCGCCATAGCACTCGGTCACCCGATCGGAGCTTCCGGGGCGCGTCTGGTCCTCACTCTCGCCTATGAGTTGCGACGGCGAGGTGGCGGTATCGGAGTTGCCGGAATATGTTCAGGCGGCGCGCAGGGTGACGCCATCGTCCTACGTGTGGACGGAAACTGATCGATTCATGGCTATTGATATTGACGTACAAGGCGCTATTGCAACGGTCACGATGAACCGGCGCGAAGCGCTCAACGCTTTCAATACCCGGCAACTTGATGACATGCGCGATGCGATCCGGCAACTGAGCAATGATCGGGATATCCGGGCGGTAATCCTCACCGGGCAAGGCACTCGATCGTTCGCGGCTGGCGCAGACATCAAAGAGATGCAATCGAAATCGGTTGCGGAAGCGATCGAGTTTTCGCGGCTTGGACACGAAGTGTGCAGCAGTATCGAACGATCGCCTCAGCCGTGGATCGCCGCCATTAATGGGTATGCATTTGGCGGCGGCTGCGAAATCGCGCTGGCCTGTGACATCCGTTATGCCAGTGAAAACGCCCGTATTGGGCAACCTGAAGTCGGGTTAGGTATTCCGCCAGGCTGGGGCGGCACCCAACGGTTGCCGCGTATTGTCGGTCCGGGGCTCGCGGCGGAAATCATTCTTGGCGGTCGCCAGCTGGACGCTGCAGAAGCATTGTCGTTCGGCCTGGTTACGCGTGTGTTGCCGCTGGAGGAACTGCTGGATGCGGCGAATCAGCTCGCCACTTCTATAGCCAGTTTTGCACCGGTGGCAGTTCATTCATCAAAACGGGCGCTCCTGATGGCCGGTGATGTGGACCTCTCCAGCGGACTGGAATATGAGATCCAGATCTTCGGGAACAGCTTTTCCACAGCCGACCAGGCCGAAGGAATGTCGGCATTCATAGAGAAACGGAAGCCGGAATTCAACGGCGCATAGCGGCGCAGCCCGAAACCGGGGATTGCGAAAAGATTAGGCGAGAGTATTGAACATTATCGTCCCTGTTAAGCAGGTGCCAGATCCGACTGCAATACGGTTCGATTCATCAGGACACTTCTCGGACAACACCCCGAAAGTCGTTAATGAGTACGATCAGTACGCGCTCGAAGCGGCAGTGCAGCTCGAAGAAGCAGACTCCGCGGTTGACATTACGGTGGTGAGCATCGGTTCTGGTTCCGCGAAAGACGCCATCAGCAGAGGGCTTGCCATGGGCGCTGACCGAGGACTTCTCATCGAGTCAGGCAATCAAACGATTTCCTCGCTCGCCACGGCGAAAGTGCTTTCAATCATTATCGAATCCGGTGAGTTTGATCTCGTCATCATGGGGCAGGAGACCAGCGATAGCGGTACCGGGAACGTCGGACCGCAACTCGCGGCGATCACTGGCCGGCCTTTTGTTTCTAACGTCGTGGATCTTGTCCGGGACGGGTCCACAATGACGGTTCAGCGGGAAGTAGAAGATGGCAGGCATGTCGTTGAGTTGAGTATGCCTGCGATTGTCTGCGCGCTGACCGGACTGAACGAACCACGATACCCTTCGCTCAAGGGCATCATGGCCGCAAGACGCAAACCAGTCGATGTTCAGAACCTGTCTGAATTTGAGGAAATTACCAACACTGTGTCATGGTCGAATCTTCATGAAGAAGAAAATGTCGTCGAAGGTGTGATGATCGAAGCAGATACCGAAACGGCAGTCCAGCAGATTGTTCAGTTGTTGCAAGAAAAAGAGTTGTTGTAGAGCTGATCGTTTCGCGATGGCCAGTCAATGAAGGATGTCAGAGATGCCGGAAACCCTTGTCGTCATTGAGACAAGCGCAGGAGAGGCACGAGAATCGTGTTTCGAGCTGATTAACGCCGCCAGCGACGCCATCGAAAACGGTAGCATCACAGCCCTGATTGTCGGATATGATGTCGATCCTGTTGCTACGCGCACTGCAACGCTTGGCGTAGATCGCGTACTGGTTGCCGAGCACCCTGAAGCCGAACGCTACACCCCGGATGTTTACAGCGCTTTTATCGAAGCCGCAGTGATCCAGACATCTCCCGATCTGGTGCTCTTGTCGGGAACAACGTCAGGGAGGGATCTTGGTCCTTACCTGGCGGCAAAATCAGGCCAGGAATGTCTGACTGACTGCGTTGAAATCAAGCTTACCGGTGACACTTTGACAGGCGTCCGGCCAGTCTATCAGGGGAAGATGCTGGCAGATGTAACCTGCAACATTTCGGACACCGCTTACGCGGTTGTCCGGGCAGGCGCATACGAGCATCCAGTCTCAGGAACAGACCAGGTAGAGATCGAACCTATCTCCATTGAATTCGATGCTGCAGCTCAACGCACACCAATCAAAGAGGTCAGCCAGCCTCCGGCGGGAGATGCCAATCTAGGTGATGCCGAAGTGGTTGTCGTAGGCGGTCGTGGAGTTGGCTCGGCGGAGAACTTCGCGCTTATCGAAGCGTTGGCAGATGCGCTCAACGCCCCGGTAGGAGCAACCCGAGCCGTAACCGATCTGGGTTGGCGTCCGCACTACGAGCAGATTGGTCAGACCGGGAAATCGATTCACCCATCGCTCTACATCGGCGCTGGCGTTAGCGGAGCGGTGCAGCACACCGTCGGAATGCGCGGATCGGAAACGATTGTAGCCATAAACCGTGACCCCGGAGCGCCTATCTTCCGTCTGGCGGATATTGGCGTCATCGGAGATCTCAACGAGGTGCTGCCGGCGCTGACAACCGCGATTCTGGAAGCCAAATCTCAGTAACTACCCAATCAGAAAGAGCCTATGGAAGACGAAAAGTTCGATGCCATCGTAGTCGGGGCCGGACCGGCAGGTTGCGCTGCGGCAATGACCATTGCCAGAGCCGGGCTATCAGTTGTTGTCCTTGAACGTGGGGCTTTTCCCGGGGCGAAGAACGTGATGGGTGGAATTCTCTACCAGCAACCAACTTCCGAACTTGTCGGAGAATTTTGGAATAACGCGCCGCTCGAACGTCCAATCATCGAGCAGCGCTACCTCATGTTGACTGAGAACGACCACGTTGGCTTGACCTACCGGACCCAAACATTCGGGGTTCCTCCTTACAACTCGTTCACCGTCATGCGAGCTGACTGGGACCAGTGGTTCGCTGCTCAGGCGGAAGAAGCTGGTGCGTTCATCATCCCTGAGATGGCGGTGACCGAATTGCTCTGGCGCGACGGGCAAGTTGTCGGCGTTACAACTGGATCCGCTGAAGGTGAGCTTTATGCCAATGTCGTCATCCTCTGTGACGGCGCGAACTCTCTGCTAGCGCAGCGAGCAGGGATGCACCGCGAGTGGCGACCCTCGGAACAGGCTCTGGTGGCGAAGGAGCTCATTCAGCTCGACATGGGGAAAATTGAGGAACGTTTCAACCTGGAACCCGGCCAGGGCACGGCGATGGAAATTTTCGGTGAATCAACATCATATCTCCTCGGATACGGGTTCATCTACACCAACAACGAATCGTTGAGCATTGGAACCGGCGCGTTGCTATCAGATCTCAAGGAGACTGGGCTCAACGTCAACGATATGCTGGAGCGGTTCAAAAAGCACCCATCAATTGCACCGCTGCTTGCAGGCGGAGAAGCAGTGGAGTATTCAGCGCACCTCATTCCGGAAGGTGGGTATCATTCGCTGCCTGATCTGTATATCGATGGCGCGCTGGTCGCGGGAGATGCCGCGATGATGGTCAATGCGTTGAACCGGGAAGGTTCGAACTACGCGATGATCTCAGGCAAGTTTGCCGGAGAGACGGTCATAAGAGCCGCCGAGCGAGACGATTACTCCGCCGCAACGCTTTCGTATTATCGTGAACTACTCGCCGATTCGTTTATCTTGAAGGATCTCTACAAGCTCAGGAATATCACTGAGTTTGCCCATCAACGGCCATATTTGCTCGACGAGGTGCCGATGGCAATCGCCAGGTCTTTCCGGGACTATCTGACTGTCGACGGCACACCGAAACAGACGAAACAAGCCAACATTCTGAAGCGAATGCTCTCAGTCGTACCGCCGCGTCAACTGGTCAGAGATGTGCTGGATCTGAAAGGTATCGTTCGCTAATCAGTCACGAGACCAGGTACTTTTCAGGAATCGTCTCTCGCCAGACACTATCGAGACCATCCTCAGTCACACCGTAGAACACCCGCAGATCATTGCCATCTCGCTGAACAAGGTTAAAGCGCACCGCGGCCCCGCGAGGTTTGTACGCCTTCCAAAAGCCATGCCCGTTCTGCCAGACGACATCGCTTGGTTTGCACGGGTGTTGCTCTTTCTGGAGGATGGCGTATCTCCAGAGTTTGCGCGCTGAATCCCTGGATACGTTGTGCACAATCTTCATATTCCGGAGATCGCGCATTGAGTGATAGGTAACGCCATCACGCTCAACAGACTCGACGATCTCGACCCCAGTGCGTGGTATTGACTGTTCCTGGGCTGGGGGTTCTTCAGGAATCATTGACTCGGTTTTGGCGGGTTGGGCAGACTGTTTCCCGTTGTCCGCAAATGACTTGCTACCTCTCGAGGCAGCACCAGGTGTAAAGGTAAAAGGTTCTTCCGTTCGAGATTGGTCAGCTTCTGTACTCCAGCTTTTGCCAAGACCGGTTTTGACCAGGTCAACTATTTCGTCGCGAAGCGCGAGCGTCGTTTCACCTTCATGTCTGATAAAGATATTCCCTGGCGCAACGGCGTAGGGTTTATCTGGTCCATCCGACACGGCAACAACGATCACCTGTTTTCCAGCGGTTGATGCAATATCTATCGTGGCTGAGATTGGCGGGGTAATGTGGCGAGCGATGTCTTCCCGTATGTGCTGCACGACGGTCGCGGCATCTTTCACACCGAGAACCGGGTCATCAGAATTCGCGGAGAGCCCGACAAAGACGGTCCCGCCATGGCTGTTCGCAAGTGCGACGACATCTCGAACGACCGGATTTAATCTCCCCCGCCGTTTGCCAGGCTGCTCATGAAATGCCTGAATGATCGACTCGCCTTCGGTCCTGGCTGTTCGCACGAAGTCATACGGATCTTTGGACGGGCGATACGGTCTGACGCGATTGAAGTTCTCCGACCTGAAGAGGTTGGTCAGCTCTTCAAAGGTCGGGGATTTCAGCTGGACCTCCGTCATGCGATCGCAGACACCAAATTCACGCTGGTTGTCTGGGTTCCTGGTCAACCGGTGGGCGTCTGAACCCTGGATAATATGCATCCGGCGGGGGTAGTCTGGTTTCGAACCGTTGAAAAATTTACTGGTGCTCCTCCGGCTGGTGTTCTCAAAGTCGGTTGCTTCCAAGGCATCAATATGGGTGTCCTGGGTCCAGGCGATTCTGGTCTGACCGCCGAAGGGAAGTCGTTGCATGGCGACACCGTGGGTGGAATTTACGTGAGCAGGAATCACCAATGCACCGGCATCATGAAGCACCTCGTAGGCCGTTAGCACATCGGAAGTGGCCCCAACTTCGCTGGAGCCCTGGTCAAGTTGATCAGCAGGGATATTCAGTTCGAGCAGCGTGTGCTCCAGGTGCCGGATCGTCGTTTGCTCAGGAAATATCGCCAGGATGTGAAATCCAAATGTCGCGGTAAACTCGAAACCGGGAAGAACGGTGATCTGATCAAGTAGCCGTCGATACTCGTTGAGCATGGCTTGCTCGTCCTGAGTAATGCGATCAAGCGATTCCAGGAGTTCTAGCGACTCAATCTCATTGCGAAGCAGTTCAATGCCTCGCACGGTATTGTGATCGGTGAGTGCGATGATGTCCGCGCCGCGAGCTTCGGCGCGACGGAGAATATCTAGCAGACTGGCATTAGTATCGTGGTAATCCGCGGATCCGGGGGTGTGCAGATGCAAATCTATGCGATACCAGCGTAATTCACGGTTTTCACGGGATTGGCGACCCTGTGGTCGTGAGCGTTTTTTCTGATTCAATGAAGTGGTGTTGGTCTCCAGATTGACGTAGCAGGGAATGTAACGAATTCGCTACGTTTCGATCAGTAGCTATGCTGAATTGTAGCAGTACTGGCGACGATTCTTCGCGCCAGCGGGGAGACATGTCAAGGTACGTGCTACACTCTTTCGTGCCAGGAAGGGCACCAGGATGTCTGACATTCACTCCGACCGGAGACGGATTGAGGTGGAGCGAACCAAGATATGACATGGCATTTGTGGTTGGATATTCTGCTTGTCCTTCTTCTGTTGCTCTTCATTCCCATCGGGTACATGCGCGGTCCGATCCGAGAACTCTTTGTCGTTCTTGGCGTCGTGTTTGGCGCACTGCTAGCGATTTACTGGGCGAGACCGTGGGGCGCAGATCTTGACAGTTACACTGATATCGGAGATGACGCCGGTAGCTTCGTCGTCGCGATTTCTTTCCTCGTTGGTTCAACGCTCATCGGTGGGTATGGGCTCGGGTTGACCATTGCCCCGGCCTCATTCAAGGTTCAAGGTCGCGTACTTGGCGCTGTTATCTCTGTATTTAGCGGTGCACTTCTGATCTCATTTGCACTGCAGTACGTCCGACTTTTTCTGCTGTCAGACGACAATGAAGCATCTCTTGGCGATTCCTATGTCGTCGCGTTTCTGCTGGACGAAATCGGCTGGCTCATGCTGTTTGGAGCAATTGCTGTTGTGCCGGTCATTGGATACGTCTTGTTCACTGGCCAGCGGGCTTACGAGTACGAGATTTACGGAGACTACGAATACGACGACTATTCTGAGGATGACCTGACCGAGCAGTATGACGAAGATGAATTTCCGGAGTATGAGCCAGAGCTGGAAGAACCTGTGGCCGCGGTTGAATACCGCACATCGCCGCCTCGTGTGCCACAGCAACCGCCGGCCGAAGAAACGTCAAGTTACAAGACCGATCCGGTTCCTGAACCAGCCAATTTCATGGAACTGACTGGACCGGTTACGGTCGAAGAATCTGCACCTGCCGCCGGTACGGTGGCTGCTGCCGGGCTAGCAAGCCGGTTGAGCGTCATGGGTGATACCGATCCTGATATGGAGATTATTAGCGATGCAGATGAGGCCGTCGATACGCGGGCGATGTCCGGAGCTGCTAGCTCGATTCAACAGGACGACCTGCCTGAGGGATACAAACGCTGTGTGAATTGCCATGCAGTACTACCGCCAGGCTCTCACCTCTGCCCGGTGTGCGGAGTCATGAATTAGCCAGACCAAGTTAATGATCTTCCAGACTTATTCGGGTCAGTCCAGAACGCCTACGTCCCTGATTCGAATCTTGTCGTTGTCAAAATAGACTCTGCCAACCTTGGAACCGTCAAAACCCAGCCGCATACCTTCGAATTCGGTGGTTGCTTCGCCAACGTCAATGACAACTGACGACAGATTGTCGATTGCCAGTTGGCTATCGCCGATCGTCAACTGGCTTTGGACATTGGCAGGATCTCCATCAAGACGCAAAAAGACATTTGCCGAATCTCGACGGATAACTACCGCTGCCGACAGTGGGTCACCGGGTTTCGCCGAGAGCACCGTCACGGTGAATGGCTCGATACTGATAGTGGACGAATGCGTGACAAAATCGACGGAAATGTTTCTTGATGCGCAAAGATCCAACGCCGCCTCCCAGACAACATCGGAGCCTGGAAGACCGGCAATGACGACCTGGTTTGGCTCGGCAACTTGCAGATATTCCCAAAGCCCGCTCGCGGCGTAGTCGGCAGCCGAGACCAGCACAGCTGAAGGATCCGGCTCCCAGGGTCTGGCCATTCTGCCGGCAAAAGATCGGGCTTCTGCACGATCCTCAGTGTTCAGAATGAGCAATCTGGTGTCGTCGGTGACAATGAGCCCGGAAACCCGGCCGTCGGTCTCCCCGATTCGAAGATGAGGCTGGTCTTCATGCAAGACCTCAAGAATTGAGAATATCCCAAGAAAGATAATGGCTCCACTTGCCAGGAAGACGATTCCGCTTCGAATTGAAAACAATGGGATATCGGGTGAATTGCTATGGTGAGACATCAACTTTTTGGTAGTAGACGACATCTATCTCGGTATCTCGATCCACGATTTGGGCTGGCTCCAGACTCGTTGAAACGACGCTGTTATTCGGAAAAGCATCGCAATCAAATTCGGGGTCTGTTCGCTGAATCATTGTGCAGGATTGCGGTGTGACATTGCGGATCGTTAATCCGGATAGCTGTAAGATGCTTGTGGCGTCAAGCACATCCATTTCTCGGATATCAGGCACAACAACGACATCACCGAGGCTGACGATCAATCGTATCTCTGAACCGTATTCCGCCGAAGTGGCGGGTTCGGTGCGGATTATTCTGTTCTCCGCGACCGTCTCACTTGGTTCGTTGATCGTCGTGACGGTGAATCCAAGGTCGACAAGCTCGCTTTCTGCCGCCGTGGGTGTATCACCTGCCAATTCGGGAATTTGAATCTCCTGAGGACCAAGACTGATCCAGACGGTTATTGTTTCAGATTGTTCGAGATCGCTCCCATGTTGTGGATCCTGTCTGACAACAAGTCCAGCGGAAACGGTGTCATTGAACTCTTCCTCGACATTCAAATTCCAAAAAGACCCCGCTGTATTGCGTGCTTCGGTCTCGGACGCATTTCGAAAGTCTGGCACTGAGCGTGTTTCTGGCGACGGAGTTGCTGTTGGCTCCGCTGGTGTAGGAGCTGGCTGGGTTTGCGCCGAAGGCGCTGAGACGCCTGCTTGATTCGCCGCCTGGTCACCTGTAGAACCTTCGGCATCAGTCGTTGGCTGGCCCTCTGCCCCTGACGCCTGGGTTGCGGTAGGGATTTTTGCCGGACCAGACTCGAATAACCCTGGACCCCACTGCAAGACCGCGATCACGATGCCTAGTATCGCGATGAGCAGGATCGAACCGATGATCCAGGTGCTACAACCAAGTTCATTTGTAGATCGAGGCGGGGGCGGTTTCCTCCGCCCGGCCCCTGAAGACCTTCGAGACCCTGGCTGGCTCTGGTCAGGTCGCTGGACCGGTCGGGTGGCGGTTGGTCGGGTAGCCGCTGTGGCAATAGCCTGCTGCATAGCCGGATCGTCCCACTGTCGGAGCGCCTGCTCGAGCGCAGCCCCTGAGGGATAACGGTCCTCAGGACGCTTGGCCATGGTTTTCAGCACGATGGCATCAATTTGCGGTGGGATGGATGGCACGATGGACGAAGGCGCAGGCGGAGATGAACTAACGTGGTGCATTGCCACTCCGACCGGGGTGTCGGCGTCGAATGGCAGCGAACAGGTCAGCATCTCGAATAACACGACACCGGTGGAGTAAATGTCGGAACCTGAACCAAGATGTTCGCCACGGGCTTGCTCCGGGGAGACGTAGTGTACGGTCCCCATGCCGGTTCCAGCTTCTGTGATGCTGGGATCTTTGATACCTTTGGCAATTCCGAAGTCGACGACTTTCGCGTTACCCTGACGGTCAACGAGAATATTTTGCGGTTTGATGTCACGGTGGACGAGACCCCGACGATGCGCGTAGTCCAGCGCCGCGGCAACCTGACCGATGATGAATACCGCGCCGTCAACAGAAAACGGACCCTTTTTAACGATGAGTTCTTTGAGATTTGGACCTTGCACATACTCCATCACGATGTAGTGCTGGCCGTGGTCGTGGCCGACATCGTAGACGCTGACGAGATTCGGGTGTGACATGCCCGCCGCGATTTGACCTTCGCGTTCAAATCGAAGAAGAAAGTTTTCATCGGTGACATACTGGTCGCGCAGGATCTTGACCGCGACCTCCCGATTGAGCAGCAGGTCGGTGCCGTGGTAGACCACGGCCATGCCGCCTTCGCCAATCGGGTGATCTAACTGGTATCGGTCATTGAGAATCGAGTGTTGCACGATCAGCCTCCAACGCGGCAATTCTAGGCAGCGCCGATTTTAAGCGTCAATCTCAGATTTGCAATCCTCGCATCAATTTCCCGACCTTGAACACGGCGGCGTCGTCGAAATGGTCCGCTAGCGACCGTGCAAGAAACTTTTTCCCAGGTGGGACTGGCAACCTTTCGAAAACCGTTTGTGCTTCCCCCGCGTGATCAAAAACGGCAAATATGGATGGCCCAGCGCCGGAAACGGAGATGCACGTTCCCCCGGCATGCTCCAGAGTTGCCCATGCTTGAGCCACTGGCTCAAACTCCAGTAACTGACGTGCAAATGCATTTGGAAGCTGTGACGATATTTTGACCTTTTTTTGCAACTGTCCCGCGAACCCGAATATGTGGCTACCATCACTGAAGTCCGATGGCTCAAGACCCCGGTACATCTTGATGGTTTTCTGGTGAATCACCAGATCAGGCACGACGATGACAAACCACAATTCCGGCGTCGGTAACGAATTGAGGGTAGTGCCTGTTCCAGTTGCCAGCGATGTTCCTCCGCCGACGAAGAATGGCACGTCCGACCCCAGCTCTTCTGCCTGCAATTCAATCGACTTTCTGCTTTGAAACGCTCCGGCAAGGCGTAGCGCCAGAGCCGCGTCAGACGAACCGCCGCCGAGACCGGCTGAGAGCGGAATCTGCTTTTCAATCTGGAGGATACCCCGAAGTTCTTCCGAACGCGGGACGTTATCGAGCGCCTTTCGGACAAGGTCAGATCTGGTACGGACACCATCAACACCGTGGTACCGGAGTGGCTCCATAGAGTGATGCCAGATGAAATGATCAAACACACTCACCGCCTGCAACACGGTGACAATGTTGTGATAGCCATCATCGCGACGCTGGACTATTTCGAGTCCAAGGTTGATCTTCGCCGGAGTTGACACCGTCCATGCAGCCTTCAAGCCGCTCAATTTGACTCGCAATCGAACAATAGCTCGAATAGATTGACCCAATGATCTACTGCCAGCTGCTGGGCGCGAACAGTTGGTCGAAGGCTGGCGCACTTCAGTGCATCTGTCACATCCAACCGGGAAAATTCGCTGTTAAGACGCAAGGTATTGACCAGCTGCTTCCGGCGCTGGCTGTAGCCAGATCGAACCAGATCGAAAAAATCAGCCCAGGATTCCCGTGGTATTGGCGGACATCGCCGGCGAATGTGCAAAACCGCTGAATCGACATTCGGCGGAGGTGAAAATGCGCCTCGCCCAACCCGAAAGGCGATCTCCGGATCTCCAAAAAACTGGACGGCGGTGCTCAGCAAGCTCATGTTCGGCGGCGAGGCGACAATGCGTTGCGCAACTTCGTGCTGGAGCATGACGGTGAGCGTTTCTGGCGGATTGGTCGACTCCTGCAGGCGGCGAAGGATGATGTTGCCAACGGAGTACGGCAGATTGGCGACGACGAGGTATGGCGCGGAATAGATTGTAGCCGGATCGATGTCTCTCGCATCAGCGTGTAGCACTGTCAAATTCTCGGGAGCAAGCTGATCCAGGCGCTGAGCCAGCCGGGAATCCATCTCGACTGCAACTACCGTGCCAGCGTTTCGGACAAGTTCAGCCGTCAGGATGCCAAGTCCCGGGCCTATCTCAAGAACGTTGTCATCTGGAGAAACGCCTGCCGTTGCGACGATACGCCTGACGATCTGACCGTCGTGCAGGAAGTGTTGGCCTAGAGCCTTGCTGGGCGAAATCCCGAGCGAGCGTAGCTGTTGCGCCGGAGTGGAATTGGCATTACCGAATAGTGATTCCTCGTCCGGGCTGGACAGTTCCGATGGACCAGAGTGGATGCCTGGCTCGTTTGAATGCATCTTCGAAGTCATGTAGCATCCCGGGTTGCACAGATATCAATAGTCCGCCTGACGTCTCTGGATCATACAGCAGATCTACAATGGTTCCAGAAACATCTTCTTCGACACTAACGCCACACTCAGCCAGAGTTGAGAAGTATTCGCGGTTCCGTGAGGCTCCACCGGGCAAACGTCCTTCTTCAGCGTACCGGATTGCTCCCGGCAGCCATGGAATCGTGACGGAATCCAATTCGATGGCAACTCGGCTCTTTGCCGCCATCTCAGAAGCGTGACCGATGAGACCGAAGCCGGTGATGTCAGTGCAGGCGGAAACCTGGAGTTCATAGGCGATTTGTCCGGCGTGTTTGTTGAGCTCAAGCATGCTTTCGACCGCAGCGGCTGTATCTGATGGGTCCGCGGCTTGCTGTTTGCCTGCTGTGGTTACCGCACCGGTTCCCAGCTTTTTCGTGATGTAGAGGCGGTCACCAGGCTGTGCGTTTGATTTGGTGAGGACGCGATCCGGGTGAATCGTTCCCGTGACAACGAGTCCGTATTTTGGCTCTTCGTCGGTGATCGTGTGACCGCCAGCGATGACGATGCCGGCCTTTTGGACCTGATCCGCACCGCCTTCAAATATTTTGCTCAGCAAATCAAGAGGCAGGTTTTCTGGAAAGGCAGCAATGTTCAGTGCAAAATTGACAGATCCTCCCATGGCAAAAACATCACTCATGGAATTTGTGGCCGCAATCGCACCATACGTATAGGGATCGTCAACGACAGGCGGGAAGAAGTCCACGGTCTGAACAACGGCAAGCTCTTCCGTGAGCCGGTAAACCGCGGCATCATCGCTGGTTTGGAGACCAACAAGAATATTCGGATCGTGTCGCAAACTGAGTGGCTGCAGAACCTGCGCCAGTGCCCCAGGGGCAAGTTTAGACGCTCAGCCTGCGCAGGAAGCCAGTTCTGTCAGTCGAATCTCATCTCGAGTTTGCAAGGCGACCTCCCTTCTCTGTCACAGCATACTAAAACATATTAGAGTCAAGTTTATTTCATCTGCCTGCCGGATCGCTGTCGCCGCCGTGCTGAATCGAACCCGATTGTTTATCATGATGCGTCTACTATCGGTATCCAAACCATCAGGAGTTAAACACTTGCCCATTTCAACCCAATTAATGACAGACATTGCGCTCGAGATGTCTGGATTTGACGAACTACCGGCGGACAGCACAGTCAACATTCCCGGTTCTGGATTACACAAACTGCTTTTTGGAATAGATATCGGTCCGGCGGAACTTCTCCTGGCTCGAGATCTCAATTGCGATGGTGTCGTGGCTCACCATCCGGCGGGCGGTGACGCGGTGCTGAAGTTTCCTGCCGTCCTTGAAAGGCAGATCGAATTTCTCGTCGCCCATGGAGTGCCGCTTGATGACGCTCGGCAAGTTGTGCAACCCATGATTACCAGGGCAACCATGCGGGCTCACGCTGCTAATTTCGACCAGACGCCGTCCGTTGCAAGACAGCTACAGCTTCCCCTCATGAACATCCACCTGCCACTGGATGAGTATGGCCGGCGTCTCATGGTTGAGACAATTGAGGAGCATCTGATCACGCTGGACCGAGCGCCGCTGGTTCAAGACGCAATTGACGCGCTGATGATGATTCCTGATCTGGCCAATGCCAAAACGCCGATCATGGTACCGGTTGGCGCGATCGACAATCCGCTCGGCAAGCTCGCGGTGGTGCATGGCGCCGGCACGAATGGTGGCGAGCCTGTCGCCGAAGCATATTTCCGGCACGGTGTGTCGACCGTACTCTATATCCATTGTTCCGGCGAAGACGTCATGCGGCTCCAGGAGAAGGCCAATGGCAACCTCATTGTCACCGGTCACATCTCAAGCGACATGATCGGGATTAACGCGTTCATCCGGCGGGTGTTGCAATACGATGTCGACGTTGTCCGGGTGAGCGGCACCTGATGAGGTACCAACTGCAGGATTCGAGCTGAAATTACCTGCCCGGATACCTTGCATCTTTGGTTTCTGTAGACTATGATGCTATATGCGATTAGCACTCTAACGTTGAGAGTGCTAATCGCGGGAGTGAATAGAGAGAAGACGGAGTTCCGTCGGTATCAGCCCGTACTAAACGTATGGAGGAGGTAAACACCAGTGGCATTTAATGGCTCGCTTACGCCGCTTGGAGACCGTGTGGTCGTCTTGCCGTCCAAGCGAGACGAAGTAACTGCTAGTGGCATCGTACTGCCCGATACGGCTAAAGAAAAGCCGCAACGAGGCGAAATCGTTGCTGTCGGCAAAGGCCGGCTTGATGATGATGGCGATCGCATTCCTCTGGAAGTGTCTTCCGGGGATGTTGTGCTTTTTGCCAAGTACGCAGGCACGGAATTTAAACTAGATGACGAAGAGTATTTGATTCTTTCCGAAAAAGACATCCTGGCCATCGTCAACGATTAGATGCAATCGGGATAACCGGATTGAGTCAGGTGTTTAGAAGTATTACGCCCACACAGGAGGGATTTCTACGTGGCGAAACAGCTCGAATTTAATGAAGATGCCCGTAAGTCATTGAAGGCTGGCATCGATGTACTTGCGAACGCAGTCAAAACAACGCTTGGTCCAAAAGGCCGCAATGTTGCACTCGATAAAAAGTTTGGCGCGCCAACCGTCACCCACGACGGCGTGACGGTCGCCAAGGACATCGAGCTTGAAGATCCATTTGAGAATATGGGTGCCCAGCTTCTCAAAGAAGCGGCGCTGAAAACGAACGACGTGGCTGGCGACGGCACAACCACTGCCACCGTTCTCGCTCAGGCGATTGTCAATGAAGGTCTTCGAAACGTTGCTGCCGGAGCGAATCCAATGCAGCTCAAGACCGGCATTGAAAAAGCTCGCGATTCGATCGTCGACTACATCAAAGATATGGCGAAAGAAGTCCAGGGCAAAGAGGATATTGCTCAGGTGGCCGCTATTTCAGCGGCGGATCCAGAAGTTGGCAGTCTGATTGCCGATGTCATGGACAAAGTTGGTAAAGACGGTGTCATCACTGTTGAGGAGTCCAAAGGACTCGAGTTTGAAGTCGAGTACACCGAAGGTATGCAGTTCGATCGCGGTTACATCTCTCCGTATTTCGTGACCAACACCGAGCGCATGGAAGCGGAACTTGAAGATACCTTCATTCTGATCACCGATACCAAAGTGTCAAGCGTTGCTGATCTCCTGCCGATCCTGGAGAAAGCGCTGCAGGCTTCCGCCAACAAGAACTTCGTGATCATTGCTGAGGACGTCGATGGCGAAGCGCTCGCAACTCTCGTCGTCAACAAACTGCGGGGCATCGTCAATGTGCTGGCTGTCAAAGCGCCAGGTTTCGGCGACCGGAGAAAAGAAATGCTTCGGGATATCGCGATTCTCACCGGCGGAACGGTCATTTCGGAGGAGATCGGCCGCAACCTGGAAGGCGCTGAGCTGAGCGATCTTGGCCGCGCTCGACGGATCGTCTCAACGAAAGACGACACAACCATCGTTGAAGGCGGCGGCGACGAAGCCCAGATTGCAGGACGCGTCGAGCAGATTAAAGCCCAGATCGAAACGACCACATCGGACTTTGACCGCGAGAAGCTGCAAGAGCGGCTCGCAAAGCTTTCCGGTGGCGTTGCGGTGGTGAAAGTTGGCGCGGCGACCGAGACAGAGCTCAAAGAGAAGAAGCACCGTGTCGAAGACGCGCTTTCAGCGACCCGGGCGGCGGTTGAAGAAGGTGTTGTGCCTGGTGGCGGTGTTGCGCTGGTCCAGGCTGCCGTGGCGCTTGATTCAGATAGCTCCACCGGTGATGTCGCAACCGGCGTGAACATTCTCCGGCGAGCGCTCGAAGAGCCAATGCGCGGTATTGCTGAGAACGCCGGCCAGGACGGCTCGGTTATCATCAGTGAGATCCGCCGACGGCACGCTGAAACGTCGAACCAGAACATCGGCTACGATGTGTTGCGCAATGAATATGGCGACATGATCGAATTTGGCATCATCGATCCGGTCAAAGTGACCCGGTCGGCTGTTGAAAATGCCACTTCGATTGCTGCCATGATCCTGACGACTGGCGCGCTCGTTAGCGATCAGCCAGAGGAAGCCAATGCGATGCCGGCAATGCCAGGCGGCATGGGCGGTATGGACTACTAGACCTCGATTAAGTTTATTGCCAACAGGCAACAACCCGCCCGGTTAGCGGGCGGGTTGTTCTTTTGAGCGTTCGTCACACCCACATGGCTGCTTCGTCTGGATCCGAGGACACGAGTCCTTCGCCGCCAGAGAGACCAATCGGCGCGCCGTCAGCCCGCCAGCAAGCTGCGCCTTCCATTTGTCCGTCAGGAGCCATCCGGATGCCGTTCATCCCGCCGGCTACTTTGAAGACCTTCTCCACAACATGTCCACGTTGCTCCAGCTGACTGGCAAGGTTCTCCCAATCCTCAAATCCCTCTTCCAGTTCGAGAACCGGACCGCGATCCCACATGCGAGGCGCTTCAACCGCCTGCTGGAGGGTCATCCCATGGTCAATGACATTGACGATGCCTTGCAGCACGGTACCGAAAATGCGGACCCCTCCCGGAGTGCCAAGGGTAAAGGCGGGTTGACCATTTCTCAGGACAATGGTTGGTGACATCGAAGACAGAATCCGCTTGCCTGGCGCTATCGAGTTCGTTCTACCCGGTGTTGGATCCATTAAATGCATGCAGTTGTTCAGGAGCATGCCGGTCCCAGGCACGGTCACTTTGGATCCAAACGCGCCGTTCAACGTCTGGGTGGTCGCAACAACATTGCCGTCACTGTCCATTGCACAACAGTGTGTCGTCGATGAGCTTTCACCGTCGGCTGGAGTGCTAGCCGTATACTGTTTTGCCTGTCCGAAATCTATAACATGTGCGATGTCAGCGGCATAGGATTTTGATATCAGGTGGTCGATGGGCACCTGTTTGGAAGCCGGGTCGGCCATATGCACGAAACGATCCGCAAATGCCAGCTTCATGGCTTCGGCAAGTAGATGGACGGAATCAGCCGTTCCAAAACCCATCTCAGCGACGTCAAAATGCTCGAGGATATTGAGCATCTGAATGATGTGCGTACCACCGGATGATGGCGGGGCCATCGAGACGACTTCATATCCCCGATAGCTGCCGCGCACCGGCGTACGTTCGAAGACTTGATAGTTTTCAATGTCTCGCATCGTTATGATGCCACCGTTGGCGGCCATGTCGTCAGCAATAGACTGGCCGAGGACGCCGTTGTAGAGATAGTCCGGGCCGAACTGTCCGATTTGCTCAAGGGTGTTCGCGTAGTCTACCCGGTAGATGTTGTCACCGACTGCGGGTGGGCTGCCACCAGGCAAGAACACTTCCGCAGTGGCGGGGAATTTTGCAAGATCCGCTGCAGTGTCATGGATTATCTGACACAGGTACGGCGAGACCTGAAATCCTTCCCGCGCATACCGTGCCGCAGGAGCTATGACCGTTGCCAGATCCAGCTGCCCGTATGAATGGACGGCGCGCGCCCAACCGAGGAGTGTTCCACCGGTAGCGACAGCGAGATAGCCAGTGTTGTTCAAATCGCCAGCGACGTCGTTGTCGAGGTTGTCGGGAATCGGTTCGAACATGCTGTCCGTTGCGCCACCTGGAACCGTTGCGTAGTTGTCGATCGTGGTGCAACGGCCATCTGCCAGACGGATGTTGATGAATCCCGCGCCGAAGATCGTCGTCATCATTGGTTCAACGACGGAGAGCGCAAACATCGTCGCGATCGCGGCATCGATGGCATTTCCGCCTTTGATCAGCATCTCAGTGCCAGCCAGCGAAGCCAGAGGATGATTCGACGTGACCATGCCACGCGAGCCTGTCGCTGGCTGCTTGATCGTTGACCCTATTGGACGGGTTGTCTTACCCGGTGAAATATCTTGCTTTGTGGTTGCCATGTTTACCTCTCCTTATCAGGCGAACACTATGATTCGAAAACCGTTTGACCGCCGATAACCGTTGCGCTGACTGGTATCTGGGACAGCGAAAACGGGTCAACGCTCCGTGGATCTTCTTCGAGTATGGTGAAATCAGCAAGCATCCCGGCCTGGATCGAGCCTTTTTCCTGCTCTTCAAAGGTGGTGTATGCGCCAGCGACGGTATACATCTGCAGCGCTTCTTCAACTGTGACAGCTTCCTCAAGAGCATATGACTTCCCGGACCCTGTGTGCTCGGTGACAGCGGCCTGGATCGATTTGAGCGGCTGAAACGAGGAGACAGGGCAATCTGATGAGAATACCAGTGGGATATTCAGATCAAGAAACGAGCGAAACGGGTAGGTGAGTTGAATGCGGTCCATCCCGAGATGCCGGATGAAGCCATCGCCATACTCATCAATGAATACCGGCTGTGAAACAGGCACCACGCCCAATCGCGCGATTCGCTCCAGAATGTCCGGCCTGCAGATTCCACAATGCTCGATCCGGTGGCGGTGATTTTCCCGGGGGTACGTGTTCAATGCGCGCTCGTAAGCATCAAGTACCATATCGATACCTCGATCGCCTATCGCGTGAATAGCAATCTGGTAACCCAGCCGGTGAGCCTGCAGGACATACTGATCCAGTTCGTCTTGTGACATCATAGTGAGTCCCAGGTTGTTGTCCGACGGGTCTTCCAGAAACGGTTGCGTCACCGCCGCGGTTCGCCCGATCAACGAACCGTCGATGAACATCTTGATCGGCCCAACTCTGAGCCGGTTGCTGCCGAATCCCTGGCGGACGCCCAATTCTTCAATCTGCGGCAACAGATTTTCTCTGATCATCATGCTCGTTCGCAGATTCAGATCTCCGGATTCGACCGCGATCTGATAGGCGCGAATCTGTTGGCTGTCGGTCGATCCTGCATCCTGCGAACTCGTGATACCTGCTCGCACATACTCGTCATTGCATCGCTTTAAGGCATGGACGAGATCTTCAAGAGTAGGCTCGGGAATCACCTCTCGAATCGCTTGCTGGGCAGTCTCGTGGAGTACTCCAGTCATTTCCCCGCTCGCGTCTCGCACGAAATGACCACCTGTGGGATCGGGGGTATTGACGGTGATTCCGGCTCGTTCCAGCGCAAGGGTGTTGACAGCCGCGAGGTGTCCAGACCCGTTGACCAGGAGAATTGGGTGATCGGTTGTCGCCGAGTCGAGGTCGTTCCGATCCGGATGGCGCCGTTCTTCAAGTTTGTTGTCGTCGTAGCCGCGACCGATAATCCATTCACCGGCAGCCGTGGTCTTCGACCGTTCCCGGAAACGGTCGACTATTTCGCCGATTGATCGGACAGCCGGAAAGCCGGCATCGACATAGTCGGCAGTTAGACCGTACATGATCATGTGGTTGTGGGCTTCATTAAAGCCCGGGGTCATCGTGCGGCCAGCGAGGTCGACTTCCTGAAAGGTTCGAGGAAGCGCGGAACGTACCATGCCTAGATCGCCAACGGCAGCAATTCTTTCGCCAGTTACTGCTACGGCTTCCGCCTCAGGCAAACGAGGATCCATTGTAAGGATCGTTCCGTTTCGATACAGGATTGAGTCCATCATTGCGGTTAGTTCCCATCCTCACCTACATCTGAGCTGTTTTCGTCATACACGAGTTCGGACATTCGGGATGGCAATATCCCCGAAGTTGATCTTAGGGGATTCGACTGGCACCGGCAATTCAATATGTCTGGTGATTTTTGAATCAGGAGGTGGCTTGACAGGGAGGCGGATGATACGAAACAAGTATCACGAAATGGAGATCCTTGGAGAAGGGAACCTTCACTGTTGGATCTCAAGCTCAATCAGATTGGCTTGTTCACGCTAATCGATTCGCAGCTTAGAAGTTGTAATTACTTCTGTATGTGAACCTACGATCGTTCTATTGCTATTTTCTCCATTGCAGATAGTGGCTGCCTGTGTTGCTTGCTTCTATCTGCCAGTCAGGTGGATTATCCGGGGTATAGGTGAGACAGCGGCGCTCGAAGCACTGAATCAAGACGTCATTAACTTCGCCGTTGACTTGAACCTTAGCCCAGTACGGCTCGGTTACTGGCCGTCCAGTTACGATCAGCGGGCTTTCGAAGAGCGGTTCTTCGACGAACGACTCGTTCACCCAGATTGCTCCTGCGCGATGCATTTCTGTCCAGAATGGCTCGGCAATTGCGTGGCCGGTTACAGGATCAATGGCTGCAATCGCCACCTGTTTTTCATTCAATGAAGGATCTGTGATTACTGAACCATCAGGATGGATCATCTGGGTAACAATCTCGCCGATCGGCAGCGGTGGATCACCAAGCCGGTCTCCAAACATCGCATAGGAAGGGCCGTTCGCTGCTTCAGCGTCTCCAGCGATGTTCATCTGCGACGGCGAGCGCTGCTCAAACAGTGCGTTTCCGACCTGAATACGACCGGTGATGAGTTCAGCGGTAAGTCGACCGCTGGTGACGTGCCAGCTTGAGCTGGCGTCGCCTGCTGGATCGTTAATCTCAAGCCGTGCCTTCTCAAAGTACTGCACGACCCGGTAACCGCCTGGAGCGTCTTGATACGGTTCAAGAGTCGGACAACTCAACGCTTCCGGTCCCCAGGTCCAGCTTCGATCTGCGGCGCCGGATTGAACAGGTAGATCGGTTCGTTGCCACATGCCAGTGAGCGAAGGCGCAGGATCGGATGAGTTAACGAGATTGAGCACAACTGTATTTGAGGCAGGTGCATTCGTATCAGGGTTCTGGACTCGAACGGCGATCGGTCCCGAATCAGCCACTTTCGTCGGTTGGATATCGAGATTAAGTTGATGATCATTTACCCACCTGGACGGTTGTGACACATCGTTCCAAAAGAGGACTGCATCTTCATGGAAGTCCTCTCCGTAGACACTCAGAACACAGGGCTGTCCGTCACCAACGACAATCATATCCTGGCTGAGATGACTGACGATTGGCGTACCCTCGACACTTGGATCATAGAGTTCAAATATTTGACCGCTCGAGATGTCCGCGACATAGATCCTGCCCGAGTCGTCGGTTCCGAAAGAACTAATCTGCAACTCGGTGTCGAGAATTTGCTCTCGAACCCATTCGCCACTGCCCTCGCGGGCGAGCGACCAGATCGTGCCGTCGCAATAGTCACCGAAGATATAGCGACCGTACAACGGTGAAGCTTGCTGCCGACGGTAAGTGTACCCGCCAACGACCGTGCAACCCTCTGCGTGCGAATACTCAAATGCTGGAGGTTCAAAGCCTGATGGATCACAATCGGGCGCAATGTCGCTACACTGTGAGCCTTCCAGTAAAGGCCAGCCGAAGTTCAATCCGCCAGCTGTGCCAGCCGGAAGGTAGTTGATCTCCTCGCGTGTGATATACCCAACATCCCCGATGAAGATGTCACCGGACACGCGATCAAAGCTGAATCGCCATGGATTGCGCAGCCCGTACTGCCAGATCTCCGGCCTCGTTCCGTCAACGCCGACAAACGGGTTATCTGGAGGGATACTGTACGATCCGTTGCGATCGACATTGATCCTTAGCATGCTGCCAAAGAGCATGCTCAGATCCTGGGCATTGGAATACGGGTCAAAGACGCCGCCACCATCGCCAATGGTTGCGTAGAGATAGCCGTCTGGTCCAAACGCAAGCATGCCGGCGTAATGACCGCCAAAGTGACGTTCCCGCGATAAGAAGATCAACTCTTGACCGCTCTCAGGATCAGCGAGATCCGGATTTGAAGAAGTGACGAACTGCTCCAGCACCCATGATCCTGTTAGCGGCACATAGGTGACGTAAAAGATGCCATTATCTGTGTAACCGGGATCAAAC
>CAZNYB010000003.1:11980-88895 GCA_964577155.1 uncultured Thermomicrobiales bacterium | reverse complement strand
CCACGCTGGCAGATAGGACTGGGGCGGGAGAACGGGTTAACCTTCTGGGGTATGACCTGCCTGGAAGGATCCTTCGGCTCTTTCTTCCCGATCTGGCCCCTTTATATGGAAGAACTCGGCGCTCCAATCTCAATCGTCGGGTTGCTGCTCGGCCTGAGCGGCGCGATGCGGCTCCTGCCGCTCTTCTTCACCGCCTCGATCTCACAGAAAATAGGCAGCAAAAATCTGCTGATTGCCAGCCGGTTAATCTCCGCTGTAGCCATCGCCTCGGCCGCTCTTGCCCCGAGCTGGGAATGGCTACTGCTGGTGATGATTGGCTCTGCCGTCGGATCGATGTCCTTCCCGATTGTGCTCTCCTACATCGCGATCAATGCCGGTGAGACGACAAAGGTCCGCGCCTACTCACTGATCGTCACCGTTGGACCGTCGATCGCCATGCTGATCGCGCCATTGATCTCATCCGGGTTGATCCTGGTGACGGACAGTCTCCGCGCGCCGTTTGTTCTGGCCGGGATCCTATCGCTCTTCGCGGCGCTCATCTTTCTTCGGGTTGCACAACCTGTCGAGGAAGACAGCGAGGACGAGGAGGAAGAAGCAACCAGCCAGCGCGGTTACCGGTCGGCGCTCTCGCACCCGACGGTGCGGCGGATACTGCTGCTCAAACTGGTGACGGTCTTCAGCCTCTCTCTTGGCAGCCAGCTGATCCCCAATTACCTGCGTGATGTCGGCGGTTACAGCGATGATGTCATTTCGTTGCTGGCTTCTTTCTCTGCGTTCGGGACGATCATCTTCGGCATCATCGTTGTCCGTAGCCAGCGATTCAGCGCCGCTCCGCTGCAAGGAGCGGCGATTGCGGTCAGTGGCATTGCCGTTGCCTACCTCCTGTTGCTGATGCCCGAGATCGTGCCCTTCGTCGTGCTGGCCTATTTCTTGCGGGGAGGCCTCTTCGGTTCGATCTCGCTCTTCTCGGCGGTGCTCGGGGAAGCAACGCGCCCGCGTGACCGGGAACATGTCTTTACCCTGAGCGAGGTCTTCATCGTAACCGGCTTCAGCACCGCGCCGATCATCGCCGGCCTGATGTATGGCATCGCGCCAACCTTGCCGCTGATCGTCTCGGCAGCGCTGGCTGTACCGATTGTTGCCATCATGTTGCGGCTGGGTCGGAGCGCGCCGCCATCGTCTCAACCGGAACCAGTAACTGCCGGGACGATGTCCCCGCCGATCATCGTTGAAGAGTCCGGGAGGGAAACGGTCAATGATTGATCTTTCGCGAGCATACCCGCACATCCGTGACTACATCGAACTACAGATGGACCGCTTCCAGATTCCCGGACTTGCGCTGGCGGTCACTGACCGGGACCAGCTGCTGCATATCGCCACCTACGGCTATGCGAATCTGGATGCGCGTGAGCCAGTCACTCCGGACCACCTGTTTGAAACCGGGTCGATCGGTAAATCGTTTACCGCGATTGCCCTGTTGCAACTGCAGGAAGAAGGCGAGATCGATCTACAGATGCCGGTGACAGCGTACCTGCCCTGGTTCGAGGTGCAGTCCGGCTACGAGCCAATCACCATGCACCACCTGCTTTCGATGACGGCGGGTATCACCAGCGGCTCCGATTTCCCGGCCGACAAGCGCTTTGAGATCTGGGCGTTGCGAGAGACCTCGACCGCCTGGCCGCCCGGCGAACGTTTCCATTACTCAAACCTGGGCTACAAAGCGCTGGGCGTTGTGCTGGAGCGGATTGAGGGCAAACCCTACGCTGAGATCATCCGTGAACGTATCCTCAACCCGCTCGGCATGACACAGACGGACCCGACGATCACCCACGAAACACGCAAGAAACTGGTTGCCGGGCACCGGTACTTCTACGACGATCGTCCCTGGCTACCCCGCCACGGTCTGGTTCCGGCGACCTGGCTGGAGACCGACACCGGCGACGGCTGTATCGCTTCAACACCGGCTGATCTGGCGATCTATCTGCGTGAACTGTTGAACGGCGGGCAGCGGCTACTCTCCAGAGCATCCTTCGAAGCCATGACCAGCCAGATCATAGAACGTAGCGCTGGTCGCTGGTACGGGTACGGGCTGGCGAGCAGCGGGAGTGGCAGCCAGATGCTGATTGGTCACGGGGGATCAATGGTTGGCTACTATGCGCACATGCTTGGCGATCTCGAGACCGGATTGGGGGTCACTGTCATGATCAACGGCTCGGGCAACGCCGAGGAGATTGCCTTCTTCGCCTTGCAAGCGCTACAAGCCGCCGCTAACAGCTCGACGCTGCCGGATCTCCCACCGGTTCCTGACCGGAAAACCATCGAGGATGCCGCGAGCTATGCCGGAGAGTACTATCCTCTCGGTCCCTCCAGTCATAGTTCGCTCACATTTACTGTCGAAGGTAAACAGCTCATGCTAGCCATCAGCGGAGAGAATTTGCCGGTTCTACACCTGCGTGGCGATCTGTTCCTGGTCGACCACCCGGAATTCTGGCTGGTTCCGTTCCGGTTCGACCGGGACAGCGGCCGGCTCTATCATGGCGGCGACTGCTACCAGCGTGGGATTGATGAAAGGCTGCACATTGTGGTCGAGCCGGCTGAACTTGATCCTCGCGCCGGTCACTACCGCTCGCACAACCCCTGGGCCTCCAACTTCCGTATCGTCGACCGGCTGGGAACGCTTGCTATGATCTGGCCATCGGGAGCTGAAGATGAACTGGTCCAAATCGGGAAGGACTGTTTCAGGGTTGGCGACACCCCGGAGACGATTTCGTTCGACACCTTCGTCGACGGTCAGGCGTTGCGTGCCACCCACTCCTGCTGCCCGTTCTACCGCTTCTTCACTGATTGACGTTAGAACGGACTCACCTTGATCGCCGCTGATTGTTCGTTGCTTGCCTAGCCTTCCGCGACGGCCGTGACGGAAGCCGGATTTCCCTATTCACTCCGAGCCGTTGTCCGATCGTCTTCAAGGGCGTAGGTTGTAACTTCGTCAAGCGGCATTGTTGCGCCGGTTTCCCAGGCGGAGGCGAATCGCGCGTCGCCCAGCGCATCCCGAGCTGCTTCGATATAAGGGCGGTTGACTTCGCGGTCGTTTGGTTGAAGTGACGTGCCGAGTTCGGCACGCAGCGCCTCGGCGGCGGCAAAGAGCCTGGCCGCCCGCTGATACTCCCGGCGTGTGGAGGCGACCGCGGCCAGATGGTCGAAGCTCCTCGTCATGGCGGAAGGGTTGTTCAACGTGCGCCGCAGCGCCAGCGCCTCATGTTGATATGCGCTGGCCGTGTCGAGATCATGGCGAGCGTGGGCTACACTCCCAAGATTGCTCAGGTTGATCGCGATACTGCTGACGTCGCCAAGCTCGCGAGAAAGCGCCAGCGATTCCTCCAGCAAATCGGCAGCACGATCCTGATCACCCTGCAGGTGGGCGATAAGTCCGAGGTTGCCAAGCATAAATTGAGTATGTTTGCGGTCGTCAATCTCTCGGAAGATCGCCAGCGCTCGCTCATAGAGCTCGGTGGCCCGGACGTAGTCCTCGCGGGCGTCGGCAAGTAGTCCAAGATTTCCGTAGGACGAACCTATTCCGGTCGGATCATCTAGCGCAGTATAGAGTCGTAGTGCTTCTTCGCCATAGGCCTGGGCGGAGTCGTAGTTTCCCTGGAAATAGCTGATAACCTGGACGCCGAGCAGGGTCTTGGCGCGCGGAATGCTCTCAAAGGGAGATTCGAGCGCGAGGACGCTTTCATACCAACGGCGAGCCTCGACGAACTGCCCTGAGGTTGCCCAGAAACGTAACAGCCAGCCAGCGATCTGTAGCGCAAGATCTGCTTCACCAGCGCTGATCGTCCAGGTTAACGCAGCGCGAAAGTTGTCGTTCTCGCGAATCAGGCGGTTAAGCCAGGCTACCTGCTCCGGGCTGTTAAGTCCATCTTCAGACCGTTTCGCGAGGTCGGCGCACCATTTTGCGTGTTGCTTTCGCGCCTCATCCCGGTCGTTGGAGTTGTCAAGCCGTTCGAGGGCATATTCGCGGATCGTCTCCAGCATGCGGAAGCGGTTCGACGTTCCAGCCGGTTCGATACCCTTGTCCGCATCCGCTCTCCAATTCTCGATTAAGTTTTTATCGACGAGCGACGAGATCGTTTCAAGTGTGTCCTGCTCCATGTCCGTGCATCTGACGACAAATTCAGCGGCATTCAGCGTGAAGCCGCCAGCGAAGACTGCCAGCCAGCTGAATACCTGCCGCTCGGCCGGCGAGAGCAAATCGTAGCTCCAGTCGATTGTTGATCGAAGAGTATGCTGACGTTGCGGTGTGTCACGCGGTCCGCTGGTGAGCAAAGGCAGGCTGCGATCGAGGCGGCTGAGCAGGTCTCCCGGCGTCAGCAACCGCATCCGGCCCGCGGCCAGCTCGATTGCCAAGGGCAGACCGTCGAGCCGTGTCACGATAGCCGCGACCTCTTCCATGTAGTCGGAGGTAGGCTTGATATCTGGTCGAGCTGCCTCGGCTCGTTGAACGAATAACTGAACCGCCTGCGACCGGGTGAGTGGGCCAACCGGATACTCACGTTCGAACCGTATCCGCAACAGTTGACGACTGGTCGCCAAGACCTTTAAGCGGGGGCAACGTTCGACGAGCTGGGCGATCTCCACCGCGGCGTCGACGAGATGCTCCAGATTGTCGATCAGCAGGAGTACATGGCGCTCATCCAACTCCCTGGCAACGTCGTCAACGGTTGGCTCCTCCTCTCCCGGCAGCTGCAGCGCCCGAGCGATGGCTGGCATGACTAGTCGTGGATCCCTGAGCGGGGTCAGTTCGATGAAGACAACTCCGTCTGAGAAGGCGGTTGACGCCTGCGCTCCAGCCTCAATCGCCAGGCGAGTCTTGCCTACCCCGCCGGGGCCGGTGAGAGTCAGCAGCCGCGTTTCGGGTTGGAGTAGTAGCGAAGTCGTTGCGCTGATCTCGCGCTCCCGGCCGATGATGTCGTTCGGCTGAGGAGGCAGGTTGGCCAGCGGCGCAGGCGCGAAGCCGGTTTCGGGCGAAATCGCCGCTGCTCTCCGCCTGGCGAGCGCGGAGAAGGTGGCCCGTTCCGTTCCTTCCAGGCCCAGGCCGTCAGCCAGCATCTCGACGGTGTCGCGGCGTGAATGCTGAACGATCCCGCGCTCGAGATCGCTGATCAGGCGCGTACTGACGCCGGCCCGTTCGGCCAGTTCTTCCTGGGTCAGATCCGCGCCGAGGCGAAGACGTTTCAAGAGCCGGCCAAACGCCGATGGAGTTGATCGCTGCCGCCTGCCTTCGGTGGACACCGCCGGCGACCTTTCCTGCGACACGAACGAATCGTTAGTCGATAGTAAGCATCGTAACACAGTCGTCGAAACTGTGACCGGAACTGTGAGTTTCCTTCATGGCATTCGCGGTTGGCCTCCCTCAAACTCGTCACCAGGAATAGTGCGAGTTGATCGCAAACAAAGATGGAGATGACAATGGAGTCACCTCACTACGCAACGATGCACTTCGTCGCCGGACCTGCACCCGGCTGGCCGGCCTGAGCGTGAAAGGATTTGCGTTCATGCCGGCTTCGTGGAACTTCTACCTCCTCAGCGCTGGCGCAATGCTGGCGCTGGCAAGTCTGGACTTCATAGGATCGATATTCGCGAAGGAATGGGCCGAACGCCAGCATGCCGGCTTCTATCTTGCTGGCCTGGCGGTCTTCGGTCTGCTCTTCGCCGTCTATGCGGCCAGCCTGAAGGTCGCCGAGTTGTCAACCGTGACATTCGGATGGATCGTCTTGCTGCAAGTTGGGATCGTCCTGCTCGACACCCAGCGCTACGGCCTGCACCTGCCACCGGGCAAATGGGCCGCAATCGCCGGGCTGCTCCTCCTGCAGGCCTACTTGATCCTCGCCCCAAACGGATCCGGTGAAGCCGGCTGACCTTCAATCACAATGAACACATGACTGCTGACGGTCTGAGGAAGAGCCTGCCTTGAGCAGAGCCGGAAGACTCGCCGTGAGCGACATCGAAAGGAACTACATCAAGTGAGTGAAAAAGCGAACACGAAAAATAGTGGAAAACTATCGAAGGGCAACCGGGCGAAGAGGGTCATTCTGACCCTGGCAATATTGGCGGCGCTGAGCCTGGGAATCAGGATGACGATCCAGGTGTTTGCCGCCGAACCGGCCGGTCCCGCCTTCGAGCGCACCTGGCAGCGCATCGACCAGCCGGTCGAGACAGGACAGGTGAGCCGCACCTGGATGTGGGGCCCTGACGCATTCACCACGGCCATGACCGAGCCCTACAGTGAGAGCCCCGGCGGCGAGCGTGTCGTGCAGTACTTCGACAAGAGCCGCATGGAGGACAATAGCTACCGGGCAGCTGTGCCCTGGGATGTCACCAACGGCCTGCTCGTCGTCGAATTGATCACCGGCAACATGCAGGTCGGGGATTCGGACTTCATCCAGTACAGCCCGGCCGAAGTCAACGTTGCCGGTGATCCGGACGACGTTACCGGTGTCCAGTACTCGACTTTAGCAAGCCTCCTCAACGCTCCACCCCTTGCAAATGGGGCGGCGATCACCCAGCGGGTCAATCAGGCGGGCAACGTGTTCGACGATCCGTCTCTGGCCGGTTTCGGGGTGACGACGGCCAGCCGCGTCATGGTTCCAGGCATCGACCACCAGGTGGCGAGTCCCTTCTGGACGTTCATGAACTCGAACGGTACGGTTTACGAGAATGGCAGCTACACCACCGCGCCAATGTTCCTGAACCCCTTCTACGCGACCGGCTACCCGATTACCGAAGCATACTGGGCGAACGTCAAGGTGGCGGGAATGTATCAGGACGTCCTGCTGCAATGTTTCGAGCGGCGTTGTCTGACCTATACGCCAGGCAACCCCGGAGGGTGGCAGGTGGAAGCCGGCAACGTCGGCCAGCACTACTACACCTGGCGCTACGGCCAGATCCCGGACGATGAGCCCTCGCCGACCGAGCCTCCGGTGACCGGGACTCCACCGGCTCAGACACCGTCTCCAACCCCGTCGGCCACTCCATCGCCGGACCCATCCGCTAGCCCGACTCCGACCGAGGAGCCGTACATCTATGACTGGCAATTCGGCGCTCCGGTCAATCAAGACGCGACCCTCGACAGCCCACATGGTATCGCTATCAGCGCCGATGGTTATGTTTACATCACCGACTGGCGAGCCAACCACATCTTGAAATACGCAGCCGATGGCAGCTTTGTGAAGCTGTGGGGCGCGCAGGGAACTGACAATGGAGAATTTTCCAACCCGACAGGCATCGCTGTCGATGCGGCCGGAAACATCTATGTCTCCGACTACAACAACAATCGCGTCCAGAAGTTCAATAGCGACGGCGAGTATCTAACGCAATGGGGAACGGATGAAGGCGATCGAGGATCAGGTCCAGGAGACTTCGATGGTCCAAGAGGGATCGCCATCGATAGCTCTGGCTACGTATACATAGTCGACAGAAATAACAGCCGTGTTCAGAAGTTTGATAGCGATGGAGTCTACGAAGGCGAGTGGGGCGCCGATGGCTTTGGCGCGGGTGAGTTCTCCCTTCCAAGCGGAATTGCTATCGACGACAGCGACACAATCTATGTGACTGACTATCTCCGCTGCCGGGTCCAGGCGTTTGACACTGACGGTGTTTATCTCGGGGAACTGGACACTGACACGACCGGCGGGACTTGTTCGTTCCAGTTCGACACTGGGATCGCCGTCACTGCCGATGGAACCCTCTATGTCGTCGACAGTGGGAAAGATCGCGTGCAGGTCTTCGATGCGACTGGGAATCTTCTCGCCCAGTTGGGCATTTCAGGCGCCGGTCCCGGTGAGTTCAACCAGCCGATGGACGTTGCGATTGATGCCTCCGGGGATCTCTACGTCACCGATTTCGACAATGGCCGGGTTCAGAAGATCGACGCTGGCGGAAACTACCTCGACGAATGGACCGACGGCCGCCGTGGATGGATCGCTGACTCCACGCTGGGCATGACCATGGATGCCGACGGCAACATCTATCTGGCCGACGATGTCTACGACCGCATCCAGGTCTTCGAATCGGACGGCGAGTTCCGGCGGGAGTTTGGCGAGCCAGGCTCCGGCGTCGGTCAGCTCGACGGCGCGGTCAATCTGGCGGCCACACGGGACGGCTATATCTACGTCGTCGACAGTCGCAATGATCGCCTGCTCAAGTACCAGCGCAACGGCGTCTTCGTGATGGAGTTCGGGAACGCTTACGTCAACGTGCCAGTCGGGATCGCGGTCGACCAGAACGGCTACATCTACGTTGCCAATGCCGGCAACGATACGATCCAGATATTCGACCCCTCCGGCAGCTTCTTGCACGTCTGGGGCGAATCCGGCGATGGTGACAGTCAGTTCAATTATCCCGCGGACATCGCGATCCACAACAACCGCCTCTACGTTGTCGACCACAACAATCACCGTGTCCAGGCGTTCGACCTGAATGGTGTATATCTCGGTCAGTTTGGCGAGCTGGGTGACGGGAATGGCCAGTTCGCCGAACCGATGGGCATTGGCGTCGACCGCGACGGCTACGTCTACGTCGTCGACACCGGTAATCACCGGGTCCAAAAGTTCACCCCGACGGGTGACTATCTGACGCAGTTCGGCACGGAGGGCAGCGGCGATGGCCAGCTCGTCTACCCGAGCCGCGTCGAGATCGCCGCCAACGGCTACGTCTACGTCCTGGACACGAACAACCACCGTGTTCAGGTGTTCCAGCCGGCATAGCCACTCAACTGGGAACAGGGGTAGATTTCAGGGAACGGAACACGATTCCAACCCCTGTTCCCATTCACGAGCAGCGATTATTCTTCTCTCTCATTACACACCGACGGCGAGTATCGGATCAATGGATGTCCTCACAACTGCTTCATCTCCAATTGACGACCACGAATCACACTGCTATGTTGGCGCAACAAACTGATTCCTGATGACGGCAGTGGTAGGGATAGTCGATAGTGAAACTGACACGTCGTGAGTTGTTGAAGCGGAGCGGGCAGACGGCTCTCGGTCTGGGCATCGCGTCGCAGGCGGCCTGGCTGGCGAGCTGTGGCGTGCGAAGCTCCGATCTGGACTGGCAAGCGCTGGCCGACCAGATGCAGGGATCTTTGCTGCTGCCGGACGCGCCGAGCTTCAATCAGGTCGGCCTGCCGTCGAACCTGGCCTACTCCGACGTTATCCCGCAAGCCAAAGCGCTCTGCAACACCCCGGGTGATGTTCAGGCCGCTATCCGCTGGGCGCGGGAGAACGAGGTGCCGCTGGCGGTGCGCTCCGGCGGCCATAACTACGCCGGGTACTCAACGACGACCGGGCTGCTGATCGATGTCAGCCCGATGAACCTGGTCGAGGTCGATGCTACCGCCGGAATTGTCTCAGTCGGTGCTGGGGCGAAGGTCGATAAGATCGACCGTTACATGACGGCGCTGGACATGATCGTGCCGACGGCGCGCTGCCTGCCGGTCGGCATCGCTGGCGTTGCCCTTGGCGGTGGCTTAGGGATGAATGGCCGTAAGTTCGGACTGACCAGCGACAATATGCTTGAAACCAGGATCGTCACCGCCGACGGTGAGTTGCTGACCTGCAGCGAAGAGGAAAACGCAGACCTCTTCTGGGCGCTACGCGGTGGCGGGGGCGGCAACTTCGGCGTCAATGTCGACTTCAAACTCAGAGCCTACCCGGTAGAGAAAGCGTCGGTATTTAATCTGGTCTGGGTTGGCGACGGGCTGGCTGAGATCTTTTCACTTGCCCAGGAGATATCGATCAATGCCCCCGATGAGTTTACGATGATCCTTGCGCCCGCCATCTTCCAGGGAGCGTCATCGCTGGCCGCGACCAATGTTGAATTGCAGTTCATCGGCCAGTACCTCGGACCCCTTGATGAGTTGCAGGAGATGCTCGCGCCGTTGATGCCCCAGGGCACGCGAATCACCACCATCGTTGAAGAGCAGGATATTGCAACGGCAACCCAGACGATGGCGCAGGCCGGGCAACCGGACGCCTTTCTCACCAAGTCGGCCTTTGTGCCCAGTCCGATTCCAGACGAAGGTATCGAGACCATCTTCGAGTGGATCCACCGCTGGCCGCCAAATTCCCGGGCTGCCGACTTCGCGCTCTTTTCCTGGGGTGGCGCATACAACCAGATGCCAGCTGACGCGACAGCCTTTGTCCACCGCACGGCGGATTTTGTCGTCGAGATGGATGCCTCCTGGCACCCGGACGACAACCAGGCGATCATCGACGCCAGCAAGAACTGGATTCAGGATTTCCATAAAGCGATGGAACCATATTTCGACGGCTCGACCTACCAGAACTTCATTGACCCGACCCAGAAGAACTGGGAACAGTCGTACTACGGTCAGAATTTCAACCGGTTGGTGCAGGTGAAACAAGCCTACGATCCGGACAACATCTTCAACTTCGAGCAGTCGATTCCGACCGAAGTGTAGAGACAACAGGACAGTCTCATCGGCTTCAACGAGCTTTGCTGTCGTCCAGGCGCGCCGTATCGCCTTAAATAACCAATCAGAGATCGCTGTCGATGTCGCGGTAGCCGTTGGGGTGTGGAGAACCGTCGAGGGGTTTGCGCATCAACACCTCGACGCGATCTTCGACAAAGCCGTCACCGGCGTAGAAGGCATGGGCGCGTGGGTTGGTGACGTCGACCGAGAGTTCGAGGAAGGCGCAACCAGATTTAGCTGCCTGCTTCGTGGCTGCGTCGAGCAGTGCTCTGCCGATTCCCTGGCCGCGCCAGCCGTCGGCGACGACGAAGCGGCGGATCAGCCCGAAATGGCCATGGTTCGACTTCCAGCCGATAAAGAGTTCGAGTTTGCCGACAACCTCACCGTCGATTTCAGCAATCAGGACCGATGACGGCTCGTAAGCGTCGTCGTGGTACTCCGCCAGCATATTGGCCTCATCGAAGCACCAGTCAGTGTCGCGATGTAACGCTGCTTCGGCCGGGACATCGTCAAGCCGTCCCGGTCTAATCCGTATATCTGGTTCGCTCATGCCATGGCCCTTCGTAGCTCCGGCTAGCAACTACGGAGTATACCGGCGAGACGCCAGATCGATTCCGCTCGTCTGCCTTTGGCTTGCGTACTGCCGTCTGATCAGACGGACCTTGAGCAGAACTACTACCCTGAATCCGGCCACTCGTTCAGCGGCGAAGGAGTCAGCTACTGCGAGTGGCTTGGGCTGTTCGGTTACCCGCTCTCCGAGCCGATGATCGAGACCAACGGTGACAGCGACACCGTCCTGACCCAGTATTTCGAACGGGCGGTGTTCGAGTACCACCTGGACATTGCAGCCCCATTCCAGGTATTCCTTCGCTGCCACGGTGCGGAGGTGCTGAAGTCGTGGGGATGGTAGGTAGTGAGAGGGTTAGGTGATGTTCATCCAGTAATGAATATTTGTGAGATAGAGGGAGCCACCAGGTCGCCCAGGAGTGGCCAGGCAGGCTGGTTATGATGCCAGTTCTTGAGATTCCATGGCAGGGAGAGGGATTGCCCGGCAGCAATCTCACTATTCAAGATCTCAATCCTCGAAAGCAGATCGTGGGCGGTCGAAGGACCGTCCACGATCTCGCTCGTTCCGTTCGTCGGTGTCAGGCAAGGTAGTCGCAGATCACCGCGTAATCAGCTTGGCTGAGTTCATCGTTCGGTCCCGCATCGAACAGGACCTGAAAATCAACCTCCACGTACTCACCCGATGCCTCATCCCACTCTAAGGTGATCTGAATGATTTCGTGGCCGGAGTTATTGCCGACCGAGCCGTGGCCAGGCACGACAAAATGGTAGGGCAACGAGCCGTTGGACGTGATAGTTAAGACGACCGTTGTTCCGTCCGGCGAGATCGTCTCAGTGACCTTGTTAACGCCAGCGTCAACTGCCGTTAGACTGTCACCGGGACCAGTGAAGATGCGCCGGAGGTTTACTCGTTCAATCAGAACGCCGTTACGATGCACCTTTGTCTTGATCGTACCGACAAAATGAGCCCAGACGTCGAAACCGCATTGAAATGTGAGGTTTGGCGCCAGGAAGGTGCTATCGATGTCAATCACGGTCGGTTTGTTTGGGTTCGGTCCTGGAGCGGCTCCGACCGAGCCAGGAGCGGCTATCAGCGGAGTCAGCCCTGCAAAAAAGACCAGCGCGAGCAGGAGCCAGCGTGTGCGAAACATGGTATCCACCTCCTTATTCGGTGACCGAAAGTGCCGTAATCAGCAAACGATAGTGCCGTGTCGGATTGGCGACCTGGCGGGCCAGTCGTCGCGTTGTTCGGTTCGTGTGCCTCCTGTTCTACGTCGCAGCGGGGTGAGGCGCCGAGGGGTCGCCGGGTGTCAGCAATTCCTTGACCGACGTCCTGCGAATCCCTCAGCTGGCGCTATTCTGAGACGAACCTGGCCGGCCAGCATCCGTTGAACTATGTATTCGGGGTATGCAGATTGGGCTGCGTGGTATGCGGGTCCCGGCTCAGTCGATCCGGCGGCTCAATGCGTAGGCGGTCGCTTCAGCCCTGTTGTTCACATCGATCTTCAGATAAATATTGGCGATGTGCCGTTCGACGGTACGCGGGCTGATGAACAGCAGTTCCCCTATCTCGCGGTTGCTCTTGCCGGCCGCGATCAGTCGCAGCACCTCCAGCTCGCGCGCTGTCAGGCCATCTTGCGATTCCAGCAGCCGCGGTTCGACTGCCAGCGCCAGTGCGATGGCTTCCTCGACTTCTAGCTCGCGGCCGGCGGCGAAGGCGGTCGTGAACGCCTCCTTCCCGAACCACTGGCGGGCGTCCTCGGTAACGCGCTCGAAGCGCTGCTGATCGGTTGGTAGTAGCTGCAGCTCAAGGTGCTGGTACTCTGTGCCGCAGAACCCGAGCAGCCGCGCAGCGCGCTCAGGCTGTCTCTCCAACAGCGCCACGGCGGCCAGGTGTTCCAGGCAATAGGCAACCGCTATCCGTGCGCCAAAGCGGCGGTTGATCTGCAGCGCCTCGGCCAGCACGGCGCGAGCTTCGACTGCCTGCTTCCGTTCAATCAAAACGTCGGCAAGGAAGATCAGTGCGTTTACGACGAGGGCATCGTCCTGGGTCGCGCGTGCAAGAGCCAGCATCTCGCGATACAGCTGCTCGCCACGCTCGATATCGCCGCGCTTGAGCAGGAGATTGCCGAGATTCCCGAGCGGTGTGCCGACAGCCTCCGACATACCGTGCTGGCGGCCGAAGACGATGTTTTCCTCGTAGAGCTCAATCGCGCGCTCCAGGTCGCCGGTACTCTCGGTGGCCCGTCCCAGCGCGTGCAGTGCCCAGAATATCGCAAACGGAAGATCCAGGTCCCGAGCGATCGCCAGCGATGCTTCCGCCCACCGCACCGCCTCCTCGCCAGCTCCCTGGTACGCCGCGATCGCCGAAAGATGGGACAGGGTGCTCATGCGAGCCATCGGCGGTCCTTCGGCCGCGGCAAGGGCTAGCTCCAACCAGCGGCGGCCTTCCCTCGAGCGGTCGTTGAGATACCAGAACCAGCCGAGGGCTTCGGTCATCCGTAACGCGGTCTCCGGCTCGTGGTCGAGTGCCCAGGCTAGCGCTGACCGAAGGTTGTCATGGTCGTCTGCCAGCCGGCGCAACCATGCTTCCAGCTCGCCGGGCGCTAGCGGCCAGCGCAGGTCGTCCCCGGCCCATATTGACATCGAGCGGGCCAACTTCAGAAAGTACTGGACGTGCCGCCACCGCAGTTGGTCCTCTTCGTCACTCTCCACCAAGCGCTCGGCGGCGTACTCGCGAATCGTCTCCAGCATGCTGTAGCGGAGTGTGCCATCTGGCTGTTCCACCCGGCTGATCAGGCTGTGAGTGATGAGAGTGCTCAGCCGATCCAGGACGGTCGCGGGTGAGGCAGCGACGGCCTCGGCCGCCTCCAACGTCCAGCCGCCGCTGAAGACAGCCAGCTCCCAGAAAATCTGCTGTTCGGCCGGAGCCAGTAGATCATAGCTCCAGGCGATTGCGTTGCGCAGTGTCTGCAGTCGCGGCGGCTGGTCGCGAGGTCCGTCGGTGAGCAGAGCGAGCCGATGATCCAGCCGCACCAGGATCGCTTCCGGCGAGAGGACGTTGATCCGCGCCGCCGCCAGCTCGATCGCCAGCGGCAATCCATCAAGCTGCCGGCAGATTGCCGCCACAGCCTGGGCGCTCATGTCGGTGAAACGCACGTTTCGCCGGACGGCGCGTGCCCGCTCGACGAAGAGTGCCGTCGCAGCGTAGGCGTCCAACATCTCGACCGTCAGGGTCTGCGCCGGTTCGGGCAGCGCGAGCGGCGGAACCAGGAACTCCTGCTCACCGCTGATGTGCAACGCCGCCCGGCTGGTGACGAGCACCGTCAGCCCGGGGAAGGCGCCGAGCAGTTCGCCCACCAACGGGGCGGCTGGCAGGATCTGCTCGAAGTTGTCCAACACCAGCAAGAGCTGGCGTTGACCGAGCCAGAGCTTGAGGCTATCAACGACCTGCCGATCTCCGGGATCGCGAATGCCGAGTGCCTGGGCAATCGTGGACGCGACCAAGCCAGCGTCGGTGACCGGGGCCAGCGAGACAAAGGCCGCGCCGTCGGCGAAGTGACCCGCCAACCCTGCCGCGACCTGCAGTGCCAGCCGCGTCTTGCCAACCCCACTGGGACCGGTCAATGTAACGAGCGGAGCGTCGTCGCGTGCCAATAGCGCTTGGACGGCAATAACTTCCGCTTCCCTGCCGAACAGTGGAGTGCGCGGGATGGACAGGTCCGACCCGGCAGGCCGGTGATCAGAGAGCGGGGTTGTGCCCATAGCGCTGGTCCTTACTGCAGATTGGCGTTGCTGCTGTCAGCATGCGGCTACGGCACCATCGGTGTCAACCCCAGTACCTAAAGCGATTCTCACAACTGTTGACGAGAAGCGGTCTCATAGCCACGGTGCTGGAGTCGTGTGGATAGCAGGAAGAGTGTGGCGAGAAAGTCGAGAGAGAGGAAGAAGGGAATTGCAACCATATCCGGCCGGTAATTCTGAACCACTGGTCAGGCAGCAATTGACATTCCCTGATCTCAGCCCCATGATGTGACCAACCTGGCAAACAAGTGGCCTTAGGGGTGGAGCGATAGCTAAGACTTGACGCACGGACGACGCCTGGAGCTTGAGGCCTTGAATGGAACGGCCTCACACATGGGCCGGGAGCTTGGAATTCCGACGCCAAGCAATGAGGTGATCTATAGGGCACTTAAGCCCTACTTAGATGGAGCGCCAGAAATCCCAGCTGGATCGTAACCACCTGGGAGGGGCGAACGCAGAACCCAACTATTTTTAATTTTAGACCAGTCGTGTTTCGGATTGTTAGCCTATGCAGTTGGCGACTCTTTTATTTTTAATGAATGGGGGAATACTTGCGCGATACCCGCAAGCGCGTCGTTACCGGTCTGGATGATCAAGGACGGTCCATCATCGTATCGGCAGAGCCGGTTCCGAATACCGTCGACTTCGATGGGTGGAAATCGGAAGAGCAGTGGATCATCGAGGCACTGCCGCCAGTGATGGATGAAGATACGAACACGGCAGATATCCAGGATTATGCGCTCGAGCCGCCTCGTGGAGGTGCAATCTTCAGGCTAGTCACCTTCGGTCAAGGAACTGGACCGATGCACATCACAGAGACCATCGACTTGATTGTGGTTCTCTCAGGGGATGTCTATCTCATCATGGAGGAAGGTGAAGTGCTCCTGAAGCCAGGAGACACCGTCGTTCAGCGAGGAACAAATCATGCCTGGGAAAACCGCGGAGACCAGGAGTGCTTGCTTGCCGCGCTTCTGATCAGCGCATCCTCAGGTGAGAATTAGCGAATCAACTCCCTGGATAAGTCATCAACACTCTCTCCATCAAACTCCCAACACCCGATCCATCCGATCAATCGCCTCCATGATGACCGGTTCCGGCTGGAGCAGGGTGAAGCGCATGTAGTCATCCCAGCCAGCGCCGAAACCGGACCCGGGGAAGATGAGCACCCCGGCATCTCGCAACAATTCGTAGGCTAGCTGGATAGAGGAACCCCGGTTCAGCGAGGAGACATTGGCCCAGATGTAGAATGCGCCGTCGGAGCGGCCGAAAGTGAACCCCATCTCTCTCAAGGCGTCCATCATCATCCGGCGGCGACGGGCGTAGGCATCGCGCATTTCGATGATGCACTCCTGCGGTCCGGTCAGCGCCGCGACAGCCGCCCACTGGGAGACGGTTGGCGCGTGGACGTTGATCATTGCTTTCAGTGACGAGACAGCGGCGATGAACTCAGCCGGGGCGGCGATGTAGCCCACCCGCCAACCGGTCATCGCATAGGCTTTGGAGAGACCGTTCAGGGTAATGGTGCGTTCTTTCATGCCCGGCAGCGATCCGATGCTCAGGTGCTCTGCTCCATCGTAGAGGAAGTACTCGTAGATCTCGTCGGCGATGATGATCAGATTGTGCTCGCGGGCCAGGTCTGCGATGGCGCGGATATTCTCCGGTGGGATGACGGCAGCAGTCGGATTGCTCGGGGTGATCATCAGCAGCGTCTTCGAGCGGGGTGTGATCCGGGCTTCGATCTCCTCCGGCTGGAGGACGAAATCGTACTCCTCGTCGGTCGGCACCAGCACCATCTTGCCGCCAGCCAGGTTGATCGCGGCGTCGTAGGCCGGGTAGCGCGGGTCGGGAACCAGCACCTCGTCGCCGGGGTTGATCAGCGACTGTATTAATAGGAAGAGCGCTTCCTGACTGCCGGTCGTCACCAGCACCTCGGTAGCCGGATCAACGTCGATATCGTTGATCCGTTGGAGCTTGCTGGCGATAGCCTGCCGTAGTTCCGGCAGCCCGTTGGTCGGGGCAGGTCCGGTGCGTCCTTCGTCGATCGCCAGCTTAGCAGCCCTGGTGATGTGTTCCGGGGTTGCGAAGTCCGGGTCGCCGAGTCCCAGGCTGATGAAGTCCGAGGATCGTTCCGCCAGTTCCTGTAGCTGGAAGATGCTGATGTTCTCATCGATGGCTTCGTTGGTAGTTGTGGTTGCTGTGTCAGTCATCGAATAGATTCTCCTCTTGATCCTGCCGTCGTCTCTCGTTGTAATCTACGATCTGGTAGGGGCGAACCTTGTGTTCGCCCCTCTTATTTTGCAAAGGCTATTGGAGGGCGAACACAAAGTTCGTCCCTACGTGCTGAACCGTCGTATCCCCTCGACAAGCACTTCTTCGCTAACTCCAAGGTTCACCCGGACGTAGCCCGTGGTAGACCGTCCAAACCTTGAGCCGGAGGTTACGATGACGCCAGCGTCGGATGCCAGCCGCCGGGCCACTTCAACATCGTCGGCTCCCAGGTGACTGACATCGATCAGGAGCGGCGGGAAGGCGTCTGGCATGACGAAGGCAAGCCCGGCTTCGCTCAGTGCGTGAATAGCTGCGTCGAGGTGGCCGGCGTAACTCTGCATCCTCCCGGTCAACCACTCGGACGACGTTTCGAGCGCGGCAACGGCGGCGAACTGGCTGACGGCGGTCGTGCAGATCGACATCGCGCCTTTGAGGTTGTTGAAGGTGCGGGCATCCGCCGTTGGAGCGCTGAAAAAGCCGATCCGCCATCCTGATAGGCCATAGGTCGTCGAAAACGAGCCGATCAGGATGATTTCGCTGGCCAGTTCCGGGTTGGCCAGTGGCGGCGTATCGGCGATGTACAGCCCGGCGAGGTAGGAGAGATCGAGAATGACGGTCATCTCACGGTCCCGAGCGGCAGTGATGATGCGGTCCAGTTCGTCCGGCGGGATCAGCTTGCCGGTCACCGGCGACGGTGACGTGAGCAGCAGCACCTTCGCATCGCTAGCTTCGATCCCGGCGATGTCAGGCACGAAGCCGGTTGCGACAGATGTCTCCAGGCGGATCGGGACAGCGCCGACGAAGCTGACCATCTCGACGATATGCGGCGACATCGGTTCGACGATCAACGCCTGCTCTCCCGGCTGCATCAATGACTGCAGGACGATGTAGATCGCCTCGGTGCCGCCGTTGGTGATGCCGAGACCTTCCGGGTCAATCGGGATGCCGGTTTCATTCAACCGTTTGGTTAGCGTCTTGCGAAGCCGGGGGATGCCAGCGCCGGAAGTGTAGTGGGTCTCGCCTTCATCCAGGGCGATCTTGGCCGCTTCCCGAACCGGCTCCGGCGTCGGCGCAACTTCCGGGATTGTCAGATCTATGATGCCAGCCCCGGAAGGGGGGTCCAGGTCTGGCTGAATATGCTCCAGCACCCGGTCGGCCAGTGCCTGCCCCATCACGGTGTCTGGTCGTTGTGTTGCCGTCATCTGAACTCCTGTTGCTTACGATTCAGAGGAAAGGGTATCGACCCTCACCCCTAAACCCCTCTCCCATTTCCAGGGGGAGGGGAAAGATTGGTCTACGGTTCCTGAGCTGTCTCGGCGAGAGTCTGCGACAGATCGTAGCCATGCTGGCGAATCAGCTCCGAGAGCTTGAAGGCAGCGAAGCGGCGTCCGCTCAACTCAGTACCCTCCCGTGTCGCCAGGTAGACGATACCATCACTGAACGCCATCGAGTCGCGATACTGTGCCCGTCGTCCCTCCGGCCAGTTTGCGAAGTCGCTGGCGTTGACCGAGGTCGGTTTGATCGGCAGGTCCGACGGCCCCGGTGTCACGGTATAGACGCTGACATTGTGCTGTTTGACTTCCAATGCCAGCGAGCGGCTGAAGCCTTCCAGACCGTACTTTGCGGCGCAGTAGTCAACTTCCAGCTCGAAGGGTTGGACGCCTGCCCGGGACGAGATGTTGATGATTGCGCCGTGGCCAGCTTCGATCATGCCTGGCAGCACCGCCCTGGCCAGCCGGGCTGGTGAAGAGAGCATAACAGCAAGTGTTTGGTCCCACTCCTGATCGGTCAACTCCATGAACGGCGTATTCCGAAGAATCGCCGCCGCACAGACCAGGATATCAACTGTGCCATACCGGTCGAGCACGTCAGCTGCCAGCCGGTCGTTGGCGTCCAGATCGGTCAGGTCCACCGAGTGGACATCTACCTGCCCACCCTCAGACTGAATGGTCTGTTCGAGGTCGGCCAGCTCGCTCCCGGTTCGACTGGCCGCGACCACCTGCGCGCCGAACGAGGCGAATGTCCGGGCAATGCTGTGACCCCAGCCGCGCCCTGCTCCGGTGATGAGTACCGTCTTACCGGTCAAATCAGGCATCTGCCGGCCCCTTCTCTTGTTTTCAGGATGGTTCCCGCATGCTGATCGTATCACCTACTCGAATGACGCCATCGCTCAGCACATGCGCCCGGATGCCGCCGCTGCGGGCTAACCCGCGCAAGGGTCCCGGGCGGGTCAGTTCCTCCAGATGGTTGCATGGCGGGCACATCCGGATGCCCTCGCATTCGACCTCCCCGACGTGAAAGCGCTGGCCAATCAGAGCCGGCAATGAGATGCCCCGTGTCAGCAGGTTGCGTCGCGACTCGATTGCGGTTAGCTCGATGTCATAGTTCCTGGCAAGCTGTTCCAGATCCTCCGCTTCAATCAGGGTCAACTGTCGCCCGTCCTGCCCATCTGAGTAGAAGCCGGTTTCAAGCAAGTAGCGATCTCCTTCAAGCCCTTTGCCAGCAATCGCTTGAACTTCGTTCAAGGCGGTCATCGGCTGGCTGGCCGCGAACGTGATGAAGATGCCTTCGATTGTGCCGCTCATGGCTGGCTCGCTTTCTCCAAACGTCATAAAAGTCTACGGTTTGTCTGTAGTGGTGAAGACGAGCTCTCCACTACGAAAATCTGGATTTCCAACCCGGCCTTGTTGCCATTGTAGAGAAGTGCGGCGGTCGCCGCCAGATACTGGCGGAAGCATCAATAAGCTTCACGCACTGCAAACGTTTTCCTAACCTAATCTCTTCATTAAATGAAGGAGTGTCTAGAGGTGAAGGGAGGTTCTTTGGCAGACGATGAGGAACGTGAAGCCAACGAACGAGATGCAACAGCGCGACGATTGAGCGGCGTGAGCGTCACTTATTTGGTGACGGACATTTGACAGGACATCGCGTGCGGAGCATCGAGGTCAATCGCGTTCAAGAAGGTGTGGAATTGTGATGTGTCGCGGCAGGGCTGTTAAGTGAGATCAGTATAAGTTGCGGGCGTGTTCGAAAGCGAAGAGGTAATAAGGAAACACCCAGGCCATTGGAAATTACCAGCGCTGAGGCGCCAAGTGTGTGAACGCCTCGAAACACATCGGGGTCCTGTCGAGGTCCACGCTCGCGTGCCAACCAACGAAGGAGTCGTTTGCCCGGGACATTGCCCGATGGAAAGATGCGGATTTGACCACCGTGTGTGTGGCCACAGAGCACAAGAGCCACGCGGTGAAGATCACCAAACTTCGAGATGACGGGTGCATGAGCCAGGAGGAGTATTGGGGAACCATCGTCCGGTACGATGGATCTCGCAGTTTCAATATCATCTCGCAGCGTGAAGGGATCATCGAGTCCGACGACCCAGATAGTCGAAGAGCGCAGCCCAACCCTCAGGGCTTCGTTGCGCAGCACCTGACTTCCAATGGACCCAAGGATTGAGAGTGTCTTGCTGAGATGTGCCGTTCCTCGTGCGTAGTCATGATTTCCAAGGACGGCTATCAAATTTCTGTGCTCGCTAAGGCGATGGAGCAGGTCTGCATATGCGGTCGAATGTCTGGCATCAATGTAATCACCCGCAAGTAGTGTTATGTCCGCGTTGAACCTGCCAGCGGCATCGATGGCTTGGGCGATGACTCTTTGGGAAGTCCCGAAGCGACCGAGGTGAAAGTCACTGAGGAGGGACAATCTGGAGCCATTGAGATCTGTCGGAAGGTCCGGCACCGTCACGTTCAACTTCGTGACCTGCAATGAGGTCAAGCAGAAGATCACATAGCCTACTAGTGCCAAGAAGGCCGTCGCACATGCAAAGACGATCGTCCTGATCGATACTCGCCTGTACCTCAAAGATGCTTTACACGTGATTCCCGGTACGCCTGAATGGCTCAAACGGCATGGTATCTAACGACTTGAGATTGTGATCCATTGCTTTGCGACGCCGGATGAGTTAGTTTCCAACGACAAACAATTTGGTTCCACAGAACTCGCCGTAAGATAGTACACGATAAGGTAAACCCAAGAGAGCCCGCCTGGCGCAGGTGTGCCGACAGGCTCTCGCAAGATCTATTGATTAATGTGTGACCAGTGACGTCTGGTTGATCGCGTCGCTAACGGCGAGTGCAATGGTCGCTAGTTCGTGCCTTTCCAAAGATGGGTGAACCGGAAGTGAGAGTACTTCGAGAGTTGCCTTTTCAGTTTCAGGTAAATGGACATCGTAGCCAATATTGAGATACACGGCCTGCATGTGAATGGGAATCGGATAGTAGATTTCACATCCAACGTTGCGAACCTTCAAACATTCGGCTACTCGATCTCGCAGCTTCGGAATACGAACCGTAAACTGATGATAGACGTGCACTGCATCCGGCAATACAGACTGAAAAGAGATATCTAGTCCTCGCAAGAGGTTTTCCAGTATCTCGGCATTCGATTGCCGCTTGCGAGTCCAGTCTTCTATCCGTGAAAGCTGGGTGAGCCCGATCGCGGCGTGAATATTGCTCAGCCGAAAATTATAGCCGAGGATCTCGTGATAGTATCGTTGCGGCATACCATGTGATCGAAGGAGCCGTGCACGCTCAGCAATCACCGCATCATTGGTAGTGATAATACCGCCTTCGCCGCTCGTGACATTCTTCGTCGGATAGAATGAGAAGCAGCCGGTGCCGAAGGAGCCAACAGGTTGGCCTCGCCAGGTTGCTCCATGTGCCTGGCAGGCGTCTTCGATAAGAATTAAATTGTGTTTCCGCGCGATTTCCACCAATTTCCCGATATCAGCTGGATTGCCGTACAGATGCACAGGCAAGATCGCTTTTGTGCGAGGTGTGATGCGATGCTCGATATCGTCCGGATCGATATTGAAGGTAGTTGGATCGATGTCGGCGAACACTGGCCGTGCACCGACATAGAGCGCCGCATTGGCACTCGCGATGAACGAGAAGGCCGTCGTAATGACTTCATCCCCAGGTCCGATGCCGTGGGCGAGCAGCGCCAGATGGAGAGCTGTTGTGCCTGACGTGGTCGCGATAGCGTGCTCGACCGCGCATAGCTTTGCGAAGGCATCCTCGAATTCTCTCACCGTATCGCCCTGCGTGAGTTGTCCGGAACGCAGCACGGCTGTAACAGCTTCAACTTCTGCTTCTCCTATGAGGGGTCGCGCCATCGGAATCATGTTCGCACTCTCTCTATTGAGTCGCCGCATGTCGGGCAAGTCACATCGACGGTCATCGGCCGGCCACAGCGGCAGACCCAGCCACACTGGTACGCAGGACTGCCAATCATCAACGCATGCGCGGGCACATCATGAGTTACGACAGACCCCGCTCCGACGGTTGCGAATCTGCCGACGGTGATGTTCGTGACCAGGACCGCGCCGGCGCCGATTGCTGCACCGTCCTCGATCACGATCGTTCCATGATCCCAGTCATCCGCCTGTTTGAGTTCTCCATCCGAGGTGACCGCGCGTGGATAGCGGTCATTTGTGAGAATCGCCGCAGGACCAATGAAAACGCCATTCCCAAGCGAAGCGCCACTGTAGATAAGCGCGTAGTTCTGAATTTTGCAATTTGTGCCGATTACTACATTGGCGTCGATGTAAGCGCCTTTGCCTATGATGCAGTTTGCGCCAATCTGAGCGTTCTCACGCACCTGCACGTCGTGCCAGATCTTGACACCGCTTCCTATGATGGCAGACGTTGAAACATCTGCCGTCTCGTGGATACTTGGTGGGTTCGGTGCTACTGTGCTCTGTCTACGGTCTGTCAATGTTGCTGTCAATTTCTTGCTCCCGATCCATCTCGATCAATCTCTCCCCCAATCTACGAATCGACTCCCACTCTCCAACCGCTCACCGACGGCGTCGGTACTGACAATACCGTCAGCCGTTGGCTGAACCGTGCTCCCCGGGATGGCGAATGAGTCGGATATACCTTAGTTCGGACTCAGATTTGCGCCAGAGCCGATAGGAGCATCTGGAGATGAAGTGTTTGACTGAACCAGACCGGAGTTGTCGGACCGGACATATTCGGCTAGCGTCAATCGTTCAAATATGTCTCGTCTGTGCGACTCTCATGGGATCATCGTGTACAAGAGAACAATCCCCGCAGTCCGTAGCCGCGCAGGCTGTTGCCACGGTCCAGCCGTTCGACGCAATCTGGGAGCGAACCGATAGGCCGGTTGCGAACGGCGCGGTGAGCCGCACCTGGATCTGGGGGCCACAGGCAAGCGCGATCGAACTGGTGGAGCCTTACGCTGACGCGTCGGAAGGTCGGCGAGAGGTGCGCTACTTCGACAAGAGCCGGATGGAGTTGACTCATCCGGATAACGATCCTGAGAGCTCCTGGTATGTCACAAATGGTCTGCTGGTCGTTGAGCTAATGACTGGAAGGAGACAGATTGGAGACAATGAGTTCGAAGCGCGGGATGCTGCCTCGATTCCTGTTGCTGGCGATCGCAGTAGCGCCGGTGTCCCCACCTACGCCGCGCTAAGTAACCTCATCGCCCTCCCTGCAGGAAGCGATGGGGGCGCAATCATCGCACTGGTGTCACAGGCGGGGAAGGTCGTGGAAGACTCATCTCTCGCGGAACAGGGTGTTTACGCCGCGTATCGAGTGACGGTGCCTGGTATCGATCATCATGTAGCCAGCGTCTTTTGGGAGTTTATGAATGCGACCGGGCCAGTGCTCGTCGATGGGGAACTTCAAGATGAGCATTTGTTCAGTTCTCCCTTTTTTGCAACCGGTTACCCGCTAACCGAGGCATACTGGGTTAACGCGCGGCTTGGCGGGGTGGATCAATTCATCCTATTCCAGGCATTTGAGCGGCGAGTGCTGACCTATACGCCGAGTAACCCGGCCGGCTGGAAGGTGGAATCAGGCAATGTCGGTCTCCACTACTATGAGTGGCTCTACGGCACGGCAGAGTCACCGGCTCCGACTCCAACGACGACAATTCCTGAACCGACCGCAATCCCTTCAGCGACACCACCGCCGGAGCCTACTGTCACCGATGTACCGCACACTCCTTCGCAAATCGAGCTCGTAACTGTTGGAGATGGCGCAGTCGACGCCTGGATGAGATCTGTCGTGAGGGACGCCGATGATCGTCTTTGGATTGTGGCGCTCGACAATAACCGCCCACGCACTGGCAGTGGTCCTGGCCGGCTGGTCATGTATCGCGCCACGACGCCGGGAGTTCCGGTGGCATTCGACCTTGTCGAGTCCGGGATCATCGAGAGTGCGTCAGGCGGTGGTGAAATCGTCATGGCAGACGCCGCGCTTGACAGCAACCAGCGGTTGCATGTCATCTGGGTAGATCGGGGTCAACCGGGTGTTCCAATCTATTACAGGAGTTTCGATCTCGCGACGTCGTCATGGGCTACCGACGCCGAACGCGTCGACGATACCGGCCTCGACGGTTTCGGTGGAGAAGCGGGGCAGGGGGGTGCGAGCATTGCTCTTGATCTGCAAGGCAATATCCGCATCGCTTACGTTGTCATCGGAAATCATACTCAGATCCGAGTGCGTGAACGTTCTGAAAATCACTGGTCCGCGCCTGGCGAACCTTTGCGACAGGAAGGATCATTCGTCTGGCATCCTGTCCTGGCGCTTGGGCCTGATGGAACCTGGTATCTGGCTGGCTATGACGCAACCCTGAACCTGATTATCGCAACGCGCGACAGCGGTCAAGGCTGGTCGGCTCCTGACATCGTCGCTGATGATGTTCTTGGTCCGGAAAGTATCGACCAGGGACCCTCCTGTCTCATAACACCGGGCGGCGTCCCCTACATTCTCTATGTTGATTCCGGGTCATTCTTGAGACTGCGATCCCTACGCAGCGACGTCTGGGAGGATATACCGGTAGGCGGTGACTACTTTACGCACGCCCCCGGGTTGGGCATATACGCTGACGGAACCTTCATTGTTTCGGGGCACGACGAATTCCATCCACCGGAAGGTATGAATGTTATGTATGGCAACGCGTCCGGTTGGAGCGCCTGGCAGCAGTTGATCAAAATCGAGGCCGATGGGTCTGCTGTTTTCCGCTGGGCGGGAGCATTCTCAACGCCAGCGGAAGACTATATTGACCTGGTTTTCTTCGACGAAGATCTGAATGACGACGGGCTCTTTGACGATCAGGCGCTGTACTACGTCGCCATTCCAGCCGCTTCTCGTTAGACGGGTGCGGTTGAGTGTTTGCTGGCACGAGCCCTGGTTTTGCGCGATGATTCGATTGCGCGAATATAAGCTGCTTGCGTTTCGGCCGCGGTGTGTCGCCAGGAGAATGCCGCCGATCGCTCCAGGGCCAGCTCGGATAAGTGTGCTCGTCTTTCTGAATTGGACAGAAGATCAGTTAGCACCTTCGTGAAGTGTGCATGATCGTCGGGGTCGGGGATGATACAGCCGCCGCCATCGACGATTTCCGGAAGCGATCCAGCTCCGGACGCCACGACGGGGGTGCCGCAGCTCATTGCTTCTAGCACCGGCAGTCCAAAACCTTCGATATAGGACGGAAACACAAAGATATCGGCAAGATTGTACAGCTTCACCAGGTAGCCGGTAGAGGGTCGTCGGATGACTATGCATTCCCCGTTTCTGGCGGCTGCGGTTACGTCTGCGCCTGGCTCACGTCGCGAAAAGAATATCAGACTTGTCTTCGCACGCAGGTCATTGGGCAGGCGTCGATAGGACTGGAGCGTTGTCTGGGGATTCTTGATCGCATCGGCTAGAAGAACGCGTTCTCGCAGCTGGAGGCGCTCCTGCTCTGCGACACGTTCTCCCCAGGCCAGCTTCCGGAAGATCGCGTCCGCCGCCGAATAGACCACCTGCACGCGCTCAGGCTTTAGGTCCGAGTGCCGCAAAATCTCCCGGCGTGCGTGCTGGCTGACGGTAATGACAAGTGGTTGCTGCTGGACGGCCCAACGCGTCATAAGGTGAAGATAGCTCATGGTGAGCAGCGCGCGGGGCCGTTTCTCATGACCCCGTACGATCTCCAGGTAAGGCAGAATGTTGATCGCGTCGTGGAGCGTCAGAACAGTGGGAACACCGGGCGGCATATTGCCATAGTTTGCCGGAAAGTGCACTACATCAGCTCCGGCTCGGCGCATGAGCATCCCCAGCCGCCAATCGTGGCGAAGACTGCTGAGCGGGCTCCTCCAGGAGAGAATCCGCGTTTGCGATCCAACGGGCAGTGCTCCGGCATCATATGGACACTTGTCATCGATCCAGAGATCATAGTCAATGGGCGCATCCGACTCGATCAGGGCGTTCGCAAGGTTGCGGACGTAGGTGTGCACCCCGCCAACCAGGCCATGCGAGAGATAGCGCGCGTCGATTCCTATGCGAAGTCTCTTCGTTGTCATTGCGTTCACCAGGCAATCGGAGCCGGACCGAAGTGACCCAGCATGTAATCCCACATTGCTCGCATCATCGGACGCCGACCACGCCTGCGGGCGGCGGAATGGGGACGCAAGTAGAGGCTGATCAGTGTGCGCACTTGTCTGGCGGACGCGCGCAATCTGGTCATGACCGGCGCGCCAGCTAGTTTGAAGAAGAGCAACTGGTTGCGCGTCATGTAATAGGCGATAGCGGGAGTTCCGCTTTGTTCATCAGGGTGGATTTCGTGCCAAATGTGCGCCGCTGGGTCAACCAAGATCTGGTAGCCGGATCTCGCGATGCGGACGCACCACTCAGTTTCTTCAAAGTAGAGGAAGAAGCGCTGGTCGATTAATCCTGCTCTACGTAGCGCCTCGGCTCGCAGCAACAGACAGCAGCCGGTTACATGGTCTGTGTGGTAGGGCTTGCTCGGGAGTTCTGCCGCGAGCGCATTGAGGTAGGATGATCCGACGACGCCTCTTTGCCAGTCAATCGTTCCGCCGGCTGACCACACCCGCTGCGGGTCGTCGAGATAGAAGATTGAAGGCGCAACGATACCGGCTTGCGGTTCGCATTTGGCCAGACTCATGAGACGCTCTAACGCCATTGGATCGACGATGGTGTCGTTGTTGAGCAAAAGAACGAATTCATAGCCGTCTGTCAGAGCCGCTTCCAGACCGACGTTGTTCCCACCTGCATACCCAAGGTTCTCTCGATTCTCGATGATGCGCACCTGCGGGTAAGTCTTATGAATGGCTTGAACCGAATCATCGACGGATGCATTGTCGACCACGATCGTGTCGAACGACGCATAGCTGCTTCGCTCGATAGAAGCCAGACAGCGTAGCGTGTCGTCTTTTCGATTCCAGTTCAGGACGATCAGCGCCAATGATCGTGTCATATGAGGAACGCCTCCATACATCAGACCCCGTCGCATACCAGCATCCCAGGATTGGCCTATCTGGCCCGGACGAGCCGCAGAAGTGTTGGTGACAGATGATTCAGATAAAACACTGCGCTCGCTCTAATCAGCTGACCGTCCGCTCTGAAACAATTTCCAGAGTGTTCGTGATGCCTGAAGATTGGAGATGCATGAGGAATGTGCCTGTGCACACCGCCGGTGTAGCGCTGTTGGCTCAGCATGGTTGACTTCAGAACGGGCTCGGCGAAGAAAGTCGCATTCTTTTCCACGGGATGGTTGGAGATCAAAGCTGATCGATTGCTGAGATGGTGCAGCGAGCGCCGGAACGAAATACTCGTTGGATCGATCTCTATCCTCGCAGTGCTACTCGGCATGAGCCTCGGGAACCTGTATTTTTCTGACCTGATTCCCGCGTGGCTTGCGAAACAAGTTGATCTGGAAGGGTCAGCCAATCTCGCTGCTGTGTATGCCGCAGCGATCGGCATCCTGTCGAGTCTGATAGCTTGTCTGCGTAGCGCACAATCAAGGCGGTGGGAGCGACTGCGATGGGCTTTGCTTGGTGTTGGATGTGCTGGTTATGCGCTCTCCGACCTGCTCCTCGTTCATCCGGGCGGCGTATTTTTTCTGGTCCTAGCGGCGTTCATAACAGCGATCTTCTTTGGGTTGCTGTACAGACATCTGCCGGGCAATAGGATTGCTATCGCTGCATTCTGGTTGGTCGTTATCATTGCGGTATTCAATCCGCTGCTTGATCGCTATGAAGTCGCGCTTTCTGGAAATCCCAAGAACTACGAACTTGTCAGTCCAACGGAACCCTACGCGATGACTGCCTCTGCTTGGAGACGACTCTCATTCGTGCAACAGGTACAGGAAGGGAGCGAGATGCTACTTGTGCTTGTTGTGATGCAGCTCTTCCTGTTTGATAGGAACACGTTCCCGGAAAAGTAGAAACATGGGCCGGCCCAGAAAGGGCCGGTCCATGTATGTCCGACGATGTCTCCCTAGTTAGGAGCGTGGACAGCGCCAGCGGGATCGTTGTCGTGGTCGGCCCCGAAGGCGGCGGAGTTGGTCAACGGTTGTTGGTTGACGGTTGAGAGGTATTGCGGGATGCCCTGTCCAGCCGGGACGAGTTTGCCGTAGGGATCGGTCCAGATGGTGGTGGAACCGCCAGCGTTTCTGATCCAGACCTGGTTGAGATAGGCCTCGCGTTTGACGCCTTTGAACCAGGAGTCGGCACTGTTTGGATCGGCTCCGGTACCGGCACGCTCATCGGAGTAACCGAGCACACAACTGTTGTCCTGCACGATGCAGTAGGTGTTGGGATTGAAGATGGCGAAGTGCGGATCCATATACCCTTTCCAGTTGCCCTGACTGTCGGTTCCGATGTAGAGAGCAGTGATCCAGTCCTCGTAGGGGATATTAGGTGGATCGAAACACTTGCTGGCCGATATTTGACGGGCGCCGGGAGCATTGGCTTGACTGAGACGCAGATCCATGTTGGGATCGTTTGCGCCACAGCCAACGAGGAGTTCGCCAAAGGGTGCGAGCATGTAGATGTGAGCTTCGCGACCGTCGTTGGGATTGTAGTAGTGAATTTCGATGTCATGGAAGACGGTGGTGAAGCGGCCCGCGCCACTGGTGCCCTGGTGGAGGACCATGACGACGGAAGCGCCGGAGTGAGCTGGTGCGTTGTAATGAGAGATGTTAGACCAGGCGAAGACTTTGTAGCCGTTGTGAGGCATACAGTTATTTGTGAAGGTAGCCATATAGCAGAAGACGACATTGCGACCTTGCAAGGCGGGGTTGCCGTTGGGATTGTCGCCGTGTTCGTGGTCGAAGACGCAGCCGGTGGCAGGATCGACAGGAGGATGCCAGGTGGGATAGAGGTTGCCGTCGGGGCCGGTGGCGACGTACTGGTTGTGGATGGCTTCAGAGCAGTAGTTGCCCGAGGTGGTGGTCGGTGGCACATTGGTCGCCGTTGGCACAACGCTCGTTGCGGTTGGCACAACAGTTGTCGCGGTCGCCGTCGCAGGCGGCTGACTGGGAACATTCGTCGCCGTCGCAGCAGGTATGCCCGAATCATCTATTGTGAGCGTGGCTTCCAAACTGGGGCTCGAATCCCGGTCAAACGTCAAACCTCGTGCTTTGACTTCGGTGACTTCGAAAACATAGGCGCCAGGACCCGATTGCGACAGCTTCTTCACGAATTGACCGTTGGATGCTGTTCGACCTCGTATCCAAATCGATTGGTCGGAGGATGGAACCGTGAGTTTGCCCTTCACAATTGCCCTGCGAACGGCAGTGTCGGCAGATCGCACTTCCACCATCACCTGAATCTGAGAATCTCCAGATATCGTGAGGCTGATGTCGCTGACGATCATGGTTGACCCGAAGTTGTCACCTGCCCGTATGGAGGTCGAGGCGTCCTGGGGGGAAGTTGCCATAACAATAATAGCTGCCAGGCCAGCGAAGAAAAGAAATCCTAGCCGCCGTGAAGACGGTCGCTTTAAACACGCGTTCATTGAGTATGCCCCTCTTGATTTTGAGTGCACGCAAAACCAACCGGTGGCAACGCACGAGGTAACCTCAGGTCCGAATAGACCCACATTCCTAATGCACGCCAGCACAACAAGGTCCGGCGGTATGAGCGCACTGAATTAAAGGTGGGGTAGCCTCAGCGAAGGTCCGTCACATCTTCCCCGGGGATTTATGATGATCGGTTGGTGTTTGGCCGACTGCTGACACTCGATGCCGATTACAACGGTATTTTAATCTACCGTTCCAGCGCGGCACCTTCTTTTACTTCATGACAGAGTGCAGCCGCTGCCAGAGCAGTCACCGATCGACGCAATTCCATCCTCTCAGTAATGTCAAATATCGTCTGTTTACTAGATCTGCATCTAGCTGAGTTTCCAACATGTGTCGATGATCCGATTGGCTCGCCCCAGTCCCCACCGTACGAGCGCCAAACGAACATTCCATCTGACACATTTGTCAGATTATCAACTCCGGCGGAATTCCTTCGCACTGGGCGAATAGTCCCAGTTTTACGGAAAGTAAGTTACGAACCCTCATCCGAAACTCGTTCCGCCTCTGCGCAAGATACCATACGGTTTGCCACTTGACCAGTTCGTCACAGCAATATACGTACACCTGCAATTCCTGTCCTGACCAGCATAGAGCAATCTCCGCCCTTGAATGAGTAGGTTGACGGCGCTGCTCGGCAGAGCCACTCTGATGCGGCTCAATAGGCTCAGTGATTACATTGAAGCCCCGGACGGGACCGTTCTTGCAAGGCTAATGAGATGGGATCGGGGTTTTTGACGAGCTAATCAGCGTAAACCAGTTCACCGCTCGGGATAGCGAGCAATGGAATCGCCCCCTGCCGGTCGAACGCGCTGTCGACCCAGACGAGACCAAGCTCACTCATGCGACGGATCACGGCTGAGCGCAGGTGCGGCTCGGCATATAGCATCAGGAAGCCGCCGCCTCCTGCGCCGGTGATCTTTCCACCCAAAGCGCCGGCTTTTCGAGCTTCGTCATACCAGCTATCTATCTCGGGCGTAGAAACGCCACTCGCGAGTCGTCGTTTCTGGTTCCAGGACTCGTCGAGCAATCGACCTACTAGCTCGAAATCCCCATTCTGGATGGCGGTGATCATCTGCTTCGCTAGACGCTTGATCTCGTGGAGAGATTCCAGTGTTCGTGAGCCAGCTTCAGTGGTTGCCTTGCGCTGGCTTTCTAGAATATTGGTTGACCGTCGCCGACGGCCGGTGAAGAAGAGTAAGATACGAGACTCAAGCTCATGCCGGTACAATTCAGGAACCCGCAATGACTCAATCTGCGTGTCCTCTGAGGTGAATGTCAGAACGTTCAGACCGCCGAATGCAGCTGCGTATTGATCCTGTCTTCCGATCGGCATTCCCATACGGTCGATTTCGATGTGACAGGCGATGTCCGCGATCTCTTTCGTAGAGAGCCGGAGAGTCAAATCAGCATCGAGCGCCCGAATGAGAGCGACTGCCGTTGCGCTAGAGGAGCCGAGCCCGGTGCCGGGCGGAACTTCTGAGGCGATGAAGACACGCCTGCCTCCTGAGACTCCAAAATACTCGAGGATTTCAAGTGGTAAGCGATAGTCCGCTCCCCAGAACAGCGCTGAATCAAAGAGATGGTCGCGACGTGATAGCATCGAGTTGGCGTCGGCAGCCATGATTTGTAGCGATGACTGCGCGGTGCTGGTCAGGATGACGTAGACGTATCGATCGATCGTCGTGCTGACGACCAACCCTTGATGGTGATCGGCGTAAGCGGGTAGATCCGTACCACCGCCAGCCAGTCCGATTCTGAGAGGTGCGCGGGCAATGACTGTCATGTGGTCCTCCGAGATCAGCTTGACATCTACTATTTCACACCGTTTACAATACGGCAGTATTCAGGCACAACTAGTCGCAGTGCCTTCTCTAATGAACTGACAGTATCTTCAGTTCAATCTTCAAATTGGGAGTATTGGGTGGTTGTGCAAGTCGAGCACGGATGATAACCTGTACGTACGATAGCTCGTCACATCGTAGCTCGGAGTTAGGACCGTCTACGGGTACCCTGGAGGGGGACAAGGTATTCAATGTCGAGTGGTGCTTTGCTTCAAGAACATTGGACGGATCAGAACTCGGCCGTGGTTGTGACCGGAGAAGCGAAAGTTATTGGCCAGATCGTCCTTGAACTAAAATTGTCTGAAGCGCTTCCGGTCAGCGTGTCAGATAGCAGGCTCGCGCTAGCGCTTTGGGGCGATGATCTCAGCACGTATCTTGAGTGGCGAACGAGCCGCCACCCAAATTCGAATGGATCAGTCAGTCCGATTGAAGAAATGGCTATCGTTGACTCAGGTCGTGCTCCGATAGATTGACACTGAGTTAGTTCATCGATTTCCACGTATGGGTAGAACAACGACGACATCGTTGGATTGCGCCTACCTTTTGTGGTGAGGGATCGAGAATCCTACCTGTACTTTACTGTCGACGATATCTGCCCAGATCTCTCCTTGATGTGCCTCGACCAGGTACTTCGCAATAGTCAGCCCTAAACCTAGCCCAGGCCGTTGCCGATCGTTTGCTCGTGTTGAGCGATCGCCAGGCAGAAACCAGTTGGCAGTACTAAACTGTTGATCTTGCTCCAGGTCATTCTCCACAATGAATGTCCAGTAACCATGTTCTCGAAAAGACGTTGAAACGCGCACTTCAGTTCCCGCTGGAGCGTACCGAATTGCGTTCTCAATTACGTTGGATAGTATTTGAGCGAGGCGATCGGCATCTGCCCATGTCCCCGGATTTCTTGTCGACCGTTCAAGGTTCATGAGCACTTTTGTCTCGTACTTCTCTGCCGCCCATTCGAGCTCCCGGCATGTCGCGACGACTCGTCTATTGGGATCGATCCATGCTCTATGAAGTTTCAGCGCGTCGCCTTCCAGCAGCGCGACTTGCACGTCATCAATGCGCCGTTCGAGTCTTCTTGCGGCTGATTCCGTGCTACGCAGGAACTCCGACTGCAGTGCATTCAATGGACCGAGACGTTCCTGGACCGTAACATTGAGGAAGCTGATAATGGCATTGATAGGTTCTCGCAATTCATGACCGGCCATCGCGGCAATCAACCGCCTGTCGACAGGCGCTGGCTGCTGTTCAGGCTGCTCGTTGCGCACTGAATCCTTGTCGGAGGCATCGTGCGTTGAACGATTGCGTTGCGTTGTCATTCCAATTGCCTACTAGGATCTACAGCTTACCCCGCATGATCCATACCTCGATCAGACTTCCTGCCCGAACGACTTGACCGAGACGGAGTCGTAATTTGAAAACGTCAATCATGCTCGACCGTAACGAAAACCATGGGATAATCCATTCGACATGTCATAACGCATCGTGACGTAAGTCGGGGTTTATCGTCCGTCCCCGGTCCAATAGCCCACGTCGGTGGATGAATTTACACATTGCTTCGATTCTTGATTATCAGGTTAAGCATCCAGATTGTCAACAGCTGATTCGACACGAAAGACGTAGCCGACGCCACGGACGGTGTGGAGATAGCGGGGTTGTTGGGGATCGGCTTCGATCTTGCGACGGACCCGGCGAATGTAGACATCGACACGATTGGTGTCGCCTTCAAAGTCATACCCCCAGACACGTTCGATCAAGGTGTCGCGTCCAATGACGATCCAGCTGTTGCGCATCAGCACTTCGAGCAGCCGCATTTCGGTGGGAGTGAGCAGGGCGTCTGCGACGGCATTGCTCCGGTAGGTGAGTTCACCCAGCGAGAGTTCGGCATCATCGACGCGGAGGACAGAACCGAGAGGTTGCTGGTCGGCATGTTTGGCTCGACGGAGGACGGCTTCGATGCGGGCGAGGAGTTCGAGCGGTTCGTAAGGTTTAGGAAGATAATCGTCGGCGCCATGTTCGAAGCCGCTGAGTTTATCGGCCAGAGAACTCCGGCCGGTGAGGAGGATGATGGGACCGAAGTAGCGGTGAGCGCGCAGGAGTTTGGTGAGGGTGAAGCCATCGATGTCGGGCAGATTGATGTCGAGGAGGACGAGGTCGGTTTCCTGGTTGGTGACAGCCTGGACGACCTGACTGCCGCGATGGATGACGTAGGTAGAGTAGCCTTCCTCCTCGAGCAGGAAGCGCAGCACTTTGGTCGTCACCACATCATCATCGACGATCATGACATTGGAAGACATTGTCACTCATTTCCATGTTTGTCGCAACTATGTCAGTTGTATCCAGACATCGGTTACTGGATCGCAAGACATCCAGCTGTTTAGAATTCTGAACAACATAATCAGAATAGCTGCTGATTTGACTCGCAATTGGTGACCCGACTGTCATAAATCTGACAAATCTGTCATGAAGGAAGCTGCGAGCCGGTGATTCGCTCGTTTCATGGGGATGATGGACAACCGCCAGGTAAGTTGCTTACGCTATTGATTAGGTGTATGTATGTTCAGACGAATTATCTTGTTGCAATTTGGATTCTCCTGGTTCTTCCAATTACTATACAGACGATATATGGTGAATTGGACAAAGTAATTGGTGCTGAGACTGTCGATAACATGTCTGGATTGCGTCATCAGAGGCTCGACTAAGGAGTTAACCCATGGAAGCTGACATCCAGGCTAGCGAGCGTGCCGACCAAGGTCCAATATACGTTGGAATTTATTCGGAGGAACCGTTCGAAACCAGTGAAATTGTATCGTTGGTCGAGGAACTAGGTTGGGAGACTCGACCTGTTGATCCGTTTCAACTGGCGGAGGTTCCCGATGAGCAGCTGGATTTGATCATTTTCAGTTTGACACAGGATGCTCGGAGAGGATTGGAAATCGTTGTTGGAGCCAGAGCTGTAAGTCGGGCGAAGATTCTGGTTATTTGCGCTGACCGGAATCCTCAGGTCATAGCCGATGTTCTGCGTTCCGGCGCCGATGATTATCTGGTCAGCCCTTACGAACCTGCCGAACTTGTTGCGAGGATGCGCGCTCTCGTTACCCGGATCTGGCCGTTCACCGAACGGCGCGAAAGTAGTGGCATCAAGTTTGATTCTGAGAGCCATACAATCGTAGCCGGACCCCTTAAGGTACAGCTCTCTCCACTCGAATGGGAAGTCTTGAGCGTCCTACTCGAACATGATGGCCTACCGGTATCTACTGACACCATAGCGAAAGACATGGATAGAGGCCGAGTTCAGCCCTCGACAGTGCCCAGGATCATTAGCCATATACGCCGAAAACTCGAAACCAGCGGATTCGTGGCGATCTCGGTCATAACAGTCCAGAATCGTGGATACGTTGCCCGGTTCCGGCGATCGTCAGATTACAAGCTCTCACGCGAAGAGATGTCCGTCCAAATGCCCAACGCTGGAAAACCTCAAACCCGTCCGGCCGATCGTGGAGATAACGTATCTTTGACGGGTGATCCTTAGTCCCAAGGATTGATATATGGGCGCTCGATGTTGGTCATCACAGGCTCGGCTAAATCGACAGGTGCGTAGTCGGCAATTCTTGCACGCAATCTCAGCCCGATAATGTGGTGAACAATTACGTGCAGATCCTCAATCTGCTCCATCAATTCCGGGGCCACTTGCAATCGGAGGTCGGAGAGTTCAATGATCTTGAACGCGCTAGATTGCGAGCCGGTGAGCCCTATCGTGGTTGCACCAGCCTTGCGCGCATAGGCCATTGCTCTCAGAACGTTCGGTGATCCACCACTTCCGCTGATACCGATGAGGACGTCATTCGGGCTGAGGAAATTCTTTAACTGCTCTACAAAGACATCTTCGTAAGCAAGGTCGTTGCTATAAGCAGTTAGCAGTGCGGCGTTATCGTTCAAACTATGAATGCGTAGCCGTCTCGCCGACAGTTTGTCCGGACCTCTACCAAGATCCGGTGCGGTTCCCTTGCCGAGGTCACAAGCCATGTGTGAAGCAAGCGCAGCACTCGCTCCATTCCCACAGGTGAACACGGTCCGGCTCTCGGCGTAGGCTCGAAACAGTCTCGAAACGATCGCTTCAATATCATCAGCATTGACTAGCTCCAGAGCACACTGGATATCCTTGAGGTAGTCGGAGATGTTCGGCGCCATGGCTATGCTCTCCACATCGAGTCGACGAATGATATGTCGAGGCGATGAACGCTCCGACGTTCATAGTAGAACTCGTCAATGTAGTGGCGAGTGCGTCATTCCGGGCACTGGCGTATGAGAAATCTGACATGAGCGCTTGAGAGGGAACAACTGGGAGGTCTCAGCAGAGCTATTCGGTGTTGACCGTAGCTGATTCGACACGAAAGACGTAGCCGACGCCACGGACGGTGTGGAGATAGCGGGGTTGTTGGGGATCGGCTTCGATCTTGCGACGGACCCGGCGAATGTAGACATCGACACGATTGGTGTCGCCTTCAAAGTCATACCCCCAGACACGTTCGATCAAGGTGTCGCGTCCAATGACGATCCAGCTGTTGCGCATCAGCACTTCGAGCAGCCGCATTTCGGTGGGAGTGAGCAGGGCGTCTGCGACGGCATTGCTCCGGTAGGTGAGTTCACCCAGCGAGAGTTCGGCATCATCGACGCGGAGGACAGAACCGAGAGGTTGCTGGTCGGCATGTTTGGCTCGACGGAGGACGGCTTCGATGCGGGCGAGGAGTTCGAGCGGTTCGTAAGGTTTAGGAAGATAATCGTCGGCGCCATGTTCGAAGCCGCTGAGTTTATCGGCCAGAGAACTCCGGCCGGTGAGGAGGATGATGGGACCGAAGTAGCGGTGAGCGCGCAGGAGTTTGGTGAGGGTGAAGCCATCGATGTCGGGCAGATTGATGTCGAGGAGGACGAGGTCGGTTTCCTGGTTGGTGACAGCCTGGACGACCTGACTGCCGCGATGGATGACGTAGGTAGAGTAGCCTTCCTCCTCGAGCAGGAAGCGCAGCACTTTGGTCGTCACCACATCATCATCGACGATCACGATATTGCCTGAAGCAACCGCCACCGGATCCTGAAGAGCCACGTGTGTTCCCTTCGCCTATCCACTCCAGGATTGCATAGGTATACACTATTGAGATTGCATCTGTTGGCACGGGTTGTGAAGTCTGATTTTGATAGATCAGACGCTGACTTCTGCTGGTATTCCGGTTTGACTAGCTCTGCCGCCGCTCTCAGCCAGGCAGTACTATCAACATGCCACCAAACCAGTACAAAAGTAACCAGGCAAACTGTATCCGGTAGCTGTTTTGGTCCCGGTTCTGTTCGGTTTGAATGACGTCTCGCGCGACTCTGACGTTTTAGTAACCCGCAACGCGTCGATCTGGGACCAAATATTCTAGCTCCTGGAGTTACCTGGTATGGAATTCTAGTTTCAACGGCGCCAAGGAGCTACGTGGTATGGACGATAGTCGAGGCTCCATCTACTGGGAATGGTGGCTGCTTGCGATAGTTGCCAGTCTGGGCTTATGGTTGCTCATTCTGATCGGGCTGAAGCATGTGATTGGTTGATCCCATCGTTGGATCGCTCAGGTGATCGTAGGCTTCAATGACCGGCTGAAGACAGGAGCGCCAGTCGTAGTCCATGGCGAAAGACCTGCCACTCGTACCAACCTTCCGGCGTTGGACAGGGTCAGCCATGAGTCGTCGAATTGCGTTTGCGAACGCTTCCGGTGTGTCCGCAACTAGCAGATGCTCACCGGAAACAACCGGCAACCCTTCAACTCCTATACTCGTCGACACGATCGGCAATCCATGCGCCATTGCCTCCAGTATCTTGACTCGAATACCGCTGCCAGCGTTCAGCGGTACGACGAAGATGCCCGCATTATTGAGTAACGGTGAAAGATCAGGGACAAATCCATGGACCTTGACATGCGGATCTTCGCTAGCCCAGGAAATGATATCCGCAGGCGGGCGGCTGCCTACTATATCAAAGCCGATGCTCCGCTCAGCAGGTGTGAACTGTGACCAAACGAATTCTCTGAACCAGCGGATTGCGTCGATGTTTGGTGGATAGTGCATTGTCGAAATGCTTAACAAGCGACGCTTCGACGCACGTATTGGTATTTGCTCGGTTTCTCGAGCCTCGATGCCAATCGGAGCGATAACGTATCTGCCCGCGCCGCCGGCTGCTTGCTGAAGATAGGATACGTCGATCGGCGATACCGCGAGGGTTAGATTGGAAATTGAGCAAGCGCGCCCTTCGAAACGCTTCAGCATGCGCCATTCAATAGAAGCGGCGACTCGATGGACAGGTGTTGGTTGGTTGCCAACCAGTGATTGCACCAATTTCCAGACTGCGTTGTGGGCATCGAAGACAAGATAGACTCCCCTGGGTAATCTTCGTCGATCAGGCAGATATTGAGCCATTGAAAGCTGATCTGCGTGAACCACATCGATCGATCCTGATTCGACGCGGCGGCTGACCGTTGCCATCATTTCCTTACGGTAGTCACGAGCAACGAGAAATGGCTGCCGGCTAGCCCAGCCTCGAGCCGCATACAGAGGTTCTCGAACTCTGCTGCGCTCCAGTGAAATAGTTGTGACATTGGAACAGAGATGTTTCAATGCGTTGGCGGCTTCGCGCTCGTGCTCATCTCGAGCGAAAGTCACTAAGTCGATGTCGTGGAACATCGACAGTTTCTTAAGGAGAAAATACGTTTTGATCTTTGGGCCAGCATCCGGCGGAAAAGGTGCGATCTGTGTCAACATGAGCAAGCGCATGCTCAGAGACCTCGTTTGCTAGTCGGCGACTCCCGTTGAGGTTTGTTCTTTTGGCAAATCTCCAGGCGTTTCCGCCATTTTACGCCCACGTCTGGCGCTTGCGCGGGCTTCGAGCCGGCGTTCACGCGACAACGGCCACTGCAGAACGAAGGAATGCCAGGGGCGTCGCACCTTGTTGACGACGACGACAGAAACCTGCGCACCAGCTTCTCGAATCATTTCGATGGCGGTGGCGATTGACTCTGGCGTCGAATGTGCGGACTCGGCGATGAGTACAACCTGCTCGATCACCTTCGCAAGCAACTGAGCATCTTGTTCCTGATCTAGCGCTGGCGCGTCAAAGAGGACAACGTCCGCTTGCTGGAGCAAGGCATTAACCGCGGTCTTGACCTTGTCGGATGCGAGGACATCGAGATAGTCGAACGGCACGGTGCCGCTACCCAGCAACCAAAGGCGGGGGTGATCGGTTTCCTGAACCACCTCTCGCACCGTGCGGCGACCGACTACCAGATCGCTAAACCCCTGTTGGAGACTGGCTCCAAAGAGCTCGTCAAGCTCAGGGTTGTGGAAGTTAGCATCAACAACGATCACGAGAGTGCCGCTGTTCGCGAGCGAAACAGCCAGATTGGCAGCTGTCGTCGTCTTCCCTTCTCCGACACCCAAACTCGTGACCATCATTGCAGTCGACCTGTTGTCTTTGATGTTGAGTTTGAGCACGTTCCGGAGGACGCGGTAGGCGCTTGCGCCTTGACTCGCCGGATTGTGCATAGCGACGACCGCCGACGACTTACGAGTTTTGAAAGATGGAATATCAACAATCGGGAGATCTTCGTCCCAGTCTGCTAGATCCTTGCTATTTCTTATCGCACGGTCGAAATAGGAAAGCGCGAGAGCGATAAGGGTCGCGAGCCCGGCTCCCATTAGGACTGCGAATCCATAGTAGAGCATCGTCCGGTGTGGCAGGGGTCTGACGGAAGGCGTGGCATCGTTGATGACGCGGACGACGTTCGTAGCGCTTGGCTCTAGCTGCGTGAGCAACACGCCATACGTCTGCTGCCAGGATTCTATCTGCGCATTGAGCAGATCAATACGCTGCTGAGCGTCGTAGATGTCCGCCGCGCTAGTCATACCTAGCATTGATGTTTCAGTCGTCTTTAGCTCGTCTTGCGCCGCGATGATCTTCGCCTGCAGGTCGCTGAGCTGATCCGTCAGAAAGCGTTGGGTCTCTGAGTCCGTGTTTGGCCCCGGACTTGCAAGCGCGATCTGCCGCGCGACTTCGTCTGCAATTGCCGCGGCGACCACAGGATCGGAATCAATGATGGTGATGTCGATGAGCTGGGTCGCCGGAACTGCCTTCACTAGCATGCGGGCACGCAAATCGTCTGGCGTCAGTGCAAGTTGGAGGTTGGTGACGACAGCTTCAAGCACGGGATCTCTCGTAGCCAGATCGCCATAGATGGTGACGAGGCGATCGGTAATAGCTATCTCGTCCTGGCTTGGGCTTTCATTCTCAAGGGTTTGACCAACTTGAAGTGTTGAAGTCGAGCGATATAAGGTGGCCCGATTACCAATCGCAAGGTAGGTGGCGGCAAGCGAGATAATCATGCCGAGGGCAACTAGCCAGTACCAGTTTTTTACAAACTCCAAATACAAATTGCGAGAATTCATACACAAGAGCCCTCACCGCTTCGAAAGCGCTGCCCGCATGCCCACATGAAGTATGCGGTCCCAATCTCACTCACATAGTTGGGTGCGTAGATGCCGAAATGACAAATCCGTCATGTATGTGGCGTCTTCCTTCTCGGTTCTCCAGTCATCCGTTGATAGGGAGGTGGTTGGCTTCGCCGCGCTCCAGTTGGTATAGGCTATTGACTGGCGCCACCTAGACCCGGTGAATGGGCAATTGATCGGTCCCAGAAAGTGGCAGATGATCTTCAGCGCCGACCCAACTCGCTTAAATTGAATCTAGTCGAGCAAATCACTACTGATGCTGTTTGAGAGCCTCGTGAATGAGATCTCTGCTGATCTGGGCGACCGGTATGAGATCCTCAATAGTAATAGTAGAGCAGAACATCCACGTCCAGACACAAACTGTTCGTACATCTAGAACGTTGTCAGCCTCCTCATGACCTTTATTGCTGTGATCGAAAGCATGAGGAATCCAACGGTCAGGAGAGAAGATTTGAGAATTGGCTGAGAAATTGTGTTGGCCGGCGATTCGAGCTTGCTGGAAGTGTTTACAGCTCGTGTCGATTCTGGAATGCTAGGATATGGCGTAATCTGTACGCCCTTCTCTTCATTTGTCACTGGCGCTGTTGAATCTGATTGTATGCCGATATCTTGTTCCGGCATATCCTTTTTTGGCAAAGGTTCCACTTGAGGCGCAGTAGTCGTTCCACTCGCAGTCCAGATGACGTATCGTCCGTGTTCAACGAACGCTTGGTCTCGCACAAAAAAGGTCATGTTCACCTGGTTGCCGCCGGTAACGACTAGTCGAGGATACTCAGGATAGCCAGCGGGAGCAGCGACGATCCAAGGCACCGACCACGCGCCATCCTCGAAGGTCATCGTCTGGACGGAAAGACCACTTTCGGTGTTCGGATCTTGCCCGACAAAGGCCAGGATGATGCGTCCATCTGAGTCTGCCGTAAGCGCGAGCTTGTCGAAGTTGTGGGGAGTGAGGTATTCGCGTGCAATCGCCTCTGGAATTGGTTGTTCTTCTGACCAGCTACGACCCTGATCGTTGCTGAGACGGTAGAGCAACACATCTTCGACAGTCGATCGATAGACCAGCATCGTCGTTTGTTCTGTAGACACTAGTGTGCTTGACTCCACGGAACCGCGGGCCGCGAATGTTACAAGACGTTCATCAGTGGATTGCGGTTCGTCTAACCTTCCCCCGACGACCCAGTCCGATCCTCCAGTAGTGGAGGTGGCGGTGAAGATTCCGGCTGCGGTCCCTTGACCAGTCAGATTATCGTAGCCTTCATCCCAGGCAAGGATCAGCGTCCCGTCGACCGGCGAGACGACCAATGATGACCGCGCGACTTGGTTTGTCGTGAAAGAGATTCTCGTCGGCTGTCCCCAGGTCGCTCCGAAGTCGTCCGATACGCGTGAGAATAGTGCTGTCGTCGAAAACCCGGAGCTCGTCTGTCCGCTCTGATCCGAGGTGGGATCGATGATCTGATTGTAGACGACAACAACCCGTCCATTTGCGAGTGTTTGAATCTGAGCCCAGTATGCTGGTCCTGATGTGAGGCGTATCGGGATGCTCCATGAGCGCGCATCCGTAGCGTCCGACGCGAGCGGCGCGCGCATGTAGTAAAGCGCCGACAATGTCTGGATCGTGATTCGCCCATCTGGTCGAGGACTACGCGAGAGAAGATGGAGATACTCCGTGTCTGAAGCTAGGATTGGGCGGGCGGCGTTGAGGACATCTTTGACGTATATGTCGCTTGGTTCAGTCCATTCGCCATCACGAAGTTCGGATAACATGATTGCGCCGCCGTTGGCACTATTCACTGTTGGATCGGTGCTGTCACGGACCGATTCCCAGACGAGGCGCGTCGTTCCGTAGGAGTCGACGTGAATCTCCGGGAACCAGGAGGACGGAAGGTTCTCACCAATCGGTTGAGCTTCTGACCAGATGACAGACGGCGCTTGTGCGCTTGTGACCTCTAATCTTGCCTGACTGAGACCAAATGTCAACAGGGCTAGTGCGGCAATGAAACTTCGTGGTATGCGCATCATCGTTTCCGAGCCTGTATTGGTGGCGAGCGATACAGTGTTGTAGTCCCGCTGATAACGGACTCAAGATGCAGTGTGACTGGAGAAGTTGTCTGCGATTGAGCAGCCTCGGCAGGTCCTGAGATTACGAAGTCGATGTTGTGCTGGTTGAGAAAGTCGGCCCGGCTTCTATCGGAAGTCGTGGGTTGGAAGAACCAGCTGGCTTGGTCCCGGCGATCCAGGTAGTCCAGAGTTTGGGCCCAGTGTGCAAGAAAAGGTCGCGAATCACTGTAGACAGGAACGAAGACACCGATATCTTCCGACGAAAGGACAACATCGTACTCTCCGGCTACTTCATTGAGTTCGGTGATTGCCCGGATATCGGTGGTCGACAGGTAATAGGGATAGTCGGTGCGATGTAGATCGATCATTCTCCAGCCGGTCAGGTAGATATTCGTCAGAGAGATGAATCCAACGACGATGAAAGCGCCAACCATGCGGATTCTCGCTGGTTCGATTGAAACCAAGCGTCGAGAAAGCGCGCCAGCCGCTTGTGTGAGGGTTAGCGCAGACAGCAGCGAGACCGGTACCTGGTATGCGATCAGCATCTTGATTTGGTAATCGGTGGATATGTACAACAGGAAAAAGCCGATGACCGTCCAAACTCGAATGAACAGTCCTGGGACATCGGCTGTTCTCCATAGTGAGGGCTTGAGCTGGGGTAAAGCCAAGATCATGGGCAGTCCGATTAAGATCAGTAGATGTGGCGGCGACGGAGAGAATACCCCGGCGTTGCCGTACTGACTCAAGACACCTTCCCACGTTCCATCGAGGCGCGTCAGCAGAAGCGCGTATAGCGCAGGAGGCGTCGCGCCAACGACAATTGCTGCGGCCGGCCAGAGGGAATCGGAGGCGCGTTTCTCCCTCCATGACAGTAACAACGCCGTCGCTATCGGAATCGCCATCGCGGGGATGAGATCATAGCCATGTGAAAATCCCAGGCACAATGTCAGCGGAATAAGCGCCAGGCTGAACCGCCGCTTCCGTGATCCAGAAGCTTTCAGAAACAGGATGAATACAGTGACGAGCAACGCTCCCGCCACTAAGAGATGTGGGAATGCCATGGCAGAGAAAAAGGCGTTGGCTTCCCCGACGTGGATATCCAGCGGGTAGCGTACCTCGCTCTCGCCGAGAGCATATTTCAAGACAACCAGCATCCAGCCTACTCCGGATCCGAACATGAGCAATGCAAAAGCTAATTTCTCGTGGCGAGGCACGGTTAGTCGGCAAAATACCGCCGTGGCCACCGCGAAGCCAACCAGGGCGATGATCCGTAGCAGTTGGTAGACGACGATCGGACCAAGCGGCGTCTTGAATGCCAGCATTCCGAGCAACCACCATTGCAGGTTGAAAAAACGCGCAATGCCGGGCTCCGGCGTCAGAGGATTTGCGATGACAGGGCCATGTGAGAAGGCGCGCATCCAAGCGAAATATTGGGCGGTGTCGGGGACGTCGAACACGATACCGGTGAAGTGGTTCCCTTGGCCCGCCACCACATATCCAAAGAGATAAGGGATGCTCGTGACGAGGTAGATGCCTATCGTTACCGCCGCGACGAAGCGCTTCATGCCGTCACCACCGGCCGGACCAGCAATCGCAGCCCGATGATGGCCGTGCCGACCGCCATTATGAGGATCAGGGGAATCAGGCTGGCAAGACCGCTCAGCTGCAATGCCATGCCCAGATTACGGGCGACATCTCCATGTCGCAAAGCGGGTATCACGTAAGCGGTCAGTGGATTGCGTACTGTGTCCGCGGGATAGTTCTGGCCAGCAAATGTCGTCGACCAGACCAGCGCCAGAGAGATAAGACCGAACAGGCCCACGACGCACAGCCCTAGTCCACGCATCGGCATTCTCTCACTGTTGATCTTGCTGATAATGACCCCGAGCGGCAGCGCCATAAGTGGCAGCGCCGGCACGAGGTAGCGGGGGCCGACGGCAAAGCCGCCCCACCACATGACCGAAGAGCTGATGAAGAGAAGGAAAGCCAGGATCGACGCGCCGACGGCGACAAAGAGGCTCCGCGTTGCGGTCTGCCACAGGCCGATGATCATGCCCGGCAGTGCAAGTAGCAGTATCGGAGCGAGCACGAACAGGCCTCGGAAACGTGAGAAAGTCAAACCCCAGAGCGCTTCGGGGCGAGGATAGGTCACGCTCATGAAGCCGGTTGAATGCTGTTCCTGCCAAAGAGCAGAGTGTTCGTAGCCGATTGGTAGGAGTGTGCCGAAGGCGATGAGATCGTAGGCGGCCAGGATCGTCAGTGGCAGTAGCATGCCCGCGAGGCCGTAGATGACCGCTCGCTCGCGTTCCCGGCAGACGATCCAGATGCCAAGCGGCAGAAGGATCACCGCCACCGGGTATTCGATGACGATCGCCCAACCGGCCAGTAAACCGATGCCGAGTAATCGCCGTGTGCTCAGGTATCCGTCGTCGTTGAGGATCAGGAGAGCAAGGATGCCGACCACACAGGCTGCCGCAGGGATATGACCGTAGAATGCCTGCGAGTACGAGAAGACCGGCGTCGCCAGCCCAATCGCGAGAGTCGCAAGCGTTGCAGCGGTCTGACAGCCGGTCAGGCGCTCGATGATGAGCGCCAGTAGCAGCAGCATGACGACGGCAGGAATGCTTACGGTCATGATCGTCGCGATATAGAGGGCTACGGCGGTATTGACGCGGTCACCGCTGAGTCCGCGACCATCAGGGTTCAGCGAATCCTGAAAGCCGCCACTTCGTCCGAGTCGTTGGGAGAGCTGTCCCAACCCGTACGGTTCCAGAGTGGTAGTTACCGCGTAAACTGGAACTGCCATCAAGGAGAGTCCTGGCGCCTTGTCGGAGTACATGCGGTCACCGAACTTGGCGTAGTCTCCGGTATTGGCAGCATAGCGGTCGATGCGCACCGTGCCATCGTTGACGATCGCTCGCGTTAGATCGAAGCGTGAATTCTGGTTCCAGTCCTGCCAGCGTGGAGGCGTGTAGATGAAGGCAAACAACAGCACCAGGCCAAGCGGCAGGAGGATTGCGACATTAGGGCGATGCAGGCGTTTGCGATCGTGTTGCGCAGTCAGGGTCAAGTTTGGGATTTGTGCGTCGGCGATGGAAGCCATAGCGTGCCTTTCACAATCAGCATAAGCCTGCAACGTCCAGGCTGCTGAGCGTGCCGGATGGGTGTCTTTGATAAGTGACAGGTTGTTCAGGAAGCCAGTTTTCGGGCCAGTGGATCCATCCGGGCGATGGCGCGCACCAGCTGCCAGTCGGCGGTCGCACTCTGATTGCCGAATTCACGACGGGTAACGGCCTGCAGCAACGGGCGAGTTATCACCCTGCCGGTGAGTCCGGAAAGCATCGCTAGCCAGAGCAACAGGCTAGAGTGTGGGCCAGTCAGATGGCGTCGAAGCCCAAGCCTGCTCTCGTACAATGCGACTCGACGGCTCAGGTCGTTCGAGCGTGACGAACTTCCGCCAACATGAACCGCCGAGGCTTCGGGCACATACCAGACTTGCCAATTAGCGTCCCAGAAGCGGTGACACCAATCGATTTCTTCACTGTACATGAAGTATCGTTCGTCTAGTCCGCCGACGGCTTCAATCGCCTCTTTTCGAGCGAACATGCAAGCGCCATGTACCCAATCGACAGGGCCGGAGACCGTCGGCGCATGCTTCTGACCGCGCTCGAATTGATTCAGACCGATCGAAGCCCGAATATCGTGCCAGAGTGTCGGAAACGAGCCATTCTCGGCCTGAATCGAACCGTCGGCGTTGAGGATTTTCACACCTACCAGGCCGACGAACGGGTTGTATTGCATTGCCCTCATCGCTCGGCGCAGTGTTTGGCTCGTCACGAAGGCGTCGCTATTGAGCAACAGAATGATTGGCGCTTCAGCAAGCTTGAAACCCTGGTTGTTGGCCACTGCGAAACCCGAATTGCAATCATTCAGGATCGACTGAATATCGAGTTGGCCTGCGAGGAATTCACGCGTACCATCCGTCGAACCATTGTCAACCACGATAATCTCGAGCACGAGATGTTGCGCTGCGATGCGCAACTCGGATAGACAACGTGCAAGCAGATCGCAGGTATTGTAGGAGACAATCACCACACTCAGTTCAGCCATCGGCTCTGTTCCTAACACGATACTGAGCATAAAGCCCACACAGGCAGGACAGCATCAGCCAGCTATAGACAGCATGGTCAAAACCGGCAATCGTCTGGTTGTAGACAAATGGAATGAGCCAGTCTCCCAGCCAAAGTGAAAAGATGAGTGCCGGAATGCCGCCTGCGAGAGCAATTGCTAGAGCCCGGTCGGATTGATAGGTAACGTGTGGGACGAGCTGCACGGCAATGATCCCGAGCCCGAACAGTAGCGCAACGAAGCCGATCAAGCCCGCCACGCCATTTTGCGAGAGGATGTCGACATAGTTGTTATGCGTCGACATCGCGCGATCTGGGAAAAATGTGACGTAATAGAGCGCGTAGCCTGCCGGCCCTGTTCCAAGCAACAAGTGATCTTTAATGAGGCTCAGGTTGCGCTCAATGAGCTGAAGCCGGCCGAAGTCACCGCCAATACTGCCCTCTTGTTCCTGCGTCGTGACGAGGAGGTTATAGATGATTGAAAAGTAGAAGGTGACTCCGACGACGAAAGAGAGGAGCAGCACGATTCCAGCTTTGGGTCGTGCGATGAGCGTAATCGCTAGAATTGCAATCACGGCGGGAAGCCAGCCGCTCACCCAGCTCCCCTCTTGGATGTACGCCATCAGCAACCAGCCGAGCGCCAGGCTGGCGAGTGTGAAGCGCATCCAGCGTGCGAGGTCCTCGTTGGCCAGGGCATTGGACCAGGCGAGTGCGACGAACCAGAGACCGAAGAGTCCGGCTGTGTTGATGTCGAGAGAGTTCCAACCGAACCAGCGAAAGGGTAGTGCTACTGCTCCGATCCCGAGCAGGGTGATGACGATGAAGTTCCTCAACTGCCGGTTGCGGAGCAAATCCGCACTGACGAAGAGCATTCCAAGCGAAACCAGCGTCAGGAGCGCCTGGCCAATTTGCACTCGATAAAAAGTAGGTGGTACGTCGATGCGGGGATCGAGCACGAGTCGCCCCCAGATAAAGGAGAGAGCTGTTGCGCCAGCAAGGATGATTGCCGGAATTGCCACGGGTTGTGGGAGTAGGAACAGTGGTTTGCGTTCGATCAGCCGGTGGGCACTCCAACCAACTACGAGCAATATCGCACAGAGCAGGCTGACGACGAGGGCGCTGTCAGTGCCGGTGCTGATAGTAATGCGGAGAAATTCGGCGCTGAAGACAACGGTCACGAGCCCGATGGCCGGTCGCAGGACGACAAGAACCCCGAGGCACATCGTAATCAGCAGCAGCATCGGCATGACAGTACCGAAACCCTGTAACCGGAACACGAGGAGGGCGACGAATAGAAGACTCGCTACGATTGCAGGCAATACGAATGAAGTCCGCCTCAGCGAAGTCGGTACGTCGCGCAATACGAGACTAGCCACGATTCGTGCGTTCCTGTTCGCTGATCATCGCATGCACCACCAGCTCGTCCCAGATGCTCGCGGTCGCAGCGGCGCTGAAACGTTCGACGATGAGTTGTCTAGCGTTCCCGCCGAGTCGTTCACAACGCTCTCGATCTCCTAGTAACAGTAGGATTGCAGCGATGAACTCGTCGCAGCTATCAGCCAGTAGCAGGTGCTCTCCATCGACAACTGGTAGACCCTCTGCGCCTTTGCGCGTGCTGACGACTGGCATTCCATACGACATCGCTTCGAGCAGCTTGATCCGCGTTCCAGTACCGGTGAGCAGCGGGACGACAAAGAGCCGGGACTCACGATATAACCTGTCCAGCGAAGGTACTCTCCCTGTAAACGTTAGCAGGGGGTTTTCACAGACCGCGGGACGCGGTTCCGGGACTGCGCCCGTTACAATGAGCTGTAGGTCGGGATACTCGGCCTGAATGTGCTCCAGTATGCCGCGCGACATGAACTCGATTGCTTCGAGATTTGGCCGGTAAGTCAACGCCCCGGTATAGAGAAGTGTCGTAGCGTCTCCGGCACTCCAACGCTCGCCGGGCACTTCTGGGACGACGTTGGCGATGACGAAGCTCGATCCTCCGGAGAGATTTGCAAACGCCTCTTCTTCGAGCTCAGAAGCCAATGCCACTGCATCTAGGCTATTTCGTGAGTGCTCCAGGAAGTGATGGTATTTAAACTGTCTCAGGAGGCTCCGTAAGCTCTTGGGTGTCGACACGAACGGTGAAACATCCGGTTCATCAAGGATGCGGGCAACACCGGGAGGCAGGTTTGTCAAGTAGCGCAGGGTGCGCAGGTCGGTCCCAATCGCTACGGTAATCTCATGCTCGCTTAATATCCGGTTGATTTGGTGTGCTGTCGCAGGATTCCAAGTCGCAAAGATCGAGCGAGGCAACGGCGACAGGGTTCCGATGATTCCTGCCAGCGAGAGTGACTTGAAAACCGGCAACGGCAGCAGAAACTGCTCCGCTACTCCTGACACGACGGGAAGTGTGCCGCGGGCGGCATCGGCGGGATCGACCAACGAGATCAAGAACACCTCATGTTCTCGGGCCAGCGCGTCAATAATGATGCGAGTACGTTGCTTCCGACCGTTATCTGCCGGTTCCGGATGCCACGTAGAAAGGAGTGCTACCCGTGCCTGACGGACATGCCCGAGTAGCACCCTGGGTGCCACGGAGCCTGAGGCGCAGTCTGATACTGATTGAAGCCTCTTTGCCCCATTGGCCGAATGTGGGGACTGTGTCTGCATCGTCACGCAGCTAGTTTGCGCTGGCGGCGCGCCGTGGTTTGTTCCTGCCAGAGACCACCCATTTCATATGTTCGAAGCCAAGACTCAGCGCTGGTTTCAGCGTGGCCAGCGAGTTCATACTGCGCAGATAAGTCATGGCCGGGCCGGGACGTAGCGCCCATTCCCGGAACGCTCGTTTGGCGTGGTTCTCCAGCTCCTCAGCAGACAGATCCGGATAGTTCAGCGCTGTAGAAACATCCATGTCGAAGTCTTCCCAGCGCGAGGCGTTGATCCAGCCGTTTTCGACTGCTTCGTAATAGAAGGGCGTTCCTGGGTACGGCACGGCGATGTGAAAGAGCGCCAGTGTAAGCGGCAGGCTCTTGGCGAATGCAATCGTATCGTTGATCGAGTCAACGGTCTCGCCCGGCATACCGATGATGAAGTAGCCCCAGTTCTTTATCCCAAGCTTTTTGCTCGTCTCCAGCGCCTTCCGGGTCTTGTCGAAGTTGATGCCCTTGCGCATGCGCTTCAGCACATCCATCGAACCGGACTCGAGTCCCCAGGAGATCATCCAGAAGCCGGCTTTTGCCATCCAGGCCAGCATCTCTTCGTCGATGAAGTCGACACGACTGTTGCTCGTCAGGCGGAACTTGACGCCATCGTCGACTATCAGCTTGCAGAGGTCGATGACGACTTGGCGATCGACCGTGAACAGATCAGCGTAGAAGTGGATGTTCGTCACGCCCAGAGAAGCCAAATGCTTCATTTCAGCAAAAATACGCTCAGGTGAATGTGACCGCACAGTGTTTTGCCACATGACATGTTTGATGCAAAAGCGACAGCCGGCCGGGCAGCCGCGGCTTGTGACGACGAAGCAATACGGGCCGCGAATCATCGGAATGCGGTATTTGTCGAGCGGCAGCTTTTCATAGAGCGGCATCGGTAGATCGTCGAGATTCTCGATGAAGGGACGGTCCGGATTGGCGACGATCTTACCTTCGTGTCGAAAGACTGTGCCCTGGACCCCGTGTAATGTCCTGTCCTCCTCCAACGTCTGAACCAGCTCACGCAGTGTGAACTCCGGCTCGTGGCGGATTATGATGTCGAGCGTTGGGTAGTCGTTTAGGGTTTCGTAGGCCATGGGAGTTACATGCGAACCAATAGCAATGGTGATGCTCCCGATCGACTTTGCAAGGAATGTCGCAGTCAGGTCGTTCTTGAGTGTTGGCGCAGTGACGTTGGTGACAAGGTAGCGCGGACGCTTTTTCTCGATAAGCGCCTGGAAGTGCGGCCAATCCATGTCCTCGGCGATGCAGTCGAGGATCTCGGTTGAAAAGCCTGCTTCTTCCATGACGGCAGCCAGTCCTGCCAGTTCGGTTTGCGGCCAGATCATTTTCTCCCGCGATCGCCGGCCAACCCGGTGGATATCGCGGATGAAGACCTCTCCGTCCGGGGATGGAGGGTTGACGAAGAGCAAGTCGACGAGACTCTTCTGCTCGCCGGCGAAGTCGCGGACACTCGTGCTACTGATCTTCAGGAGGTCAACATTTCCGACGGTCGGCACGACTTTCAACTGGGTCTTCGTCGTCGTCGTAACCGTGCCATTGGCTCCATTCCCTGTTGTTGTCGGTGTATCGATTCCATTGCCGTTGTCGTTCATGAACGACCCTTTCTTCGGTCCGCCACTACAGCGTGAGCCGGACGATTATCCAAACCAGACTTGTTCAGAACCAACTCGCTCAACTCGCGTCCCAAGCGCGCCGTCGAGCAACTCCTGGGCTGCACTGAAGCCCATTTCCATCACGTGATCGGTGTTGACGTAACGAAATAGAGCTTGCCGTCCGGCATTGACGAGGTTGTCATATTCGGCCAGGTGATAGGCCAGATGGCCGATGCGCGACTCGAAATCGATGTCGTAGGTCGGGTAGGCATGCGACAAGCGTCGGAAGAAATGGTCCGTCACCTGGCTCCGATCCTCGATGAGTTCGGTCGCAAGCAGCCCCTGGACCGAGCGTTCGAAGATATCGTTTTCCGGCGCTGTCCAGAGTTCATCGCCTATGTCGCAGGTGATCTCCAGCGTTAGTGACGTTTTGCCCGGCGGAACCGCATCCGGACTGAAATTGCGCATTTCCGAGGTGCGATTGAAGATGATGCGCTCGTCTGGAAAATAGGTCCAGTGGTCGTCAGAAATGCCCGGTTTGTCGATCTCGACGAAGCAGAAGATCATAGCTCGGTAGTTCAATCCGGAAGCTGAAGTCATGACGTCTTCAGGGGCTGCCGGAATCAACAGCCGCACCAGCAATGGTAGCGGTAGTGACGACACGACGGCATCACACGGGGCGACGAACTGTTGACCGGCGCGTTGGTAGTGAATAGCGACGATCTTGCCCTGGTGATGCTCGACGCCAGTGATCCGTGCGCCAGTCAGCAGGTTGGCGCCATGATCAACGGCGCGTTGCTGCATTGCCTCTGAAATCTGGCCGATGCCGTTGCGCGGGTACCAGAAATCATTTTTGAACTCGGAGTGATGGAAGCCGTTGTCGCCTCGCCGGATCTTCAACATCCGAAAGAGCAGATCCCAGAGATCGACGACTGCGACGCGCTGAGCCGCCCAGCTAGCCGAAAGCTCCTTTGGATCACGCCCCCAGACCTTCTTCGTATACGGACCAAAATAGATGTCATAAAGTCGACGGCCAAAACGGTTGACGACCCAAGACTCGAACGAATCGTCTTCGGCAGGATGGAACTGTTGCTTGACTTTCATACCGGCAAAGTCGAGGAACGAGAGCGCGGCCACTGAAGGCGGCAGGTTGGTAAGCAGGTTGCCGGCGTTGAGCGGGTAGTCGAAATAGCGCTCCATAAAATTTACCCGCGTCTTCAGCTTGCGTCCCCGCAGATCGTCGCCGAGCAACCCCTGTACGGTGTCGATAATGGCCGGGTTCTTGCTGTGGAAACGATGTGGTCCGAAGTCCCAGATGTAACCACCCTTACGGATGCTGGCGGCCATTCCACCGAGGTCTGGGGCGGCCTCGTAGAGATTGACACAAACACCAGCTTCGGCCAGCTTCCAAGCGGCGCTGAGACCGGCTGCGCCACCACCAAGCACAGCGACCTGACTCTGTTGATTCAGTTCCACCACCATGCTCAACCTCTTTCTGCGTCGAACTTCAACGCCATGTCGCCGCTATCTGAGTGGGACCGTTGCGAGTGACCTTGGTAATCGGTGGGGCTATGTCAAGCGGGGGCGGTTCATCGGCGATCTCTCGCACGACACGCGCCGGGATTCCGACAGCAACCGCGCCGTCGGGCACATCGTGGGTTACCACTGCGCCGGCTCCGACAACCGCATTGCGTCCAACCCGGACGCCGTCCGTAATAATCGAGCCTGCACCGAGCCAAGCGCCGTCTTCTATGATGATGCCTTCGCCTTTGATTCCCTGATCCATGATAGGCACCCGAGTTGTCGCGACGACGTGATCGATCGCCAGGATCTGGACGTGCGGCGCAAGTAACACGTCGTCACCGATCCGTACCCCGCCTTGTCCGCGAATCACGCTGCGCTCGCCGATGAAACAGCGCTTGCCGATCGTGATGCCGGCGTGCGGCAAATTACGGAAGTTGAAGACATGCAGGATCGTGCCGTGCATAATGACGCTGTCGTCACCGATCGCGATGCCACCCGGGCAGGCATGCAGGTAAGTGTCCTGATCGAGATAGACATTGCGCCCGAGACGAATGTTTTCGATATAGCGAAGCCGGACGCCTTGTTCTATTACGGGCATGCTTTCGGCATCCAGAAGCGTGCGGTAACCAATGCCACGCAATGCGATACCCGGCAGCGAAGGGATCCAGCCGAGCAAACCGGTAGCAAGCTCCTGCGTGATCCAGCTACCAAAACTGGACGACTGCGTATGAATGTAGGTGTTCAGACTCTTCGGCACTTCATCTCCCGCTAGAGCGCTGCTGCTGCATCATGGGCGCCGCGCTGGCATGTCGTCGCGATGACGACCCTCCATCGAGGATGGTCTTTGGGGCTGACAATGGGTATCCGGGCCGGTCATCTGCGGTTGACAACTTGTACAGTGACCGGCCCAAAGGCTCCTAGCTTGTGGTTCCAGAGATGGTGACAGAGCGGATTTCAGGGCTGCTTTCGCCACCGCTCGTCAATGTCAATTCATATTGAACGTAGCGTCCGTCCGGCGCCTCGAGATTGACCGAACTGCCAGAGATTGCTGCGCTCGAGGACCAGGCGCTCCACGTCGTGCCATTCGTTGATGTACGCACTCGGATACTGGCGCTGGTACCGGTCGGCAGGTCAATGTCACCGGCGACGGATTGCAATGTGACTGTGACGCCCGCATCGATGTCGTTCGAGGTGAATGTCCCATTGGACGGATACTGATCGACCCGGAACCAGTCGGCGCTGAGTGTCTGCCCGGAGTTACCGGAGCTGAACCATGCGGCAAGTGGCGCTGTGGTTGTCGGGCTGTTGACGGTGTGGGTTGCGACTACCTGGCCGTCGATGAGATAGTCAACACCGCCGGTACGCCGCCGGATCGAGTACTCATGGGGCTGATTCAGCGTTACGCCGTTTATCACCTGATCCAGATAGAAGTCACCCGGAACGTTCGTGCGCGCGTAGATGCGGTTGGTGTCAAAGCCCGGAATACCAAAGAGGAACCACGGGTAATCGAGTGAACCGGCTGAGCCGAAGCCGAAGTTGAGATATGGCGTACCGTTGTTGTTGTACGTGAGGCGTGCGGTGGCCGTCGTCTCTCCGAAGCTAGCGGTGCTCTGGATCCACCCATTCGTGACGGCTGCCTGACCGTTGTTGACGCTTGCCGAACCACCGCTGCCATAGCTGCCGGAGTTCCACGCGGAACCCAGCGCCGAACCGTTGAACTCGTCCAGGAAGCTTGCCGTTAGACGAACTTCGCCATCGCCGAATGTCGTGACCTCGGTATTCACCAGCGAACCCTGACCGAACTCCGAACCGGTCGACTGTGAGACCGTAACTGGAACTGAAGGTGTTGATACTGTCAAACCATCGGAGAGGATATCGGACTGCTCTCTTGGATTCGTTACAACGACGCTGTACATTCCCGCCGGAACCTGCGGAACGGTGAACGTGATCGTTGTCGCGTTGACGACCGTCGCGTCGCTGACCGGAATCGAATCGAGCGCCACAGTTGCACCGCTGGCGAAGTTGTCGCCGGTGATGGTGACACTTGCGCCGACGACAGCTGAACTCGGATTTACATTCGATATGTGCGGTGAGGGTGGCGCGATGACGTTCACCGTGGCGCGCGCGTTTAGGCTGTTGCTCGTCGCGACCACCGTGTCGGCGTAGTTACCAAGCGTCGAACCTGCCGTGAACATCCCGCCGGAGGTTATCTCTCCGCCACCTGCCTCAACGCTCCAGCTCAGTGGCGCGTCGGTGATCAGGTTGCCAGAAATGTCGAACACCTGAGCGCTGAATTGTTGGGTGTCGCCAGGTATCAAGGTCGCGTTTGTCGGGGTGATGGTCATACTCGCCGGACCAGGCGGCGTCGACGGTGTATAGCCGCCGCTGACAACCTGGATAAGCGGAGTGGCCGAGCCCTTGGTGGTGGCAAGATTCAATTCGTACTGCAGATACCGGCCACCTGGCAGCGCTAAATGGGCAGGCGACGTGCTAGTAGAGGTCGACCAAGTTGACCATGTCGTGCTGTTGGTCGATGTGCGTGCTCGGAACGAAAGCGTCGTGCCCTGCATAGTCGTAGCGTCGACGATGAGTTCCTGCCAGTTGGCATACTGGCCGGCATCAAAGGTCTGGCCCGTGAAGGCGCCTGACTCCGGGTAGATCACCGATCCGAGCGAATCTGCAACCGTTCCCGGCTCGATCGTTGAACCAACGCTCAGCCAGACTGCCATAGTCGGGAGAGCCGGCACGTTGACTTGATGAACTTGCTGGTCGTCGACCAGGAAGCTGACTATCCCGCCACCGACCTGGATCGCATAGTCGTGCGGTTCGCCGATCAATCCCGGAATGGGAACGTTTCCCAAGCCGCCGTTGTAGTTGAAGCGCACATAGACCTGGGAAGTATCCCAGCCCGGTACTCCGAAGAGGAACCACGGCGCGTCCAGGTCATCCGTCCGGCTCAGGCCGAAGTTCTGCCAACCCGTGTTCGAGAAGGTCAGCCGACCAGAAGCAGCGCCGCTTGTCAGGGAGGCCGTGCTTCGCACCCAACCACCCCGCGCCGTCAAGGCTCCACCGGAGATGGTCAGCGAACCGCTCGGATCCCACAGACCAGAGGTCCAAAGTGATCCATTCAATGATGCGTCGTTGAAATCATCGATACTTCCTTGATTCGCGAGGATTACCGCGCCATCACCAGCTACTCCACCCTGAATGGCTGCCGTGCTGGCGTGAGTGCCCGCTTGGAAGTCGCTTAGCGACGTGTGGTTGAGCCAGTTGAGGGATGAGATCGTGAGTGCGTTCTGTAGTGAGCCGAACTGTCCGTCCGGATTCGTCACCGTGACCGAATAGGTGTCGTTGGCGATAGTTGGGACGGTGAAGGTCAGCGTTGTCGCGCTGCTGACGTTGACGTCGTCGGTCTGTGTCGATCCGACATGAACCTGTGCACCGCTGATGAAATTCTGACCCGATACGGTGACCGTGTCGCCAGCCAGAGCTGCGGGCGGCGAAACGTCGGTGATCTGCGGAGCCGGAGGCACAGTCACTGTCACGGACGCCGATCCGGTTATGCCGTTGCTTGAAGCGACGACGGTGTTGGTGAACGTTCCGCCAGTGGCGCCGGCCGTGAAGAGACCGCTGGCATTGATCGTGCCACCGCCGTTGGTGACGCTCCAGGTAACGGGTGCATCGGGCAGCGGATTGCCGTCTGTATCCGAGACCTCGGCGATGAACTGTTGCGTTTCGTCGCGCTCGAGGTTGACCGATGCCGGCGAAACGACCACGCTGCTAACGACCGGACCTGACTGGGTCTGATACGAAGCGCTGACCGCTTCGATAATAGGTGTTGTCGTGCCGTCCGTGCTCTGGAGATCGATCTGGTACTGCAAGTAGCGCCCGACCGGCAACGCCAACTGGGCTGGGAAGCTGCTCATATCCGTTGACCAGGCTGACCAGTTGGAGCCGAACGTGGACGAGCGAACGCGCACAACGAAGCTGGTGGATGGCACTGACGGCGCACTAATGATGAGCTGCTGCCAGTTCGCGGACTGCCCGGCGTCGAGTGCTGGGCTCAGGTAGGAGCCTTGTGGCTGGTAGGTGACAATCTCGACAGAATCCACGCTGAGCGGCGAGCCGATGGCGCCGGAACTGACCCAGGTGGCTAGCCCGCCGAGCGCACCGGTCGCAACTTGGTGCACCTCCTGATCGTCGACCAGGAATCGCACAAGACCGGATTCCTTGACGATTGAATACGTGTGTGGCGCGCCGAGCAGATCTGGCAAGGGGATATTGGCGAAACCACCGCTGAAGTTGTATCGCACATAGACCTGAGAAGTATCCCAGCCAGGCACCCCGAAGAGGAACCACGGGTTGTCCAGATCGTCCGTCCGGCTCAGGCCAATATTCAGCCAGGGTGCCCCGGTGAACGTTGCCCGCATATTCACCCGTCCGATGCCGACCGTCGTAGCGCTTCGAATCCATGCTCCATTGACGTTGAGATTCCCAGTGGAGATGGCGATTGAGCCGCCCGTCTGCCAGGTATTGCTCGTCCAGAGGTTCGGATCCAGGTTCGGCTGATCGAAGTTATCGAGCCACCCATTCGACGCGAGAACAACCGCGCCGTCACCCGCCTGACCACCGCTTATGACGGCGGTGTTTGTGAAGACGCCAGGTGTGAAGTCGGCCACTGTCGTGTGCCCGATAGTCGGCAGGGCAGAGATGGTCAGGGCGTTGGTTAGCGTGTCGGATTGCTGGTCTGGGTTGGTCAGGGTGACTGAGTAAGTCCCGCCAGCCAGCGATGTCGGGATCTGCGCCGTTGCCGAGCTCGATGATGTCACCGTTGTCTGCATCGCGGCGGTCGAATTGAAGCGCACCGTTGCACCGGTGATGAATCCGGCGCCTGAGAGGGTGACCTGCTGACCGGCGGTCGCCACTGGCGGCGCCACGCTCACCAGATCTGGCGGCGGCGCGGTCGACGTATAAGCGTTTGCGAGTGTTGCGCTCTGGGTGTCCGGGTTCGTGACCTCCAGGTTATGCTGGCCGACAGGCAGCGATGCCGGCACGACCGCCTGAATCGTTGTGGAGTTGGTTAAAGCGACATTCTGGAGCGCGGTTGTCCCGAGTGAAGCTGAGATGCCATTGACGAAGTTCGTGCCGCTAATGGTCACATTGTGGCTTGTACCGCTCTGCCCCGATGAAGGCGCAATGCCACTCAGTGTTGGCGCGCCGGCCGGTGTTGTCGTGAATGACTGAATCTCCGACGAACTGGTGTTGTTCGACGCATCCGCGGACGTGACTTGGTAGGAGTAGGTTGTGGCCGGTGTGAGCCCGGTAAGGGTGACGCTATGGCTGGTCGCTAGACCCGCGACGCTGGCTTGTGAGCCGAGCGACGGTGTCAGACCGTAGTCGACGATGCTTGTTGCCGCTTCGTCCGTCGTCCAGGTGACGGTAGCTGTGTTGGCTGTCGACGTCACCACAATGTTCGAGATGACGGGGGCAGTCGTGTCTGCCTCATAGGTGGCCTTGTAGTTGCCGTTGGTTGCGGAAATGGCCGCCATCGAGCGGCCATCGACCGTCAATACGCTATAGCTTGCATTGCTGCCGTTGCGCGTAACGCTGGTCAAGGCGGAACCGAGTTGACTGAGTGGGACGAGTACCGTTCGGTTTGATCCGCCGCCTGAAACCGTGAACAACAGGGCATTAGCAGCCCAGGTTACGTCGCTGATATTCGTCGCTGCGCGGCTCTTGACGAATGCGAGCCATTCTGCTGCCGTCAGCGGCGTCGCTCCGCGCTGGAGAGCGTAATCGGTCGTGCCGAGCACCCATGAATTTACATCGCCGAAATTGAAGTAGTCGACGTGAAACTGCGTGACGATGGCGGTATGGAACTGATCGATACAATCGTCAATCGTTTGATGGCTGATGGAGAGTGCTTCGGTGAGCGTGAGATCCGCCACGCCTACTTCTGGAGCGAGTTCTTCGTCGACGAGGTTCGTGTGCTGTTGAAAGATCGACAGGGTATCTCCGTCCGATGCGGCGAATCGCATCGGAATTCCACTACCGCTGAGATAACCGCGGGCTTGACCGGATGAATTTGAGAGCCATGTGCTCCATTGATAGGAGTTGAAGTCCATCTCGATCCCAAATTGGGATTCGATTTCGGCCGCAGTGGACCAACCGGTCCAGCGCACCTGGTGAGTGCGTGCCGTCGCGGGGCTGAAGCCGTAGTCATTGACGAAGTCGGACAGATTGTCGCTAAAACCGGAGCCATAACCCTGATCAACATAGGGGTGAATACTGAAATCAAAACCCTGGCTAATCCACTGGCTAACCGCTGATGGTGGGGGGGAAGTTGTCGGAACGAAGAAAGTCATGCCGATGCCGCGCTGACTGAAGGCGTCGATCAGTGCCTGAAAATAGGACTGCGGATTCCCGTGGGCATCGCCAGTTGGCACAAAGACGCTACGGGAGTTGCCGGGGAAGTACCAGAGGCGAGGCGTAGGATAACCAGATACCGCATCGATCAGCCGCACCAACAGACGCTGTTGAATGTCGGCTTGAGGAACATTGGACCGTTCCAGGTCGGTCCAGTTTCGATAGATATCAATAGACCGGACGATACCGTCCCCATCGGTGTCCTGGTTTGCTTGAGCTGGATTGCCCTGGCGGATCTCGGCGACGCTCTGCGCGAGATCAAAACTCATCATCGCCGCGCGGCCCGATCCGAAGTTTGACAGTGTCGCCGCGGGCAACCCGGTGGTGCTGGTACGGGACGTGTAGAGTTCGGCGATCTGTTGTGCACCGTTCAGGCTATATTTATTGGATGTTCCGTGAAATTGGATCGTCTGGCTATAGAGGCCGCCAGCGACCTGGGTGTCGGTGATACGCAGATAACCCTGGCTGATACTCCCTGACTCAGACGTGATACCCAGCAGATTGTTCAACCCTGAATCGGGGCGCAACACGACGAGTCCGCCACCTGATGAGACGTAATTTTGCAATGTTGTAATGTTTGCTGATGTAGGACTCGAAGGCGCAAGAATGATGGCACGCGGACTATTTTGAATCACTGAATTCAGCGAGCTCAGTGGGAAAATACTGTAGTCACGTACCCCTTCCGCGCTCAGAATCTCTGCCAAATAGCCGCCGAAAGTCGAAGTTGAAGAATCGGTGACGATAGCGATCGAGCCGTTCCCTTGGATCGCCAATTCGCGGCTAGCTTCGTCGCCGGCCAGAGTTGCAGCCGTCTGAACGGGCGGCGTTGCGGCATTTGCCGAGAGGAAGCGCCGCCGCAGTTTTACATTATGGTTTGAAAATGCAAAAGCGACTGTGCCGCCGAGTCCGGCTCTAAGAATCGAACGCCGCGTCAGAGAGATGCGCCGCATACTGGTGTCCCGTGAATTCTTCATGTCTTCGTTCCTGCTGCTGCATATCGGGAGCGCCATCGCTGCTCCCGACTAATCCCAATAGATCACGTATTGCTGGTAAAGCTGACAAGAGGTCCGTGGCAACCGTGTCGGGCCAGCGAACGACTGATTGCGATAGCTTGGACAGAGCATCATTCCCACGTCCGGAGCGAACGAGGACTGTTCGGCAACCGGCTCGTTGGCCTGCTTCGATATCGGTCAAGGCATCCCCGACAAACACTGATCGCGCCAGATCAATGTTCAGTTCATGGGCAGCCAACATGAGCAGTCCCGGTTGCGGTTTGCGACAGCCGCAATGTTCCTCAGAGGTATGGGGACAATACAGAATGCGGTCGACTCGACCGCCAGTACGCTGTATCCGGCTGGTCATTCTGGCATGAATGAATTCGACGGTGCTGCGAGGCACCTTCCCTTGATTGATGATTGCCTGATTTGTCACCACCACGATCGGCATGCCAATTGTGGCGAGTAGCCGCATCGCAGAAAGCGCCCCGGGAATGAAATGAAATTCATCCCAGGCCTTCACGTGATCGTTGCGATTACGATTGAGGACACCGTCGCGATCGAGAAATACCGCCGGAGTTGCCACCTTGCCTCTGCCATCATTGGTTATCTGGTCATGGTTCATGAACCCGATAGTTCAGAATATGCATCCTCTTAATGGGTGACTCGGACAGAGGGCCGGTGCAAACAACTGACAGATTCGTCAGAATTTGTGTCTTGGGTCTGTTTTGCATACAGCCGAATCGCACGTGACGGCATTGTCAGCGGTTCGCCCCGCGTTGCCGCTTCGGATGTCACGTTCCAAGTCGATGCTCGGGGCAAGTCGATGAATGGCGTCGATCATGTGATGTGCCAATGAGGAACCATGTCAGAACAGCACTTAAAAGGTACGGCCATGGTAGGAGAAGTAACGGATCAATCCGTCGCCACGCGGATTACAGCTCGGTGGCGTTTCAACTTCTTCCAGAGTACCCTCACGCTGACGCATGGCCTGATGCTGACCATGCTGCTGGCCGGAGTCTTCGGTTTCTGGCACCTCGATCGCTATCCCCGGACGTGGTTTGACGAGGGTTCCTATTTCGAAGTATCGAAGAATATCTTCGAGCGTGGCCAGTACTTCTCGCAGGCGCCGGATGGCACGCGCGACTTCGCGCCAGTTATCGCGGCCGGTCCGACGGTGTTGCTGCCGGCCGCAGCTGCTCAAGCGACCCTTGGGACAACGCTCTGGGCAGGGCGGCTCGTAGGCGTCCTCTATCTGATCATCACAAGTGGGGCGATCTACTGGATGGCGGGCAAATTGTTTGGCGCGCGGGCTGCTATCGTGACGATCGCGCTCCTCTTTTCAATGCCGGCGCTCGACTGGCTTGCTACCGGCCGTCAGCTGCTCGGCGAAACCGCTGCCTTGCTCTTTCTGATCCTTGGAGCGGGGCTTGCATTCAGAGCCAGGAGCGCGAAACTAGCCGCCTTCGCTGGCGTCCTGCTGGGTTTCGCAATGATCACCAAAGGCCAGTATCTGCTGGTGCTTCCCCCCGTCCTGATCCTGGTTGCCGCGTTCGACTATTTTGGACACCAGGTCCGGTCGTTGCGCTGGCATGCGGCATTGATAGGCGCGGCGGCTGTGGCTTATGTTGGCTGGTTCATCATTCTGCTGAACCTGATCGGGGACGGCAGCATTCTCGAAAACTATCGCCAATTACGCGACACGTCGAGTGGGGCGTTGCTTGTATTCAATCTCGATCGGATGCGCGCTGCCTGGACACTGCTGCTCGGTCCTGGAACTCTGTTCGTGGTTCTGCCGAGCGTTGCTTACGGACTCTTCCTAATCAGGGGCGCGGCTAATCCAGCCCGAAGACTGGCACTCGTCTCGATTTCGGCTTTCCAGGTCTGCTGGATTCTCTGGTTCGCGATGGCGTCAATAGCCTGGCCACGGTACGCCTTTCCAGCCCTGGCAATCAGCGCGATTTACGCAGCTGTGATGGTTACAGATCTGATCGATCGCACGCTTGCCTGGCTGCGGTTGGATGAAGGTGCATCGCGGTGGCGACCCGGGGCGGCGCTGCTCTCGCTTGGCATGATTGCTCTCCTTATTGCTGCCGGAGCATATAGCCAGATATCTCCGATATTTACTTCGAACGAAAGCGAGCCCCAGAACTTTGCCGCCGCGATGGATCGGGTTGTTCCCACAGGCGCTATCGTCGATGGCTGGGAGCCAGAGATCAATTTCCTGAGCCAGCGTGAACTGCAATACCCGCCGAGCGGAAGTTTGGATCGGGTCGTTCGCGCAACCTGGCTGGGTTCTTCGGACAATGTCGATCTGAGTGGTTCGCTCAGTCACCGCTTTCTAGTAGTCGGGCATTTCGGCAATTGGGTGGGTATCTACAGGTCGGCGCTTGCTACCGGTGATTATCGCTTGATCCTGAGTCAGGACGGATACGAATTGTATGAGAACACAGATGCGCCGTAATCGGTCGATTCAGACATGAAAAGGAACAATTGATGAATCGAACTTTGAGAGCAGGTGTAGTTGGAGTCGGCATCATGGGCGAACGCCACGCCCGCGTCTATACAGAGATGAGGGAAACAGACCTGATTGGTGTCTATGACCCCAATCAGGATCGAGCCTGCGAGGTGGCGGATAGATATGGCACACAGGTTCTTGCTCTCGATGACTTGCTAGAGCAGGTGAGCATCGTGAGCATCGCGTCGCCTACGACGACTCACGCTGACGTCGCACTGCGGGCATTCGATGCTGGTTGCCATATACTGGTTGAAAAACCGCTCGCAGCGACGCTCGACGAAGCGGGGCTTCTCCTCGCGGTAGCGAACAAGCACCGGCGTCAGGTGTTCATGGTTGGCCACATCGAGCGCTTTAACCCGACGATACTCGCCCTGCAGGAGTTGATCAACGGCCGGAACATCCGACAACTACGCTTCACGAGAACCAGTCCCTTCGACCGTCGCTCGCTCGATAGTGACATCGTTTGCGACTTGATGATTCACGACATTGATCTTGCGTTTGAACTGCTCGGTGAGGAGATCGAGTCGATTGATGCAACCGGTGCAGCCATCGTTTCAGGCCGGATTGATCATGCTGAAGCGGATCTCCGCATGAAGGGTGATCTCCCGGTTAGTTTCGTCGCCTCTCGAGTCGCAGCAGACAAAGTACGGGCTGTGGAAGTACGCATCGATGAGGCGATGATCTTTGCCGACCTCTTAGCCAAGGTGATCAACATTGAAGTCGATCCATCGATGAAGGCCATGCTTCAGCAGCCCGAAATCGGTTCGCAGGAACCGCTTAGACTCGAACTTGAACACTTCGTTCACAGCGTGAAGTTGGGGGTGCATCCTGCTGTGGGGATTGAGGCTGGCTATCGGTCGATGGTCATGGCCACGACGATCACCTCGTTGATCCAGCGCGCAATCGCGGCACATGTCCAGCCGCGACTCATCCCGGTCGCTGCGGACTAATTCAATGCCTGGTCAATTGGCCATCATCCTTCCCTGCTGCAATGAGGAAGAAGCTCTATCGATACTTCAACCTGGTCTTGGCCCGGTGCTAGAGGCTGTGGCGCAGCACTACAAAGTGGAGTTGATTCTTGTTGATGACGGCAGCACAGACGCGACCTGGAACTGGATGCAGCAGCTTCGCCAGGTTGAATGGGCTGCGACCGTGGTGCTCGGCAGGCATGATCGGAACCGGGGGCTCGGGGCAGCATTGCAGACTGGCCTCAACCTGACCGAGGCTCCGATAGTCGTCACGATTGATGTCGACGGCACGTATCCATTTAGGATAATTGAGCCTCTCGTCGACTCGATCGCTTGCGGCGCGGACGTAGCCACCGCGTCGCCATATCATCCCGATGGTGGCGTGGCGGGAGTTCCTTCCTGGCGACTGTTCTTCAGTCGCGGGGCGTCAATGCTGTATCGTCTTCTCGTCGATCGGCGTATCCATACGTACACAGCACTCGTCAGGGCGTACCGGCGGCCGATCCTCGACGCGTCACTCTCTGATCATCCGGGCTTCCTGAATGTGGCGGTAACGTTGGTCGAAGCTTGCAGGCGTGGGGTCGTCGTCGTCGAGATTCCGGCTGTTCTGGCGCAACGTCAGGTTGGCCAGTCAAAGGCGCGCGTCGTGAAAATCACCAGAACCCACCTGCGCTACATGTTGCAGCTTGTGTGGCTGCGCTTGACCGGTAGGTTCTGGCTGACGGAAGAACCTGATCGTTCGATGCGGGAAGAGCGGGTACAGGTATGATGATCGCGAAACCCGGCATGCGCATCGCGACAGTTATCGGCACCCGTCCAGAGATCATCAAATGCTCGACAGTAATACCGCGACTTGATGAGCTGTTTCAGCACACATTGATACATACGGGCCAGCACTACGATTGGAATATGGACCGTCTTTTCTTTGAAGAGCTTGGGCTACGCGCTCCGGACCACCAGCTCGGTGTTGGATCGGAGAGTCACGCAAACCAGATGGCGCGCATGCTGATAGCCATTGAGCCGATCCTCCTACAGCTGAAACCCGACTGTGTCTTGGTACAAGGTGATACAAACTCAACCTTGTCCGGAGCGTTGGCCGCCGCGAAGCTCGGTCTTCCGGTGGCACATCTTGAGGCCGGTTGTCGCTCATTTAACCGAGCGATGCCGGAAGAGATCAATCGTGTGCTCGTTGATCACCTCTCATCGGTTGCGCTGGCGGCTGACAGCGTCGGCATTGCTAACCTCAAGGCGGAAGGCATCTCTGGTAACAGAGTCAGCCTGGTCGGTTCCACTGGAGTGGATGCTTGCCTGCGGATGGCGGCGATAGTCGCGGACGACGCGGTGCGTGTCAATGGGATCGAGCTGGACGGCGACTTCTTCGTCGCTACGATTCATCGCGCCGAAAACACCGAGCCGGAGATTTTTGGAGGGCTTATCGGGGCGCTAGAAGATCTCAGCTCGCTAGCCCCGGTAGTTTTTCCAGTCCATCCTCGGACAGCTCATCTATTGCGAGGGCGGCCACTGCCCGCGTCGGTGCATTGTATCGAGCCAGTTAGCTATCGCCAGATGGTCAGAATGTTGCAGCGTTGTACCGCGATCCTGACTGATTCGGGAGGACTGCAGGAAGAGTCGGCGGTGATCGGGGCTCCCACGTTCGTCTTGCGCAACGAGACGGAATGGATCGATCTGGTGGAACGCGGCCATCACCGGCTTGTGGGTAATGAGCGCTCCAACATCGTCGCATCAGTTGCGACGGTGCTTCAAGATCCTGGTCTGCTTGCTCGCATGCGATGTCCCGTTGGGCGAGAACGGGTGGGTGCAACGGAAAGAGTCATTGCCGCGTTAGTTGAGGTTGAGTCATTCAAATCATTGAAGAAAGAGGTTGTAGCTTGACCGCGTCAAGAATCTCCTTGCGATCGGGAATATTCACGAGTCCGAGGCTGACTCGAGTGTTGGGAGACAGTCCATTGACCACTGTAATGTTTATCGCTATCAGCATTTGTGCCGGAGTTGCTGGACAACTTGTTCTCAAGCGAGGGATGACCATGCTCGGCGCGCAGTCGCTGAGCGAATCGAATATCGTTGCAGTGGCGTTGCGCATGGCGCTTTCGCCCTGGGTAATCGCCGGGCTATCCATCTATGTCGCCGGGACATTCTTTTGGCTGATGGTGCTCTCCAGAGTGGATCTGTCATTTGCGTATCCGATGACTAGTCTCAGCTACCTGCTAATCGTCCTCACGTCCTGGTATTTTCTCGGTGAGTCGGTTAGCCCGCTCAGGATAGTCGGGGTGATCACCATCGTTGCGGGGGTCTCGCTAATCGCTCAGAGTTGAGAAAGAGGAACTGAAGATGCGTGCGGTAGTGGTCGGGGGTGGGATACTGGGACTAAGTGCCGCGTATTTTCTAGCCCGCGACGGGCACGACGTCACGGTACTCGAAGCCAGCGAACAGCCTGGTGGGTTAGCGACTGACGTTGAGGTCGACGGCGTACGTGTCGACCGCTTCTATCACTGTATCCTGGCCGCGGATTTCGATCTACTAGATCTGATTACAGAAGTAGGTCTCTCCGGCGAGTTCCGGATGAAGCCGGTTCGAGCCGGATTCTTCACGAATGGGAAAACCTATCCGATATCGACGCCGTTCGACATGTTGCGTTTTCCACCGATCGGTCTTGTCGATCGATTGAGATTGATCAGGTCACTCCTGGCATGCCGTCGGATCAAGGACTGGCAGGAACTTGAATCGATCGATGTTGAAACCTGGCTTCGACAGCACAGTGGAAACCGCGTTTTCGAGCGTGTATGGCGTCCGCTTCTAACGACCAAGTTCAACGGACAGTTCGAGCAGGTCCCGGCTACCTACATCTGGTCTCGCACGGTAAGGATGGGTGATACTCGCTCGAAAGGGGGGCGCCGCGAAATGGCGGGCCATCTCGTCGGTGGCTATCGGACACTCTGCGACCGGCTTGCGGAGCGCATCATCGATTACGGCGGCAAGGTTCATATGTCCGCGCCAGTCGAACGGCTGATAACAACCGATGGCCGCATCACTACCGTTCGCGCCGGCGGGCGCACCTTCGACACGGATGTCGGCATACTGACCGTGCCGTTGCCAATCTCTGCAAACCTCATTGAGGGCCGTGAGCGTCGCGGGGTCGAACCTCTTGTTCAGCGCGAACGCACTGATGCCTATATCCAGCATGTCAGGCGGATGCAGGATTATCTAGGCGTCATCTGCGTCGTGCTCATGCTGAAGAAACGCCTGAGCACGAACTACACGCTCTATCTCGGCGACGCAGACCTGCCTTTCACCGCCGTTATAGAGTCAACGAATATCATCGATCCCGAGTTGCTGGATGGTCGCCATCTCGTCTATTTGCCAAAATACGCCGCGGCAGACGAAGAAGTCTTTCATCGCTCGGACGCTGAGTTGCGTGAGCAGTTCGTTGCCGCGTTGAAGACGATATATCCAGATTTTGACGAATCCGATATCGTCGCCGCGCCAGTCTTCCGCGCACCATACGTTGAACCCTTACACCCGATCGGACGTTCACAAGACATCCCGGGAATCCAAACTCCGATCGAAGGGCTTTGGCTCGGATCGACCAAACACTTCTACCCGCGTCTGAATAATGGTGACTCAGTCGTCAATCTGGCCAAACAGATAGTTTCGAAAGTTGAAGCACAACAACAATCGAAAAAACGTTTCCAGACCGCTTCGATGGAAGTCGCGACAAGCTAATTGTCGAGGCTGGTGTGCGTAGCAGACGGTTGCGACATCAGCGCCTATCTACCCCCAGCGCTGCAGCGAAGGCAGCTTCGAATTCGACTGGTGGTTGATACCCCGGACTCGAATGGAACTGCATTGGTGACGCGCCGGCGGGTACCCGTTGGGCGACCGTCGGAATGGAGGATAAAGCAAATGCCATTGAGCATCTCGCGGCTTGTGTGCAGCGCTGGACGGCCGCCAGGTTTGACACGCGGAATCTTCGGACACCCGAAAGGCGCGAAACGGGACCTATGACGGGATTACGAGTTTGCGATCAGAGGACCCGGATATCGCTATCGCTCTGTTCTGTATTGAGGCTGAGCTCGCCAATCGAACGACATGATGACAATCCTGCAATCTGCCTCGACGGGTGCTGACTGTTCAGCGGTAGCGCCGCGACCTAGGCTTGGATTGGTCGCGTTGGGCTGGATGGTTAGACCATGAGCAGGCGAGAGCGGCGAGGTGTATATGGATTGTGCGGCGCCGGAAGAGGAGCAAGCCCAAGAACGAGATCTGGGACGGACAATATTCCGAAACAGCGTGGCCGCGTCGATTGGCTCTTGGTTTACGCGAATCGCGAACTTTTTCTTCATCATCATCGCCGTGCGGATACTCGGAGAAGTGGCACTGGGACAATACGCGACAATAGTCGCGTTTGTCGGGCTCTTTAGCGTTTTCTCCGAACTTGGTATGGCCCAGTATGTGGAGCGGTCAATTGCTCAGGACCATCGTAAGGCCGGCGATCTCTTCTGGAACCTGGTTATACTGCGAGCGATCCTTGCGATCGCAGGCATCGCTGGAATAACTCTGCTTGCGCTAGAAATCTACGAGCAAAGTCTTGCAATTGGTATCTTCCTATTTTCGCTGACATTCCTTCTCTCAGCATTGCTCGTTCCGCTGGTGATCATCCTTACCGCAAACGAACGATTTGATCTATCGACCGCGATCAGTTTGATCGGGCAGATAATTACAAGCGGGCTTGGACTCGCGCTTCTCTGGGCTGGATTGGGCATCTACGCGCTTCTGCTAACGGGATTCGTTGCGATACCGTTCCAAATCATGACAGCTATCTGGGTGATCCATCACTATCGGTTAGGACCATTGCCTTTCCGAATCAACCCGCAAACCTGGAGAAACTTTATCCGCGCGAGTTTGCCCTTTGGCATCACATCACTGGCGCTCACCCTCAACTTCAATGTCGACACCGTGATTCTGGGGCTCTTCCATGCGGACGCCGATGTCGGCTGGTACAACGCTTCCTATCGCCTGATCTTCAATGCCGTGAGCATCGTCGGCGTGTTTCTCGTGGTGATGACCCCCTCGCTCGCGCGGGAGCATCGCGCCTCGCCCGAACGGGTTTCGAGCTGGGTTCGCGCTAGCGTTTATTGGATGATCGTCTTCGCGGTCCCGGCAGGTGCTGGCCTAGCGCTGCTTGCCTCCAGAACGGTGAGCTTCCTGTACGGCGCGAACTTCGAGTCGGCTGTCCCGGTCGTCGCAATTATTGCCTGGGATATTCCATTCGTTATTCTACTTTCTCTTTTTGGAAACATCACCGCGGCAATTGGACGCGAACGCCCTGCTGCGGCGATCTACGTTGGAAGTGCTGTAGCAAACATCATCCTGAATTTCATGTTCATCCCGCGCTTTGGGATGTACGCAGCAGCGTCGATCACGGTCTTGAGCGATCTCGCAACGGTCATTCTATTCTTCGTGCTGCTGCAAGGCATCCTTCCATTTCATCCTCATCTGTCAAGCGCACTGGTGCGCGTCAGCATGGCAACCGGGCTGATGGCGGTGGCGTTATGGCTCACGCCCGACATTTCACTTGTTTTGGCAATCATATTGGGCGCGACCATTTACATTCTTGCTGCGGTCGCCTTCGGGCTAATCGATCCGTCGGCGATGCTGGCTAGATTAAGAGGAATGCTCCAGCGCCACAATAAATCGCAACCGCGCACCACGTGAATTGCAGGTCGCTTATCGTGCCTGCGGCGTAGATGAAAGGGAATTGAGGTGCATGAGACGGCGAACCTAGGCACACCGCTCAGGGTACCGCCAGTAGATATGTTCAAGGACGAAGCGAAGGCGGTCCTTCGCATTCTCGTCGTCGCGCACGGCTACCCGCCGAACCAGATGGGAGGCGCTGAGCAGCAGATGCGACGTAAAGTGGCGTGGTGGCGCCGGCATGGTCACACGGTGCAGGTCCTGGCAGCAGATCCACGCCTTTCGAAGGAGATCCCATTCGGACAGCTTGAGAGTACTGAGGATGAGATCGATGGGACGCCGGTTCGTCGGTTGAAATTCGCTGTTGCCGACAGTACTCAGCCACTATCGGACACCTACCTCCATCCGCTCCTCGGACCTGAATTGCGACGTTGCATCGATGGTTTTCAGCCAGACATCATCTATCAGCTCAGTGGCGCAATCTTCGGGTTGCATCCGCTGGAGATCGCTGCCGAGTCCGACATCCCATCGGTGCTATTCGCGACTGATTTTTGGCACCGCTGCCAGCGCCACACGCTCCTGCGCCCCGACGGCAGCTGTTGTCCCGGGCCGCGACACGCTTCCGATTGCGCGTCGTGCAGGTTGACTGCTCGCCACCCGGTCGAATTCTTCGGTTCAAGATTTCAACATCTCTCGTGGACTCTGCTATCAGACTTCGGACGCGGATCCGCGGCTCTGACTCAACTACGGACGGGAGGGGTGAGAGCATTCGAACTTCGCGAAGAGCGCATCCGTCAGGCACTGGCCGGCGTCGGTCTGGTTATCTGCAACTCTCAATTCCTCACAGATGTCTTCGTCGATATTGGCGTCAAGCGTGAGCGGATTCTGACTGTCCGCCAGGGACTCGATGATATGCAACGCTCAACTCCCAGGGGAAGCTCACACGAACCGGGCACCCTGCGAGTCCTGTATCTGGGTCAGGTAACGCGTCATAAGGGCGTGGACCTGCTCGTTGATGCCGTGTCCCGACTCGTTGAACAGGGACATAACATCGAGCTCGATATCCATGGTCCTATGACAGATGGATCTATGAAAATCGGCAGCGGAGCAGGAGGAAGTATCCGGCTCGGCACATCGCTATCGCGGGACCAGATCGGCGATGCACTTGCCGCATCGGATGTGCTCGTCGTCCCATCTCGATGGTTCGAAAACAGCCCAAACGTCATTCTTGAAGCCCAGGCGATAGGTGTGCCCGTCGTCACCGCGAACCACGGAGGCATGGCCGAGATGGTTCGCGATGGTGTGGACGGTCTGCTCTTTGCGCCAGGTAGCAGTGTCGCGCTTGCAAAAGCGCTTCAACGTCTGAGCGTGGAGCGAGATCTCCTGATGCGCCTGGCCTCAAATGCCCCGTCTCCGCATCCCATGAGTGTGGAGATGAAGCTAGAGGATCGAGCACTTGACGAACTGCTGCGCGGCAGGCGCAGATCGGCTTCGAGCGCGGCCTGATCGTGAATTGATTGTCAGCTTCGAACGGACTGCTGAAACATTCGAATCGCGATGGGGTCTGGTAGTGTCAATGCTGTGATGCTAGTAGCGGTGGGAAATCAGGAGTCTGCGTTTGCGAATCTTGTTCGTGCTACCGTATGGTCCCGGATTCACTCGCGTTAGATCGAAGATGATCTTGGAACGCTTGTGTTTGAGGCATGAAGTCACACTCGTAGGACTCGCCTGGAACGCGGACGATTCAGTGATTCTTGGCCAATGGCGTTCTAAGGTCAGCTCTGTCTACATCGTTTGGCACGGTCGGATACGCCAGCTAAGGGGACTCCTCGGCGACCCCCTCCGGTCTCTTCAGGAGATGGTATCTACCTCGCCAAGATTTGCCCGTTGCGTACGCGAGCAACTGGTCACAGCCGAGCTGTCTGGGCGTCCTTATGATGTCGTCCATATCGAACACTTTAGAGGCGCCGTTGCTGCAAATCTGTTCCAAGGACTTGATGCCCATGTGGTTTATGACGCTGTCGACTGCCTCACCGCTCTTGCGGAGCAAGCTCAGGCGTTTGGTGTCGACCGCAGAGTTCGAATTGTTGCGGGGATCGAACGTGGACGCACCCAGCGAGCAGAAGACCGTCTCATTGAACAGGCAAGCTTCATTTCTGTGGTCGCAGAACGCGATCGCATAGCAATGGTTCGCGATCGACCGATCAAGAATGTTGTCGTCATTCCCAACGGGGTTGAGAGAGCGGTTGCTCGTCCGGCTCCTTTATCTGATGTCCCCCGGGCAGTGTTCACCGGGAAACTAAGCTATCACGCGAATCAGGCGGCATTAAAGTGGTTGCTGGACGGAATCTGGCCGCAGGTACGGCAGGCACTGCCAACGGCCGAACTTACCATTGCCGGGGCTGACCCTCCGGAGTGGGTGCTGCAGGCAACACACACGGCAGGCGTCATCCTGATCGCCAATCCTCCCAACATGTCTAGCGTGCTTCGTACAGCGCGCGTTGCTGTTGCGCCAATCACATATAGCGTTGGGATTCAGAACAAGGTGCTCGAAGCGATGGGCGCAGGTCTACCAGTCGTTGCATCCAGTTCAGCTGCCGCCGGTCTTGGAACGACGACACCCCCCGGTGTCACCGTTGCGGATACCACGAACGAATTCGCTTCTGAGATCGTGCGATTGTTGCGAGAGGATACGTACGCGGAGTCTCTTCGCAGGGAGGGGTATGACTACGTAATGCGAAACCATGATTGGGACGATGTTGTTCGCGCGTTCGAGCGGCTATACGCTCCAAGCGCGATCCTGGCCAGGGCAACCTGACGATGACCCTGGGAGTTTCTCGCGAAGCCCCGATCTCCGGGTCCACGCCAGCGCCATGGCCGCTCTTTGAAACACGCAGCCGCTCGAATGCGGTGCGGTCCTTGATGGTGCTTTGTCTCATCGGGGTTGACATTGCAGCCATATGTGGTGCGTTTTATGGAGCCTACTGGTTTCGATTCAAAACTCAACTCGGCATCTTCTACGTGCCGGAGGGTTCACCACAGGGCTTTTATTCGTCTCTCGTCTTTTGGCTCGTGCCGTTTATCGTGATAATTTTCGCGATTTATCGACTGTATTCATTAAGCCTGCTCTTTGATGGCTATCAGGAATACGCGCGCGTCGTTTCGGCGTCGACATCGTCAATGCTTCTCGTCATCCTATTGAGTTTTTTTCTGGACGACAACCTCGTCATCTCCCGTGGCTGGATCGTCATTTCCTGGTTCTGCTTGATAATCGTGGTTTCCCTCTCGCGCTTCGTGCTGCGACGTGTCATTTACCGACTCCGCGTCAATGGAATTGCCGGGCGTCGAGTTGCTATCGTCGCTTCCCAGGAACACCTGGAACTACTTCTCGAGCTGATTCGAGACATACCATCAAGTGGGTTGCATCCGGTCTTAATGCTGGATCCGAGGGATTTCGAGAACGAGAGTGCTCCTGAGGAAGCATCGCGTCTATCCGAACTGACGAATTATCATCGCATTGACGACGTTATCGTCAGCGCAGCGTCAGTGTCACAGACAGCACTCGCGATGCTTGTGAGAGAGCTTTCAAGGGAATCGACCAACCTCCATCTGATTCCCGGGATGTACGAAATCCAGACGACTGGCGTCGATGTGCGTGACATTCAGGGCTTGCCGCTGGTAACTCTTAAGAAGGTACGCATCACCGGTTTCGATTTCATTTTCAAGCGCGCTCTGGATTATTTCATATCTCTTTCCGTGCTTGTGCTTCTTTCACCTCTCCTTATTCTGCTGGCAATCGCCGTCAAACTCACGTCTCCTGGACCTGTGTTGTATCGGCGGCAAGTAATTGGAGAGCGCGGGCGACGTTTTGATGCGCTGAAGTTCCGCACGATGCGAACCGACGGAGAGGAGATGCTTCTAAGCCGTCCCGATCTACGAGCCGAACTTGCCGAACGCGGGAAGCTCGAGGATGATCCGCGCATCACTTCGATCGGACATCTTTTGCGGAGATGGAGCCTGGATGAGTTGCCTCAGCTGATCAATGTGCTGCGTGGGCAGATGAGCCTGGTTGGTCCGCGGATGATCACTGAAAGTGAGCTGCCGAAATTTGGTCACTGGCGTGACAACCTGATCACCGTGAAGCCGGGTCTAACCGGACTCTGGCAAATTAGCGGGCGCAGCCGTCTTGGCTATGAGGATCGCGTCAGGCTCGACATGTACTACATCCGAACCTATTCAGTTTGGCGTGATCTGGAGATTTTGGCGCGCACGTTGCCCGCCGTGTTGCGTGGTGTTGGAGCGTACTAGCTAGCAAGCGAATGAGGGACAAACATATGCGGATACTGGTTACTGGTGGCGCGGGATTTATCGGATCGCACGTCGCTGAGCAATGTCGGAACGCCGGGCATGAGGTCGCAGTGCTCGATGATTTCTCTACCGGGAAACGCTCCAACATTCCCGAAGGGGTCCAACTCTACGAATGTGACATTCGTGATTCATCTCTCGAAGCCGCGGTCCGGGACTTCAGCCCCGAGGTAATCAGCCACCATGCAGCCCAGATGAGCGTACGAGTATCCATCCAGCATCCGCGCCGGGACGCTCAGATCAACGTGGAAGGTTCGATTAATCTTCTTGAGATCGCCGCCACCGCCGGGGTGCGTAAAATCATTTATGCTTCCACCGGTGGTGCGATGTACGGTGAACCGCGCTATCTGCCCTGCGACGAAGATCATCCGATCGTGCCGTTGTCACACTACGGTATCTCGAAACATACCGTCGAACACTATCTGGAACTCTACTCACAGCTTTATGACCTCGACTTCACGGTGCTGCGTTATCCCAACGTTTACGGGCCGAGGCAAGATCCCGAAGGTGAGGCCGGAGTTGTGGCCATCTTCATCGGCTTGATGCTACAAAATAGACCAGTCACGATCTACGGCGATGGCAAGCAAGAACGGGATTTTGTGTACGTTGGTGATGTGGCACGGTCGAATCTGCTCGCGCTCGACCGCGGATCGAGAACGATCGTTAATCTCGGTTCGGGGCGAGGGATGAGCGTCAACCAGATCTTCGCCGCACTTGCCGAGGCGATTGGCTACAGGCATGAACCTCAATTCGCGCCCGTCCGGGCCGGTGAGGTTTACAAGATCTATCTGACCGGCGACCTTGCCAGGCAGCGACTTGATTGGGAACCACTTACAAGCTTTCAGGATGGTCTGAATCTGACTGTTGCCTGGACTCGAGAGACTCTAGAACAGATGGCGATAGCTGGCCCAGACGTTTGATAGCCGCGATTTAACCTGAAGATTCGCGGTATAGCTGAAGGACTTGAAATGATACGTAGCGTCGTCGTAGCAGGTGGGTCGGGATTCAGATGGTATATCGCTCTTTTTCGGTCCACTGCTGGACGCGACGGCAGGCGCTTTCTGGATGACAGGTCGGGCAGCTGACACCATTTTGTCCAATTCTGTAGAAGAGTCGAACGCAACCGATCTCGAATGACCGGCGCTGATCGCACTCCATGATAGAAGCCGGGTCCGGGAGATGTGTGCGGACGGGTTCGAAATTGAATTCGTGAATCGTGAAGGAATCTGTTCACCATGAAAGGGATTATCCTCGCTGGCGGACTCGGCAGCCGGCTCTATCCTCTGACCTACGCGACTAACAAGCACCTCCTGCCAGTTTATGACATGCCAATGATCTTCTATCCAATACAGACGCTGGTAGCAGCTGGTATCTATGAAATCATGATCGTGACAGGCGGGCCGCACGCTGGAGATTTCATCCCTGTGTTGCGCAATGGCCGGCAGTTTGGAGTCCGGCAGTTTGAATACGCCTACCAAGAAGATAGTGGTGGAATTGCCCAGGCTCTCAGTTTGGCTGAAACTTTTGCGGAAGGGGAGTCAATCTGCGTTATTCTCGGTGATAATACAACCGATGCAGATATTGGTCCGGCAGTGGCTGACTTCCGAGGTGGCGCGACTATCTTTCTTAAGGCAGTTGAAGATCCGCAACGATTCGGATGCCCCGTCTTCTCGGCGGCGGACGCTTCTCAGATCGTCGATATTGAGGAAAAGCCCCTGCGGCCGCAGAGTCCCTACGCTGTCACCGGATTGTACATTTATGATTCAACAGTATTCGAATTCATCCGCGGTCTGGAACCTTCGGCTCGCGGTGAACTGGAAATCACCGACGTGAACAAACGGTACTTGCGAGCCCGGCGGCTCAATTGGTATGAATTGAGTGATTTCTGGAGCGATGCCGGGACATTCGAGAGTCTGTTCCGGACGAATCAATATTGGGCGAGCAAGCGAAAAGCTGCTGTAACGACCAGCGCTTTCGACCGGGCTGTACTCGACCGCAGCAACACCGTCGCCGCTGACGAGGCAAGACCACGGTTCCGATGAGGGTGCGGAGGAGGTAGTCGCGGGCTCCGTACCCCTGATTAGTCGTCTCTCAGCAACTGGGACAGGTGAACCCGTCAGTACATCCGATACTGGTTCCAATATACTCTGGCATTGCATTTTCATGTACTATGGTCGGCATACGATCCGCACGTCAATCGGAGGGAACAGCACCAATGGTAGTGAGTAAATCGACAGCCCCGGCAGCGACTACGACGAAGACCCCGGCGCAGAATGGAGCCCTTTCCGGCGACTACCTCGGCAGTCTGCGGTCCGGATTCAACGCGGACACGCAAAATCGGGTTGCCCAAAACGCGGTGACCAAGATGGGCATCGATCAGGTTTCCCTGAGCCGGGAGGTGGTCAACAACATCGACCACACCTTCAGCCATACCCTGGATGACTGGAAGGTCACCAATCAGAAGCAATCCGGCCGTTGCTGGGCGTTTGCTGGCATGAACCTGCTCCGCGTCGGCGCAATGGAGAAGATGAATATCAAGGATTTCGAATTCAGCCAGGTGTATACCCTGTTCTGGGACAAACTGGAGCGGTCAAACTATTTCCTGGAAGCGATCATCGAGAACGCAGGCAGCGATATCGACGACCGTACCGTTGGCTTCCTGCTCGACCGGCCACTGGATGATGGCGGGCAGTGGAACATGTTCGTCAACCTGGTCAACAAGCACGGGTTGGTCCCACTCGCATTCATGCCGGAGACCCAGTCTTCGTCCGCCACCCGGCGGATGAATCAGATCCTGCTGGCGAAACTGCGCGAGGGCGCTCGCTCCCTGCGGGTGCTGCACGCCAGCGGCGGAACTGCCGATGAGATCCAGCAAGAGAAGAAAGAGATACTGGCCGATATTCACCGCATCCTCTGCATTCACCTGGGAACCCCGCCGGATCGCTTCACCTGGCAGTGGACCGATCGGGACGGGAACTTCCACCGTGATGAGGAGATGACCCCGCAGGAGTTCGCCGCGAAGTACATCACCATTCCTCTGGATGAGTACGTCTGCCTGGTTCACGACCCGCGCAACGCCTTTGGCCAGACCTACACGGTGAAATACCTCGGCAACATCGTCGGCGGCGACATGGTCAAGTACCTGAACGTCGAGATCGACCTGATCAAGGAGATCGCCCGGGAGACCATCGTCGGCGGCGAGCCGGTCTGGTTTGGCTGCGATGTTGGCAAGATGATGCACCGGCAGCTGGGGCTGTGGGACGCAGAGCTCTACGAGTTGGAGCCGCTCTACCAGACTGGTTTCGATCTGGATAAGACCGGCCGGTTGGAATACCACGAGACATTGATGACCCACGCCATGCTCTTTACCGGCGTCGATGTCGTGGACGGCACTGCCCGTCGCTGGAGAGTGGAGAACAGTTGGGGCGATAAAAACGGCGAAAAAGGCTTCTTCACGATGAACGACAACTGGTTCGCCGAGTACACCTTCGAGATCGCCGCCCGCAAGTCGGCGTTGCCGG